>JAHYZB010000005.1:93486-143765 GCA_019424645.1 Oxalobacter formigenes
GAATCGTCCAGACCATCAGGCCAGCGTTTCCTGTACGGTTTCACTGTCAGTTGGACCCTGGGAATATAGCGTCCCTCGAGCTGCATGAACAGGACATACAAATCGACAAACAGGTCCGTAGGCATATCCTCCGGTAAAATTTTCCCTTTTATAAAACGCCAAAGCAGGGTCAATGTTTTTATCTGCAGGTCACTTCCACGTGACATCTCGCAGACGGATTTCGATTCATAGATGGCGAAGCATTTCAACGTTTTGGCAGCATCCTGTTGCCAGCCGCTTTCAAAACAATCGGGATCAGCGACACGTTCATTTATGCGGGCAATAAAATCAGATACTTCATTAGACTGGTGAACGACCCAATACCACTCTGGCAACTGTCGTGCAAACCTTCGACGAAGCCCGGCCATTGATAATTGCAATAAACCCCTCGGGGCTATTATCTTTTTTTCACTCATGGTCAACTCCCCGACCCGTTACTGGAAGAAAATAGCCTGCAATGCAGCAGAAAGCGATTCGTAGCATGCCTTCTGCCAAAATAAACAGGACAACATTTATCTATAACTATAACAGATATGCATTTTCATTCCTGAAACCGCTTGTTTCATTGCGAAAATAATTAAACTGTCAGTATAGATAGCAAAAAGAGCAACCTGATTCTTTATGAGAACCAGGACAATTCATTTGAAAAGTCATTAAACTTTCAACGTGAATCCGATTTTGCGGATTCATAACCATAAGTGGCAAAATACGGTCTATAGTGTGTTATCTTCAATAAACTAGCTTCTGGACCTTGAAAAGCAACTGTTTTAAGGCCGTCAACCGATTGTCTTTCCTGTCAAATATTTGCCATGAACACAACCAATCTCGTTAACGCAGCCATCTTTAAAAAACTGACAACTCATCTTCAGGAGGCGAAAAAATGGTCGCTTGCCGATCTTTTCGAAAAAGATCCGGGCCGTTTTCCTGCCATGACCCTGACGGCCGGCGGCCTTTTCCTTGACTACTCCAAAAACTGTCTTTCCGGTAAAACAGTGGAACTGCTTGTCGAGCTGGCAAAAGAATGCCGGGTTGAACAAAAACGTGACGACATGTTTCGGGGCGACAAGATCAACACAACGGAACACCGCGCCGTATTACATACTGCTCTCCGGGCTCCCCGCTATGAAAAAGTACTGGTGGACGGCAAAAATATCATTCCTGAAATACACGCTGTTCTCGATCGCATGCGTGAATTCTCCGAGAAAATTCATTCAGGAGAATGGAAGGGATTTTCCGGCAAGAAGATCACCGATATCGTCAACATCGGTATTGGCGGATCGGACCTCGGTCCGAGAATGGCGGCGCAAGCGTTGCGTCATTTTCATGTAAAAGGTCTGGCCGTTCATTTCGTCGCGAACGTGGACGGACACGATCTGGAAGCGGTTCTTGATAAAGTCGATCCCGAAACCACGCTGTTTATCGTCGCTTCCAAAACGTTTACAACGCTTGAAACCATGCTCAATGCCCAGTCGGCGCGTAGCTGGTTTCTGAATTCAGGCACAATTCGCGACTTGTCCCGTCATTTCATCGCCATTTCAACGAATGCTCCCGCCGTCAGAAAATTCGGTATTCCTGAAGACAACATGTTTCCTTTCTGGGATTGGGTTGGGGGGCGTTATTCGGTCTGGTCGGCCATCGGGCTGCCACTTGTTCTGGCAATCGGATACAACCACTTTGCGGAATTTCTGGCAGGTGCCTATGCAATGGATGTGCATTTCAGGAACGCACCACTGCCGTCCAACATGCCGGTCATTCTTGGACTCGTCGGTATCTGGAATCGCAATTTCCTGGAATATTCATCTGTTTCCATCGCGCCTTATCTTCAGGACCTGATCAGTTTTCCCAATTATCTTCAGCAACTGGAAATGGAAAGCAATGGAAAACAGGATCAGAAAAACGGAGAAGCGGTCACTTACAAGACTTGCCCTGTCATTTGGGGCAATGTGGGAACGAATGGTCAGCACGCTTATTTCCAGTTGTTGCATCAGGGCACGGACATAATCCCGGTCGATTTCATCACGGCACTCCAGCCTCATCACACCCTGCCAAAACATCACGCGGCATTGCTGGCCAATTGTTTCGCCCAATCGGAAGCCCTGATGGTCGGCAAGTCTGCCGAAAAGGTGCGAGACGATCTCGAGGCGGCCGGTATGTCTTCCCATGAAACAGAAGTACAGACACCACAAAGAATGTTTCCCGGCAACCGGCCAAGCAACACCATATTGATGAATGTGCTCCGTCCTGAAACGGTTGGAGCCCTGATGGCCCTTTACGAACACAAGACCTTCGTTCAGGGGGCCGTCTGGAACGTCAACAGCTTTGACCAGTGGGGCGTCGAACTGGGCAAACTTCTGGCAAAAACAATTGAAAATGAACTTGAAGGAGATGAGTCAGCCCATCACGACAGTTCAACCTCCGGTCTGATTGCTCTGGCAAAAGCAAGCCTGAAAAAATAAACTGCATTCGAGCTTAAAAAAAGCACAATCGTCGATTGTGCTTTTTTGCTTTCGGGTCATTACCGATACGCAGCCCTGATGAGAACGGGCTGTTTTGATTTCGGATTAACGGGTAATAAAACCGATGCACTATCCTGTGATGAACTGTTATTCATTCTGATGATTTTCGGTGACGGCCACTGGCCTTTCAACACGTCTTCTTTCGGCTGGTAAAGTTGAAGCAACAGGATGAATTTCCCCTCCGGAACCGGCATCCAGTTACCCAGTTTTTCCTCTGCCGGTTTCTGGTGCTGCAGATACAGGGTTAAAGTCCCATCTTCATTTGATTTAAACGATTGCCTGTTTGAACTGATCGTATATGAACTGACCGGATTGAACGCGGAAAACTGCTGCGATACCGGATAGGCCGACAGAGACCAGAAAGCGCTGACCGGGGGCAATCTGTTTTTTTCGAACCTCAGTTCATACTGATTTTTGCCGTTCAGTTTCTTCTTGCTTGCGCTGACTTCATAGACGATTCCCCAGATTTCTTCGGATGAATTTCCGTAAAGATTTTTTGAAGCGATATAGGCCCTGTAAGGATAATTTTCCTTCAGCAAATTGGAACTGCTTCCGTACAGGACAGGAACCTTGACGTTTGTCTTCGACATGGCATCCAGCTCTGCCTGTCCTGCAGCCATTCCATCTATCAGCGCTTTTTTCTCAGAATCTGACATGGTGGAATAGTCGAAAACCTTGCCCGGAACAATTCCGATTTCAGCAAAGCGTTTCATCATGCCGCTTTCTTCTTTAGGAATCGTACAAAATTGCAGCATAAAATTCAGATAAGTGAAAAACTCGGGCGTTTTGGCTTTTGCAGAGTTATAAACCGGAAAATTCAACGGTTGCGGAGCAGGCGGCGGGGTCGTATGTGCATACTGGCTTAAGGACTCAACTTTATATTGATCCATTATTTTTGCATTCTTTGCCGCATCAGCCATATCCCTGATCTGAAGCCGGAACATGGCGAATACGAATGAAGAAGGCGATTCGACTACTCGTGAAATACCTTCCGGTTTGTCACCCTTCCATTCCGGAGCAACAAGCAGAATACGTCCTCCCCGGCTTCCATCTTTCTGGCTGCTGAAATAGTCAAAATCGTTTCCGAACATATCGACAAACTGGACGGAAAAATAACGTTTTTCCTCTACCGGAGCGATCGTAACGACAATGGGTTCACGACGCAAATCGAGCCAGGCACTGCCGTAAGCCATATCCGTTTTACCCGGCTTTACACTGATTTCGGTCTGGGTTTGTATTTTTTCTTCATCGCCGTTTTCTGTCGCGTCTTCTGCTTCGGCAACTTCCACTTCGGTAGTCACTTGCATGGGCAAAACTGCCAGTTCGTTGAAAGATTTCACGAAATTCGGATTTTGGGCGTCAATGGCGGAAATACTCATATTCCGATAATTCTCAACGATCGGATATCCATAGATATAAGCCTCCTTGGCTATCTGCGTGATTTCCGTTTCATTGAGACGTTTTTTCTGATGACAGGATGTCAGCAGAAAAACCGCCATTAAACCAATCAAAATATGCGTGAATTTCATAAAATCAGTCGATTATGGTCAGCAAAACAATATTGTCATAAAAATTAAATAAAAAATGGTTTTATTGAAATGAATCGTACTTCAGCCAATCCCAAATTTCCACGAAAGATTGGATTTATCAATAAAATATTTTTTGTCGTTGGCTTATACTTGTATTAACAGACATGTTCGTACGGAACAAAACTACACGGGTTGCCGAAAAAAATCATTCATTCTTCTGTCGGCTGATATCTTCACGCTTTAATCCGTTTTTCATATTGATTATTCCCGCATAGAGATAACAGAGCCGTCATTATGTGTTAATTTAAAACAGTGACTCCATATCCAAGCTGCCAGAACCCTTTGTGAAAGTAAATATATGAACCAACTGGAACAATTGAAACACTATACGACCGTTGTAGCAGACACAGGCGATTTCCAGTCCATCGAGCGCTATTCACCGGAAGATTCAACGACCAATCCCTCGCTGATTCTGAAAGCCGTTCAGAAAGATACCTATGAGTCGCTTCTGGAGAAAACCGTTCGTGACAATAAAGGCAAAACAACGGAAGAAATCATGGACCGCCTGCTGGTCGCTTTCGGGGTGGAAATTCTGAAGATCGTTCCGGGGCGCGTTTCAACTGAAACGGACGCACGCCTGTCGTTCGATACCGAAGGAAGCATCAAAAAAGGACGTGAACTCATTGCACTTTACAAGGCAAAAGGTATTTCTCCTGATCGTGTCCTGATCAAAATCGCGTCCACATGGGAAGGTATCCGTGCCGCTGAAGTTCTCCAGAAAGAAGGCATCCGATGCAACATGACGCTGATGTTTTCCCTGCCACAGGCCGTTGCGTGTGCCGAGGCGAAAGTCCAGCTGATTTCCCCGTTTGTCGGTCGCATTTACGACTGGTACAAAAAACAGACAGGCACCGATTACACAGGTGCAGACGATCCGGGCGTCCAGTCTGTCAAACGCATTTACGATTACTATCGCAAGTTCGGATATCCGACCGAAGTGATGGGAGCCAGTTTCCGGAACACGTCCCAGATTATCGAACTGGCCGGTTGCGATCTTTTGACGATCAGCCCGGAACTGTTGCAGAAGCTTTCTGAATCCGATGCACCGGTTTCCCGCAAACTCAGTCCGGAACTTGCGAAGGCCGATCCGATCGAAAGAGTCAGTTACGACGAAAAATCCTTCAGGCTTGCCTTGAACGACGAGGCAATGGCGACGGAAAAACTTTCCGAAGGGATCCGCCTGTTTTGTGCAGATACGGTAAAATTGGAAAAAATGATCGACGCCTTGCGCGAATCGGTTTAAAAAATTAATTGTTTCATTTCTGAATGGTGCTTTCTTCCGACGAAGAAAGCACCATTCGTGGTTTTGGGGAATGGTTTTTTAATTGATACTCGTTCTCATTTACTGTTTTTATTATTGGTTCACCCCTTGCTTATCATGACGACAAATCAACCCACAATCGGCGAAGTCATCCAGAAAAAGAAAATTCATGGTCTGACATCGAAGGAGGCCGAAGAAAGACTGCAAGCAGAAGGGTTGAATGAATTGTCGTCCGCCAAACCTCAATCGATACTTGCGATTGCATGGGGCGTTGTTTCGGAACCCATGTTCCTGTTACTGCTTTCCTGCGGCATTATCTATCTGTTGATCGGCAATCTGGAGGATGCCCTGATTTTGTTGGGCTCTGTCGCGATCATCGTGACCATGAGTTTTTTCCAGGAAAAGAAAAGCGAAAGGACACTTGAAGCATTGCGCGATTTGACGAGTCCGCGCGCACTTGTCTTGCGGGATAATGAACAAATCCGGATTTCCGGCAAAGACGTCGTTCGTGAAGACATCATTTTTCTTTCTGAAGGCGATCGTGTCCCGGCGGACGCCTTTCTGCTGGAAGCGCAAAACATGACTGTCGACGAGTCGCTTCTGACCGGTGAATCGGTTCCCGTGCGCAAACAGGCTTCTGACAAGAGTGATGACCGTTCGGAAAACAAGCCTGGAGGTGACGATTTGCCTTTCCTGTTTTCCGGGTCATTAGTCGTACAGGGAAAAGGCATCGCCCGCGTGACGGCGATCGGTGAAAAAACCGAACTGGGAAAAATCGGCAAGGCACTTTCTTCCCAGGAGACCGAAACCAGCCGGGTTCAGGCGGAAACGAGCCATGCCGTCAAGGTCGTGGCAACCACCAGCGCCGCACTCGTCGGTCTTTTGGTTGTCTGGTATGGCATAACCCGTCATGACTGGTTGAATGGCATTCTGGCCGGTTTGACGCTGGCGATGAGTATCATGCCTGCCGAGTTCCCTCTGGTTCTGGCGATTTTCCTGGGGCTCGGTGCTTGGCGCATGGCTCAAAAACATGTCCTGACACGCCGGATACCTGCCATCGAAATGCTGGGTGCGGCCACCGTTTTGTGCGTAGACAAAACCGGGACATTGACACAAAACCGGATGGTTTTATCGAAAGTCATGACTCACGGCGATCTCTACACTTTTGATGGAGAAGCATCATTAAAACATGACAACTTTCCGGAAAAATTCCATGAAACGCTGGAATTCGCCATGCTCTCGAGCCAGCGCGATCCTTTCGATCCGATGGAACGGGCCATCCAGCAAGCCGGGCGGCAGGTATTGGCAGGTACCGAACATATTCACGATAGCTGGTCGCTGATTGAGGAATACCCTCTTTCACGCGAATTGCTGGCAATCTCCCGTGTCTGGCGATCTCCTGATCTGACCCAATATGTGATTGCCGCCAAGGGCGCACCTGAGGCGATTATGGATTTATGCCATCTCGACGAAAAAACGATGGCAGGTATTTCGGAACAGGTGAACTCACTTGCAGAACAGGGATTGCGCGTTCTCGCGGTCGCGAAAGCTTCATTCAGCCATAAAGAACTTCCCTCCCAGCAACACGATTTCGATTTCGAATTTCTGGGCATTATCGGACTTGCCGATCCATTACGGCCGACGGTCAGAACTGCTGTAAAGGAATGTCTGGCAGCGGGGATACGGGTTATCATGATCACCGGCGACTATCCTGCAACAGCAAAGAAAATTGCTGAAGAGGCGGGTCTGGATGCCAGCGGCGTGGTTTTGACGGGGCAGGAGATGGAATCCCTGAACCCTGCTGAACTGAAAGAGCGCATCCGGAAGGGGAATGTTTTTTGCAGGGCAACACCGGAACAGAAACTCCAGCTCGTCAATCTGCTGAAGGAAAATGGCGAAATCGTTGCGATGACCGGTGACGGCGTCAACGACGCCCCGGCATTGAAATCAGCCCATATCGGGATTGCGATGGGAGAAAGAGGTACCGATGTCGCCCGTGAATCGGCGTCACTGGTACTGCTGAATGACGATTTTTCCTCCATCGTCTCTGCCGTCAGGCTGGGCAGGCGTATTTTCGACAATATCCGCAAGGCAGTCGTCTTTATCGTCGCGGCGCATATTCCGATTGCCGGACTGTCACTGATTCCGGTCATGCTCGGCTGGCCTTTGATGCTGTTGCCGATTCATATCGTGTTTTTTGAACTGATGGTCGATCCCATCTGTTCGGTTGCCTTCGAAAACGAGCCTGAAGAAACCGATGTCATGACACGACCGCCAAGGCCGACCAACGCCAGGATTTTCGACAAATCCATCCTGCTGTTAGGCGTCAAACAGGGACTGGCCCTTCTGGCATGGGTCGTTTTCGTTTACTGGTTTGCCCAGAAAAACGGTTTCGATTCCGAACAGGCCAGAACGTTGACCTTTACGGCAATGATTATGGGTGATATCTGGCTGATCCTGATCAACCGTTCCTGGAGCCGGTCTTTCTTCAGATCGCTTGTGCAACCGAACAGGATTATGTGGTCGGTTCTTGCTGCGACAATTGCCGTGCTGATAGTGGGAATCTTTGTACCCGCGGTACGAACCCTGTTCCATTTCGGCGCGGTACAATGGCAATATATTGTCGTTTCCGTTGTGACAACGGCGATCTTTACAGGATTGATTTCGCTGATTCCGTTATTTCGAAGAAAAAAATAAAACGAAATTACTTTTTGACGTTAGGACTGTGTTTGAACATACCGAAAAGTGCGTTGCTCACTTTTTTGGTGTCTTCTATCAAATCGAAACTGTCAGGCATAAACAACCAGCTCGCCAAAAGCCCTGAAAACGTGAATCCAAGCACACGACTGGCCAGACTGATATCCAGATCCTGTGGCAACTGGTTTTTTGCCTGAGCATTGACCAGTGTATTTTCGATCATGTTATTGCAATACGTATGCCATTCTTTTTGCTGGATAACGATACCGTCATCTTCGTCAGTGTATTCACATTTATGGAACAGAATATTCAGTACCTTGCGGTAATGCGGATTGTCGATAACGCCCTGCATGAGTCTTTCATGTCCGCGACTTAACTGTTCAAGAGGGTCTTCAGTATTTTTGTTTGCCGTCAGTTCAACAAGTTCTTTCATGGGACCACGCACTCTGTCAACCATGGCTTCAAACAGTTCAACCTTGTTTTTGAAATGCCAGTAAATGGCACCACGCGTTACACCGGCAGCCTCGGCAATTTCGTTCAATGTCGTGCGGGAAACACCTTTCTCATTAAAAACGTCCTCGGCAGCATCGAGAATTCGTTCACGAGTTTCAAGAGGTTTTTTCCGTCCAGCGGTTTCCATCAGCACATCCTTTTAACAAGTTGTAACAAAATATAAGGTTTGTTGCGCAAAAATATCTTCTGGTCAATAATTCAAAGAAATAGATTACATACATTCATGATTGTATGTTAAATTACATTCCCAGTCATCTACAATATGGCCCTTATTTTTATTTAAATTGGTTTTCTCATTTTCAGACCGATTGGAAAACCGATCCATTTCACAAAAAAAATCCATGAGATCCATTTCCTGTTTAAAAAGCGTAGGCGCAGCCTTCCTAGTTGTCTCTCTCCTTTCCGCATGCGGCGATAAAGCCGCGCCACCGGCCCAGCTGCCAGAAGCGGCTTATGTGACGATTGCTCCGGAAAAGAGAGCAGTGGAAAACGAATTGCCCGGCCGTCTGGAGTCGTACCGGACTGCCGAAGTGCGTGCCAGTGTTCCCGGCATTGTTTTGAAACGGACCTTTGAAGAAGGTGCGTTTGTCAAACAGGGGCAGGTTCTTTTCAAAATCGATCCCCGCAGCTATCAGGCATCGGTACAAAACGCCAAAGCGTCCCTTTCCCGCGCTGAAGCCAACAAGGTACAGGCCGACCTGAAACTGAAACGATACAAACCTCTGGTCGAGATCAACGCTATCAGTAAACAGGAATATGACGATGCAATTGCCGCTGCAAAACAGGCAAGCGCCGACGTTGAAGCAGCCAGAGCGACTCTGGTCAATAACAAGCTGAATCTGGAATATGCAACCGTCACTGCTCCGATTTCGGGACGGATCGGCCGTGCGATGGTTACTGAAGGCGCACTGGTCGGCCAAAACGATGCGACCCTTCTGGCGACTATCCAGCAGATCAACCCGATTTACCTGAACCTGACCCAGTCGAGTGCTGAATTGCTGAAGCTTCGCCAGATGATGCAAAGCGGTGCCTTGAAAGATACGGAAAAATCCGGCCTGAAAGTTACCATGGTCATGGAAGACGGTTCCATTTATCCACACACCGGCAAGTTGCTCTTCTCCGACATTTCTGTCGATCCGACGACCGGTGAACTGGCTTTGAGAGCCCTTTTCCCGAATCCGGACAATATGCTCCTTCCGGGTATGTTCGTTCGTGCACGCCTTGAACAGGCTGTCAATGAAAATGCGATTACCGTTCCGCAACAGGCTGTCCAGCATACCAACGACGGCTCGCAGGTCATCGTTATCAACCAGGAAAACAAGGCTGAAATCCGCAAGGTCAAGACAAGCAGCGCTATCGGTAACCGCTGGCTCGTGACCGAAGGCCTGCAACCGGGAGATCGTGTAATTGTCGAAGGTCTGCAAAAAGTCAGACCGGGCTCACCCGTTAACCCTGTTGAATGGAGTGATCCACAGGCTGCTGCCAAGACTCCTGCTGCTGCCCCTGCTGAAGCCGGCGCCAAACCGGCCGCCGGCGAGGCTGCCGCTCCTGCTGTAGAAGGACAGGCACAAACCACTCAGGCTAAATAAGCAAAAATAAGGAACATTTTATGGCAAGGTTTTTTATTGACCGCCCTGTTTTTGCGTGGGTTATCGCAATCTTCATTACACTGGCGGGGATCATTTCCATTACCCAGTTGCCGGTGTCTCAATATCCGAATATTGCGCCGCCTCAGGTAACCGTTTCGGCGACCTATCCTGGCGCAACGGCAAAGACGGTTGAAGACAGCGTCATTTCCATTATCGAACAGGAAATGAACGGCGCGACGGGCTTGCAGTATATGGAATCCGAAAGCCAGAGTAACGGCTCCGGTAAAATCACGCTCACGTTCACACCGGAAACGGACGTTGAACTGGCTGCTGTTGACGTACAGAACCGCATCAAACGTATTGAATCGCGTTTGCCATCGGCTGTAACCCAGCAAGGCGTTCAGATTAACAAGGCACGAAGCAATTATCTCGCCATTATCGGTCTCTCTTCGACAGATGGGGGCATGACGCCGATTGAGCTGGGCGATTACCTGTCCCGTAACGTCGTCAACGACATCAAACGTCTGCCGGGTGTCGGTGACGCCACTATTTTCGGTACTGAAACCGCGATGCGCATCTGGATCGACCCGATCAAGCTGACGGGTCTGAAACTGACGCCGACCGATGTTGCGAACGCAGTCAGGGGACAGAATGCCGTGGTTACCTCGGGCGCTATCGCCGGTACCCCTAACGTCGGCACGGAAACATTCACGGCCAACGTTAACGTACGCGGACAGTTGAAAACCGCCGAGGAATTCGGAAATATCGTTTTGCGTGCCAACACCGACGGTTCTGTTGTACGGCTGAAAGACGTTGCGCGAGTTGAACTGGGTGGCCAGTCATATGAAAGCTATGCCCGTCTGGACGGCAATCCGATTGGCGCTTTCGGTGTTCTGCCGACGCCAACTGCCAACACGATGGCAACCATGCAATCTATCCGTGACAAGATGGAAGAACTGTCGCAGTATTTTCCGAAAGGCATGACTTACAGTATCCAGAACGATACGTCCCAGTTCGTGAAAGTGTCGATTCATGAAGTGGTGAAAACCCTGTTTGAAGGTATTTTCCTGGTTTTCGTCATTATGTATCTGTTCCTGCAAAACTTCCGGTACACAATCATTCCGACTATTGTCGTCCCTATCGCGCTGATGGGTACCTTTGCCGTGATGAATATGCTGGGATTTTCAATCAACATGCTCTCCATGTTCGGTATGGTGCTCTCCATCGGTATTCTGATTGACGATGCGATTGTGGTGGTTGAAAACGTGGAACGTATCATGGCGACAGAAGGCCTGTCGCCCCGTGAGGCGACGTACAAGGCGATGGGCCAGATCACTGGTGCCATTGTCGGTATTTCCCTGGTTCTGACCGCCGTTTTCATTCCGATGGCTTTCTTCGGCGGTTCGGTCGGCGCCATCTATCGCCAGTTCTCGATTGCGATGGTTGCAGCAATGGCATTCTCGGCATTTCTGGCACTGTCCCTGACACCGGCACTCTGTGCAACGATTCTGAAACCGATCGATCCCAACGCTCACGAAGAGAAAAAAGGTTTCTTCGGCTGGTTCAATCGCAAATTCCACAGCATGACGATGACGTATGAACGTCAGGTTTCCAAAACACTTGGCAAAACGATGCGCTACATGCTCATCTATGGTGCCATTGTTCTCTGTACCGCTTTCATGTTCTGGAAATTGCCGACGTCCTTCCTGCCGAATGAAGATCAGGGTTACGTTTATACCAACGTGCAATTGCCTTCTGGCGCGACACAGGCCAGAACACTGGAAGCCCTGAAAGTCGTTGAAGACCAGTTCATGAAAGAACCCGGGGTCGATCACGTCGTGACTGTTGTCGGACACAGCTTTTCCGGTCAGGGTCAAAACGGCGGTCTGGCTTTCGTCACATTGAAAGACTGGGACGAACGCGGCTCCGACGACTCGGCTGACGCTATCGTCAAACGGGCTTTTGGACGGTTTTCACAGGTCCGGGATGCGATTATTTTCCCGATGAGCCCTCCTCCGATTCGTGAGCTCGGTACGGAATCCGGTTTTGTCTTCCGTCTGCAGGATCGCGCAAGTAAAGGCAATGATGCTCTGGTTGCTGCAAAAAACCAGTTGCTGCAACTGACACGACAAAGCAAGGTGTTCAAAAACGTCCGTTTTGACGGTATGGAAAACGCTGCACAGCTTGAATTGAAAATAGATCGTGAAAAAGCCAATGCACTTGGCGTGTCGTTTGACGATATCAATGCGACACTGGCGACTGCTTTCGGTTCAAATTATGTCAACGATTTCGACAGCAAGGGACGCCAGCAGCGTGTTGTCGTTCAGCTGGACGCTTCAGAACGTATGACGCCGGATGACATCAAGAAGCTGTATGTCCGCAATTCAAAAGGCACCATGGTACCGTTTTCTGCATTCTCATCATCGGAATGGTCTAACGGCCCTGTTCAGCTGATCCGTTACAACGGTTATCCGGCCATGCGTATTACCGGTAGCCCTGCTGAAGGATACAGTACCGGTGCAGCAATGGACGAAATGGTTGCACTGATGCAGCAATTACCCGACGGTTTCGGTTATGAATGGACTGGCCAGTCACTGGAAGAAAAAACCTCGGGTTCACAGGCACCTATGCTGTTCGCCCTGTCGCTTCTGGCTGTTTTCCTCTGTCTGGCGGCCTTGTATGAAAGTACGTCGATTCCGGTCGCCGTTCTGCTCGGGGTTCCGCTCGGTGTTTTCGGGGCTTTGATCGGGTTGGTCCTGAGAGGGATGCCGAATGACGTTTACTTCAAGGTGGGTCTGATTGCGACTATCGGTCTTTCGGCGAAAAACGCGATTCTGATTGTCGAATTCGCCAAGGATTTGCAGGCGCAAGGCAAAGGCCTGATCCGTTCCACCCTTGAAGCGGTCAGACTGCGTTTCCGCCCTATCATTATGACGTCGCTGGCCTTTATTCTGGGTGTCGTGCCACTGGCTATCGCATCCGGCGCGGGTTCTGCTGCACAGCAGGCTATTGGTACCGGTGTTCTGTTTGGTATGATTGCCGCAACGGTTCTGGCCGTTTATCTGGTGCCGATCTTCTTTATCGTCGTCCGCTCGCTGTTCTCGGGCAGTGCACGCCAACAATCGATGTACGCGCGAAACAATACACAGGACAGAAAGAAACCCTGGAAAATCAGCTGGGACTTTTTGAATCGGGGAAGCAAGAAGGACAAGGAAAGTCAGCAGGACAATGAAAGTCAGAAGGACAAGAAAGATGATTAAGAGAATAAGCCTCGCATTACTTGCTGCCGGTGTCTTGAGCAGTTGCAGTATGGCACCTGATTACATCCGGCCGGATGCCCCGATTGAAAACCAGTTTCCGGGCAAGGCGGATGACGCTTCGGCAAAAACACCCGCCACCCGGATCGGATGGAACGAATTCTTTCACGAACCGCGTTTGAGGGCCCTGATTGCCGCAGCTATTGAAAACAATCGTGATCTCAGAGTGGCTGCATTACGGATCGAGGAAGCCCGTGCCCTTTACGGCATCCAGTTTGCCGACCGTCTGCCCAATTTTGAAGCTCAAGGCGCAGGTACCCGTCAAAGAACCGTCGGCACAACCGGAGGTATGGTGACGCAGGGCAATTACACTGTCGGTCTGGGTCTGGCTGCATTCGAGCTGGACTTTTTCGGACGCGTGAAAAGCCTGTCGGACGCAGCACTGGCAGAATATCTGGCAACGGAAGAAGCCCAGCGTGCCGCTTATATCAGTCTCGTTTCCGAAGTGGCCAAAACCTATCTGACCGAACGGGCGCAAGCCAAACAGATCGAACTGGCAAAAAATTCCTACGAGTCATACAAGCGCAGCTATGAGCTGATGCAAAAACGCTATGAAGTCGGTGCCTCCTCAGCACTGGAATTGCGCCAGTACGAAACGTTGATGCAGTCGGCACTGGTATCGCTTTCCACTTTGCAAAGACAACGCGCCCAGACGGAAAACGCACTTGTCGTCCTGATCGGCGGGAAGCAGATCAAGGACCTGCCAGCGGCGCATGATTTGTCTGAAGACGACATCATGCAGGATATCCCTGCCGGATTGCCTTCCGATCTGATCAACAATCGGCCGGATATCCGCCAGTACGAGCAATTGCTGAAATCGGCCAATGCCAATATCGGCGCTGCCAGAGCGGCATTTTTCCCGCGTATCACGCTGACCGGATTCGCCGGAACGGCGAGCCCGACTTTATCCGGCCTTTTCGATGCCGGTTCGGGCGCATCGATGCCGGCCGCAACATCAGCAATCTGGATCTGGCTGAAGCCCGCAAGAATATCGCGGTGGCCCAATATGAAAAAACCGTTCAGGTCGCTTTCCGTGAGGTGGCCGACGCGCTGATGGCGCGCGACTGGTTAAACGAACAGGTCACGGCTCAGGCAGCTGTTCTGAAATCCGAGACGGAACGCCTGAAACTGTCCGAAGCGCGTTATAACAACGGTATTGCCAGCTCGCTTGAAGTATTCGACTCGCAACGCCAGCAATTCGCGGCACAGCAATCGCTGGTTGATGCCCGTCTTTTACGCCTGATCAATACGGTGGAACTGTATCGTTCACTAGGTGGGGGCATCGTTGATGCAAACGCTCCAAAAGCAGCCAAAACGGCTTCCGGTCCTGATGTCCAGAACACAAAAGGCTGATGACGTTTGTTTGAATATCTGCCTGTGCAACATTTATTGAAAGAAATATTCAATTCTGTTGCACAGGCATCAAGGATTTTAAATACGTGCAGCTGTTGATTTAAAATGCCTTCTTTTTTTGGTTATAATCAACTTTTATTTTATTGATTATGGCATTATTTTTCGGAACAGGTTTGCGTTAAAATCTGTCTTTAAATGCCGGACCGGTTTTATTGATCAGTGTTCTGCAATATCAGCGTCTTTCATGTAATATGTCTGTCATTCATTTATATTCATGAATCCACGGATATCCCAATATCTCCAATAAACATTTTCGGGTATTTTTTTAACTGATACTCACCTCTTTTTTCGAGGACATCATGGCTAACAATATCAAAACTATCAGCGATGCTTCCTTTGAAGCAGATGTATTGAAATCCGACAAACCTGTTCTGGTCGATTTCTGGGCAGAATGGTGTGGTACCTGCAAAATGATTGCTCCCATCGTCGATGAAGTTGCCTCCGAATATGCCGGCAAGGTCAATTTTACGAAGATGGATGTCGATTCCAACCCGGCAACCCCTGCAAAATTTGGCATTCGTGGCATTCCGACATTGATTTTGTTTAAAAATGGCGCTATTGTTTCTCAAAAAGTAGGAGCCTTGAGTAAAAGCCAGTTAACGGCTTTTATCGATAGCAATATCTGATATCATCACGTCAATGGCGGCATCGCCGCCATTTTCAACCTTCATCATCAGTCTCCAACGGTAAATCCCTTCTTGACTCTCTCTCGTTGTAAATCTTAAGTTTTAACATTATGCATTTATCTGAATTAAAGTCTCTGCATGTCTCAGCACTGCTGGAAATGGCGCTTGGCCTCGAAATCGACA
This sequence comes from Oxalobacter formigenes, assembly GCA_019424645.1. Classification (GTDB taxonomy): domain Bacteria; phylum Pseudomonadota; class Gammaproteobacteria; order Burkholderiales; family Burkholderiaceae_D; genus Oxalobacter; species Oxalobacter formigenes_D. The sequence goes on from JAHYZB010000005.1 coordinate 109,230, forward strand.
ACGCTGCCCGTATGCGCAAACAGGAACTCATGTTTGCTATCCTGAAAAAACGTGCCAAGGCAGGCGAGCAGGTTTACGGTGACGGCGCACTGGAAATTCTTCCTGACGGCTTCGGTTTTCTCCGTTCTCCTGATGCCAGCTACATGGCATCTACCGACGATATTTATATTTCCCCTTCACAAATCAGACGCTTCAATCTCCATACAGGGGATTCCATTGAAGGCGAAGTCAGGACACCGAAAGATGGCGAACGTTATTTCGCTCTGGTAAAAGTCGACAAGGTCAACGGCGCTCCACCAGAACAGTCAAAACACCGCCTGCTATTTGAAAACCTCACCCCGCTGCACCCTGACGAACCGTTGAAACTTGAACGTGAAATCAGTTCACAGGAAAACATCACCGGCCGTATCATCGATATGATCGCCCCTATCGGCAAAGGCCAGCGCGGTTTGCTGGTTGCTTCTCCGAAATCCGGTAAAACCGTGATGCTGCAACACATGGCGCATGCCATCACAACCAATCATCCCGACGTGACCCTGTTTGTCCTTCTCATCGACGAACGTCCTGAAGAAGTGACTGAAATGCAGCGTTCCGTTCGCGGCGAAGTCATCGCTTCGACATTTGATGAACCGGCAACGCGTCACGTTCAGGTTGCTGAAATGGTTCTTGAAAAGGCAAAGCGTCTTGTCGAAATGAAAAAAGACGTTGTTATCCTTCTGGATTCCATTACCCGTCTGGCACGCGCCTACAATACCGTTATTCCGGCCTCTGGCAAGGTTTTGACCGGCGGTGTCGATGCCAATGCCCTCCAGCGTCCAAAACGTTTCTTCGGCGCTGCACGTAACGTGGAAGAAGGCGGTTCCCTGACTATCATCGCAACGGCACTGGTTGAAACGGGCAGCCGCATGGACGATGTGATTTACGAAGAATTCAAGGGTACGGGCAATATGGAAGTCCACCTGGAACGCCGCCTGGCTGAAAAACGTGTTTATCCGTCGATCAACCTGAACAAATCGGGCACACGTCGCGAAGAATTGCTGATCAAACCGGATCAATTGCAAAAGATCTGGATTCTTCGCAAACTGCTTTACGGTATGGATGAAATCGAAGCAATGGAATTCATTCTCGACAAGATGAAGGCAACCAAAAACAATGCCGATTTCTTCGACCTGATGCGTCGGGGCGGCTAGGTTCAGCAAGCCTTTGCAAAAAAACGGTTACGTTGATTCGTAACCGTTTTTTTAGTTAATGAAATTGCTGCCTTTTTCAATAATTATTCAACGATAGCTGTCAATCATTTGAATTAATGTTTTAATTTGCCATTTTAATAAGATCTTCATTAAATATATTGTAAATTTCGTTCAAATAATCGATTAATTGACTGATAATGTATTTATTGTTCTCAAATAAAATAATATTTTTAAGACCAATAAAAATATTTATAAGAAATACAATTCGGGGAGGTGAAAATGGATCTCAAAGGAACACGCACGGAACAGAATCTGATCGACGCTTTTGCAAATGAAGCGCAATGTTCCGCCATATATGATTATGCCGGTCGTCGTGCCAGCGTTGAAGGACACAACGACATCAGTGCAAAACTGGAAACCAGCGCCAAAATCCGCCAGAATCAGGCCAGAGGCAATCTGCAGATACTTCAGAAGAATCCGCTTACCGGACTGTCTAACACCGTCACGCGCCTGAATTTGCAATCGCTCATTTCAACGGCCACAAAAAACTATCACGACAAGTATTCCAAAATGGCTGATGTGGCCCGTGATGAAGGTTTTGACGGGATTGCAGACTGGTTCGATACTCTGGCAAAAGCAGAACGCATGGAAGCCAAACTGTATGAAGACGCTTTGAAAACCCTGCTGGACTGAGTGGATTCAAATCCTTGAAAAAAAGGCAGATATTCATGTATCTGCCTTTTTTGTTTTTTTATTCTCCAGGAAGAAGAATTTTGTGATCCTTGCTGAACTGGTAGTCGCGGAAAATATGCTCTGCGTCAGGCAGCTCGTAATTGCCGTCACTCATTTGACGGGTCGTTTCTTTCAAACGATAGGTATAATGTCCGCATGTCCAGACATTATAGTTGCGCATATGGGTACACAAACAGATCTTGTCCTTGACCTCGATGATCTTGCCATCGGGACGTGATCCGAGTTCGCGATAATACTCATCCAGATAAGCGCATTTTCCATTTTCCAGCAGATAGCCATAGGATTCACAATTGGGACGTAAACCGATCCCGATTGCCGGCGTTTTCTTCAGCATGCGCATGGCATAACCGGTTGGTGATACCAGATTCACTTCAATGTCGTCTTCATTGGCAGACAGCTACGCCTGTTTGGCCTTGTCGGGCAAACCGCACTCTTTGGAAATGGTAAACCGGGTTGCCACCTGAACACCATCCACACCCTGCTCCATCAAGGAAACGGCGTCCGATCCGGTAAAGACACCACCAGCGGCGATCATGGGTATTTCCAGTTTTTCCGCCTTGAGATAATCGATAATCTCGCCTACGATGGTTTTCAGGTCATATTTGGCCCAATCGAGCCCGAATCCAAGATGTCCTCCGGCCAGCGGACCTTCAACGACCACATAGTCAGGCAGGCGATTCAGCTTGGCGTTACGGCGCAGGAAAATCTGAAGGGCACGTACCGAAGAGACGATAATGCCCAGCTTCACGTCACGGAAACGGGGATGATCTTCAATGAGCTTGAAAGAATTGGCGTGAAGACCGGCTGCCAGGGTAATGCCATCGATACCTGCGTCCATGGCTGCACGCAAACGGGCGCGCAAGGTTTCGCGAGGCGCGTTCATCGTCAGCTTTTCCATGCAATTGATGAAAATCAGGCCATCGCCTTTTTTCTTTTCCATTGCGCTGGCAACATGCAGTCTGGTGGCTTCTTCAACTTCACCCAGATTGAAAATGATACCGGATTTATCCTTCTGGCCGATCAGGCCCTTGAACTGCAATGTTTTGTTCTTCGTATAGCTCGTCCCGAAATAGCGGTCAGCCGAATCCATCGACATGGCATCGGAAATATGACCGATCCCACCCAGCCGGGCGGCTTCAAGTGCCAGTTGTTCGGTGGAAATATCGACTCCCATTCCCCCGATAATGATGGGAACATACTCCTTTCCGTTCAATTTCAAACGGAAATCATCAACACATTTCATCGCTATCCTTGGACTACTGTTAAAGTTAGGCGCCTTATTTTTGTTTCTTCTGAATAAAAGGGAGCCAAAAATATTGTAACTGCGTCGAACTTGCTTCTAAATAGCCCTAATTTCATATTAATGCACTTTTTGAACAAGCATTCGGAACAGTGCACCACATCATTTCTATCGAGGCCTGACAAGCCAAACTGCACCATTATAATTTTACTTTATGAATATGCAATACAAAAAAACGAAAACTGCATGTAACCACCTGCAATGGTGGAATTACGATACAACAACTTTTTTGCAAACCACATCAATGTGACATCAGCACGGGCATCGTTGCGTCTCCGAGAACCGTTCTGGTCACCCCGCCAAGGAGAAACTCCCTGAAGCGGGTATGGCCATAGCCCCCCATCACCAGCAAATCGGAAGACTGCTCTTCAGCCAGCGCCAGTACAGCCGAACCGATGTTTTTATCCATCTGGGGCGGTAGCACTTCAACATTAATGCCGTGACGGGCCAGATAAACGGCAAGGTCGTTTCCGGCATGTTCGGCGTTGACATCGGGTTCCTTGTCAATATTGAACATGGCGATCTGCACGACTTCTGCCCGTCTCAATATCGGTATGGCATCCGCAACAGCACGTGTCGCTTCCCTGCTGGCATTCCAGCAAATCATAACTCTTTTTCCAACTTCTTTCAGAAAGGACGACGGCACGATCAGAACCGGCCTGCCGGCATTCATCATGACATATTCCGGAAAATCGGGAGCGACGACCGGAGACGTTTCATGAAGGTCGGTCTGGCCAATGACAACGAGATCCGCAAAACGGGACAACAGACTGATTCCCTGATTCGCCTCCCCATCCACAATACGGCCTTCAAAGAATGGCACGCCCATTTGTCGCGCCTGTTCATCGAATTCCTTCACGAAACCTGCAGCACGATCGTGCAGGAAACGAAGATGGGAAGCAATGACCGGATCTTTCTCATCAATGTGCGCCTGCTGGAAGGTAAGGGTTGAAACGCCGACCATGGCAGCGCCTATCAGAAAGGCATTTTCATCAATAGCCAGCTGACAAGCCATGCGGATGCGCTCTTTGGCATGCGATTCGCGGTCAAGATGTACCAGAATTGTTTTGTATGACATGATCACTCCCGTTCAGATTGATTGAGCAAGGAGAAGACAAGCTCGATGGAAAAAAGGGAGGCGGCGAAAAACAGCCGCCCCGTTTTTACATTTGTTCCAGACCGAATGCCTTATGCAGTGCCCGTACAGCCAGTTCCATGTATTTTTCGTCAATGATGACCGAAATTTTGATTTCGGATGTCGAAATCATCAGAATGTTGACACCTTCTTCAGAAAGTGTGCCGAACATTTTCGAAGCGACGCCGACATGACTGCGCATGCCGATCCCGATAGCCGACACTTTCGATACCTTGGCATCCCCGATAATGTCGGTAGCGCCGATTTCCGCCTTGATCCGGTTATTTAACAGATCCATGGCACGGTTGTAGTCCGGACGCGGGACGGTAAAGGTAAAGTCTGTTTTCCCGTTGATCGACTGGTTCTGGATAATCATGTCGACTTCGATATTGGCGGCAGCGATGGCACCCAGAATCTGGGAAGCGATACCAGGTCTGTCAGGCACACCAACAACCGTAATTTTCGCTTCGTCACGGCTGAATGCAATTCCGGAGATAACAGTTTGTTCCATATGCGAGTCTTCTTCAAAAGTGATCAATGTGCCGGATTTGGCTTCTTCTTCGATTGAAATGTCAGGATCGGTCATGGATGACAGTACGCGAGTCGGGACATGGTAATTTCCTGCCAGTTCAACAGAACGCGTCTGCAGCACTTTCGACCCGAGTGATGCCATTTCAAGCATTTCTTCAAAGGTGATTTTTTTCAGTCTTCTGGCATCGGTAACGACACGCGGATCGGTTGTGTAAACGCCATCAACGTCGGTATAAATGAGGCATTCCGATGCTTTAAGGGCAGCGGCGACGGCGACGGCAGACGTGTCTGAACCGCCCCGGCCGAGAGTCGTAATATTGCCGTCTTCACTGATGCCCTGAAAACCGGCAATGATGACGACTTTTCCCTGATCGAGGTTTTCCCTGATTTTTTCCTCATCAATGGACTGGATGCGGGCCTTGGTATGGGAGGCATCCGTCTTGACAGGAACCTGCCAGCCGGTAAACGAGACCGCCTGTTTTCCCTGCTGCATCAATGCCATCGACAACAGACCGACCGAAACCTGTTCGCCGGTCGACGTGACCATATCGAGTTCGCGCTGGTTGGGTTCCGGCATGATTTCTTTTGCCAGTCCGATCAGACGGTTTGTCTCACCCGACATGGCCGACGGGACGACGACAACCTGATGTCCTGCATTGTGCCATTTGGCGACACGCCGGGCGACGTTCTTGATGCGGTCGATCGACCCCATCGATGTTCCGCCATATTTGTGAACGACTAAAGCCATATAATTTTTATGAATAAAAAGTAAGAAAAAGTTCAGCTTTTAACTTTACCGTTTGAGGTGAAAATTAACAAGACATACGGCCAACAGGGACAGAAAAAAAGCCATTATGTATCGCGTTCCCATCTGATCTGCACACATTTTCCGTTTTTTTTCAGATGTGATGCACTAATGCCGATTCCGGCAGCATAAACAAGATCGTCTTCAAAAAATATCAGGGGCAGAAATTGTCTTTCCCATGAGGGTATGCCCTGTTCCTGACAAAGCGCTTTCAGTGTTTTGGTCGGTCGCCCCGCCAGTTTCAGCCTGGCACTTCCACCATACGGTTCGATTTTCAGCTTGCGCCTTTGCAGCCAGTCAATGTCGAATCCCGTCTCGCTCTCTTCAAAATGAAGCGTGCCACGCCATTGATGGAGCCTGAACGTATTTTCTCCGTGCCACTGGATCTCGAGCGGATGAGGCTGATTGACCGTTGACTCAACGGTTTTGCCAAGCGAAATGCTTTGGCGATAGCGACGTATCGTATAACCGTCAAGAATCAGGTCGATCTGTGCGTTTTCACGCGCCTCCATCAACTGCTGTTTAGCCTGCAAAAGCCATGAGGTTGAAGGCATTCGCACGCCATTCATTGCGAGCCAGTAACGAAGCAGATTGTCGATCCGGTCCTGATTCAATGAACGCATCTTATCCAGATCCAGTTTGTTCTCTCCGGATGCACATGTTTCAAGATCTTTTCTCGCCATGCCTTCCAGCAGACGCTGTGCGGAGCCTGCATGCTGCGCCGTCCGGGTCAAACGCTTCTGAAACCCCGGAAAAAGGTCTTCCAGTACAGGAACCAGTCTGTGCCGGATGGCGTTTCGTGTATAGGTTATATCATCATTCGAATCATCGTCGATATGAGAGATGCCCGCATCCATTAGCCATGAAGCCAGCCCTTTTCTGGAAACAGAAAGAAGCGGTCTTCCCAGAACAAGTTTTTCATCCCCGAGAAGTTCCGGTGAGCGAGAACTCGCTTCCATGCCTGAAAGGCCTGCGACGCCTGCGCCACGCATCAATTGAAGCAATACCGTTTCAACCTGATCGTCTTCATGATGAGCTGTCAGCAAAAGAGGAATGTCGTGTTCGCGGCACATTTCACCTAGTGCAAAATAGCGTTTTTCCCGCGCTTCAGCCTCAATTCCATCACCGTTTTCGCGATCAATTTTCACCCGTCTGCCATTGAAAGAAACACCCAGCCGTTTACATTCCTTTTCACAATGTGCCAGCCAGTCATCCGCAAAAGGGTTTAATCCGTGATGCACATGGAAAGCGAACAGGGCACACCCGTTTTCAACGGCAAAACGATGGGCAAGATGAAGCAAAACGCTTGAATCCAGCCCTCCGCTGTATGCGACGGCAATACGTGCATTTGTCAGGGATTCCGGTAAAAACAACGGCACCGCATCACTGGCGTCTTCCATGCGAAAAACGCGCGCCAGAATTGCTTCCAACGCGCGTTCAAATTCTTTTTCGACAACCGGATTATGCAAAACAACCGCCTTTATTTAGCCTGTTCAACGTCTTTGAACTGACCGTAACTCAACCATTTTTCCTGCCGGGCGGCTATCAGTTCGTCAATAGGGGTATCCTGAATCTGGCGATAGGCTTCTGCCAGTTCGCGTTTCAATGTCGCAGAAATCGCTTTCATGTCCCGATGGGCACCACCGAGCGGTTCTTCGATGATCTTGTCGATCATGCCGATTGACTTCAGGCGCTGCGCCGTCAGACCCAAAGCCTCGGCCGCTTCACTGGCCCGTTCGGCCGTCTTCCATAAAATGGAAGCACAACCTTCTGGCGAAATGACGGAGTAAACGGAGTATTGAAGCATCTGGACAGTGTCGGCCACTGCAATCGCCAATGCACCACCAGACCCCCCCTCGCCGATAATCGTGGCGATAATCGGCACTTTCAGTTCAGCCATGACAAACAGGTTCTTTCCAATCGCTTCGGACTGCCCGCGTTCTTCCGCGTCGATGCCCGGGAATGCACCCGGCGTGTCAACAAAAGTAAAGATAGGCAATTTGAATTTCTCAGCCATCTTCATCAGACGCAGTGCCTTGCGATAACCCTCCGGACGCGGCATTCCGAAATTACGGAAACTGCGTTCCTTGACGTCACGGCCTTTCTGATGGCCCATGACAATACATGGAATGCCATTGAAACGGGCCAGACCACCGACGATAGCCGGATCGTCCGCAAAAGCACGATCGCCATGCAGCTCATGGAAATCGGTGAAAATCTCGTTGATATAGTCCAGCGTATAAGGCCTGTTCGGATGACGGGCGATTTGTGAAACCTGCCAGGGCGTCAGCTTTGAATAAATATCTTTCGTCAGCTGTTTGCTTTTTTTCATCAGCCGTGAAATTTCTTCAGAAATGTCGACAGCCGAATCATCCTGGACGAAACGCAATTCTTCAATTTTTGCATCCAGTTCAGCGATGGGTTGCTCGAAGCTGAGAAAATTCGTTTTAGCCACACTATCTCCTTAAACCGACTGCAAGGCTTTGGCAGTCGCGAAAATTAATTTTTCAGTATTCTACCGGAAGTGGTGTCAAACTGCGCCACAAATACCATGTTGCTACAGTACACCACGGTTCCCAATTCTCTGCAATTTTCCGCACGTCTTTCTTGCCGATGCCTTCACCGGAAAAATAAGACATGCTGATTCCTTTTAACAGGCCGACATCATCCAGCGGCAGTACGTTTGGCCGCATAAGGTTAAATATCAGAAACATCTCGGCCGTCCAGCGCCCGATCCCGCGAACTTGCGTCAGATCGGCAATAATATCCTCATCCGGCATATCGGGCCATTGATCGGCCTGAATTTTACGCTCCCGGAAATGAAACGCCAAATCTTTCAGATATTCCACTTTCCGTCGGGATAAACCGGCATTTGAAAGCGTTTCCGCACTGGCAGTCAATATTTCTTCAGGAGAACTGTGCGGACAAACCAGCAGGAAACGCTTCCAGATGGAATCCGCCGCCTTGACTGAAATCTGCTGTCCTACTATTGACCGTGCCAGTGTCTGGAAAGGTTCTCCCCGGGTTTGCAAACGATCCTTGCCGGAGGTGGCTATCAGCTGTTGCATGACCGGGTCGCGCTGTCCCAATTCTGCGCATGCCCGATCCCAGCACCCCTCATCGAGCAGGGAAATCGTTTGCCCGTTAGTCATTTATGAGCGGCGCCACTCAGTCAGGCCACCAGGTTTGTCTTCCAGAATAATGCCTTTTTCAAGCAGTTCACTGCGAATCTTGTCGGCTTCGGCAAAATTCTTCGCTTTCTTGGCGTCGATACGTGCCAGAATTTGCGACTCGATCCATTTTTCCTCGCCTTCATCGACAGCATCACCCTGAAGGAACTGACGTGGATCGCGTTCCAGAAGCCCCAAAACGCCAGCCAGCGCTTTCAGTTGCGAAGCCAGTTCGGCCGAATGGGAACGGTTGACTTCATTGGCCAGTTCAAACAGGACTGCCACCGCTTCCGGCGTATTGAAGTCATCGTTCATCGCACTGGCGAAACGCTTTGCATATTCACTGTCCCAATTGACCGGCTGGTCTTTGACGTCAATGTCTTTCAGAGCCGTATAAAGACGGGTCAGTGCATTTTTTGCATCGTCCAGATGGGCGTCGGAATAATTCAGCGGGCTGCGATAATGCGAGCGAATGATGAAGAAACGAAGCACTTCGGCGTCATAGCTTTTCAGGACATCGCGGATGGTGAAGAAATTGCCAAGGGACTTGGACATTTTTTCATTATCTACACGAACGAAACCGTTATGCATCCAGTAATTGACGAACGGATGATGTGACGCGCCTTCCGACTGGGCGATTTCATTTTCATGGTGGGGAAATTGCAAGTCTGCACCGCCACCGTGAATATCGAAATGTTCGCCGAGCAGTTTGCAGGACATGGCGGAACATTCAATATGCCAGCCCGGACGGCCGGTTCCCCATTGGGAAGACCACTTGGCTTCTTCCGGTTCGGTTGGCTTGGCGGATTTCCACAAAACGAAATCCAGCGGATCGCGCTTGCCGGTATTGATATCGACACGTTCACCCGCGCGCAAATCGTCAAGCGATTTTCCGGACAATTTGCCGTAGCCTTCAAAGTCACGTACGGAATAATTGACGTCACCATCGGTGGATTGATACGCCAATCCATTTTTTTCGAGCTTGCCGATCAATTCCAGCATTTCCGGAACGTACTCGGTCGCTCTCGGTTCATGATCCGGGGGCAGGATACCCAGTGCACAGGTATCTTCATGCATATATTGTGTAAAACGCGAAGTCAGGCTGGAAATCGATTCGCCGTTTTCCCCGGCGCGATTGATAATCTTGTCGTCGATATCGGTAATGTTGCGCACATAAGTCACTTCATATCCCGACGCTTTCAGCCAGCGGTAAACAACGTCGAAGGACATCATCATCCGGGCATGGCCGATATGGCAATAATCATAAATCGTCATGCCACATACGTACATTCTCACTTTACCCGGTTCAATAGGCGTAAAGATCTCTTTGCTTCTCGTTAAACTGTTATATATCTGCAGACTGTTCATGAGAGAGACTTGGAAATAAATTCAAATAAAACAGATATTTTACTGTGATATCCCCTTTTTGGACATGGATTTTGGACATCCATTCCAAACCGGCATCATTCCTGACTGACGGTCAAACTGCCGGACACAGGCAATATCGCCAAAACAAAGAGTTTGCTAGAATGCCAAAAGCGTGAAATGAATGCTTTTTCATTGTTTATTAAATACATTATCTTGTTCATCTGTCAGAATTAAAGGGAATAATCTTTTTCCTACTGCATCTGGCAGATTTTCAATCTCATCATAAGGAATATTATGGCCGTCGCACTTCATACCAATCTCGGCACGATCAAGATCGAACTCGATGCCGAAAAAGCACCTAAAACCGTTGAAAACTTTCTGAAATATGTTCGTGAAGGACATTACGACAACACCATTTTCCACCGTGTCATCAACGGTTTCATGATTCAGGGCGGCGGTTTCGAGCCCGGCATGACCCAGAAAAAAACGAACGCGCCGGTTGAAAACGAAGCGAATAACGGTTTGTCCAACGAAACCTACAGCATCGCGATGGCAAGAACGTCCGACCCGCACTCTGCGACAGCCCAGTTCTTCATCAACGTCAGCGACAATGATTTCCTCGACTACCCGGGACAGGACGGCTGGGGCTACTGCGTTTTCGGCAACGTGACCGAAGGCAAGGAAATCGTTGACAAGATCAAGAACGTCAAAACCGGCCGCGCAGGCATGCATGCTGACGTACCGATGGAAGACGTCGTCATCGAAAAAGCGGAAGTAGTCTGATTATAATTTGAATGCCGAATCCATATGAACCAGCCTGCCCTGCAAATGAAAAGTTCAAAAGCGCTTTTCATTTCTGACCTGCATCTGCAGGCTGGCGCCCCCAAAACGATTGCCGCTTTTCTGCAATTTCTGGAAAAGAAGGCAATACAGGCTGAACAGCTCTATATTCTTGGCGACCTGTTTGAATATTGGGTGGGTGACGACGATATGGATTCGGAAGCAGTACAAGTCGTTGTTCGCGCGATCCGTCAGGTTTCAGACAAGGGAACATCCGTTTTCTGGATTCCCGGCAACCGCGACCTGCTGACCGGCAGAAAATTTCTGCGAACCATCGGAGCAAAGGCACTTCCCGAACTGGCCATCGTCGAATTTGGCAACAAAAAGCTCATGCTGGCGCATGGTGATGCGCAATGTACAGACGATATCAACTACATGCGTTTCAGGAAACGAACCCATAATCCGATTGTGCGTTTTTTGTTTCTGGCCCTGCCGCTTTCCAAAAGAAAAAAGATCATCGCGGGCTATCGTCAGGAGAGCAAAAAAGCCAATGAGAGCAAATCAGCCGACATCATGGACGTCAACACATCCGTCATCGCCGATTTGTTCAGGCAAACCGGTGCATCCGTCATGATTCATGGGCATACCCATCGCCCCGGACGCCATATCTGCATGACTGAAAATGGGGAATGCGTCCGTCTGGTCCTGTCGGACTGGAGTCTCGATAGCGATACACCACGGGGTGACTGGATCGAAATCGGCAATGATAATGAAATCACTCGCCATTCCGTTCTGGAACTTTAATCCCGAACCATGCCATCGCAACCTGAAAAAATCGATTTTCTGCAAACGTCGGATATCGTCGCGCAACAACTGATCGGTTCCTTCTTTTCTTACCGTGGTGTCGGTGGCATCATCGTCGAAACGGAAGCCTACGACCAGACCGATCCTGCTTCCCACAGTTTTTGCGGCCCGACCGAACGCAACGCGATCATGTTCGGGGCGCCTGAAGCGATTTACGTTTACCGTTCCTATGGCATTCACTGGTGCATCAATTTCGTCTGCGGAGAAGAAAACCACGGTTCCGCCGTGCTGATCCGTGCCATTGAGCCCACCACCGGAATCGACACAATGAAAGAACGGCGCAATATGTCTGACATACGCCTTTTATGCGCAGGACCCGGGCGGGTTTGTCAGGCTCTGGGAATAACGCACCAGGAAAACGGACTGTTGCTCGGTTCGGAAGAATGCCTCTTCAAGGCAAGAACCGCACCAGTCGATATCATTGCCGGTCCCCGAATCGGCATTTCAAAAGCGGTTGACATTCCCTGGCGTTATGGGCTGGCCGGATCACGTTTTTTAAGCCGTCCCTTCCCGAAAGGATCGCCGGTTTTCAACAGTGGCAGATAAAACACCCAGTCAGTTTTTCCAGCGCAGATTGAAATCGACGCGATGCGCGGGTTTGTCTTTTCCAGCGACGCCCTTCTTGCTGGCGAGCAGATAAATCCTTTCATCCGGCACGTTGCCCTTCAGCACCAGCCATGTCTTGACCGCTTCCGCCCTTTTATTTGCGAGAAGGATCAGGTTATCGTTTGTCGAGGCATAATGCCGGATCAGCAGTTTCTCCATTTCCGGAACCGGCAACGCCTTGTCGAAAATGACCAGTTCTTTCGGCTTGTCGAATTTCTCGCTCTTGTATACTTCTTTCAGCAATTCCGGATATTCCTTTTGACTGACCGTAATCTCTTCGAACGATTGCGCCCCCGTTTTTTTCCGTTTCAGCGAACGGATTTTTCTGTCCAGCGTCGACTGGCCAAGCCCTTCCCTGTCAGCAACGTCATCATACATTCCCGTGATTTCGAGCTTCAGCTTCGGCCGCTTGACAAGGCCTTTTGACAGCCGCTCAAGACGTTTTTCACCATCTTTCGATAATGTGGAACTGCCCGGTTCGAAAATCATGCCCGAAAGGTTTTTCTCTTTCTCACTCAAAGAAGACAACCATGCAAAAGGAGCCGTGACGATTCTTTTCAGGGTATTCAAAATGACCTTACCGACAATATTGCCCAGCGAGAACTGGGGATCGTTCAAGGAACCGGAAATCGGTACGTTGAGGTCAATGACCCCGTCACTGTCTTTCAACAGGGCAAGAGCCAGTTCGATGGACGAGCTGATCGCTTCCCTGCTTTCGATTTTTTCGCCCAGTGTCAACTGGTCGAGTATGAGTGAATTTTCTGCAGTCAGCATTCCGTTTTCGACTTTGTACGTCGCCTTGTAGGTCAGTTTCCCTTTTTCGATCCCGTAACCCAGATACTTGCCGGAATAGGCGGAAAACTGCGCCAGCTCCATTCCCGTCACCTGCGCCTTGATATTCAGGGTCAGGCTATCGCTCAATGGATTGACGTAACCGGAAATATCCAGCGGCGCCCCGTTGACCTGGCCTCTCAACCGGATTCTCGATTGCGTTTTCGGGTCATTGGACAAATTGATGAACGCCCCGCGCAGATTCTGGATATTGGCGGTGTAACGGGGCTTGATGAAATTGTCCGAAAAACGGACAGTTCCGTTCCGGATGATCCATTTTTTGATAACAAGCGAAAAATCCGGTTTTGTCTGAATATCCGGTGTTTGCAAGACGACAGCCTGTGAGGCCGGTTGCGAAGTTCCTTGCAACGGCTTTGCCTGTTCCTGTGTATTGGGTACCTGCGCTACCGGAGTTCCTCCGTCCTGCATCGTTGCAGGCTGCGTCTGCTCTTCATTTTCAGTCAGGCTCTTCTGGCCGCCGGCCTTGCTGCGCAAAATATTCTGGAGGTTCAGGCGACCGTCTGCCAGCAGGATGACCCGCGCGACGACATCGGTCATTCTGGCCTTGTCTATCGTGACAGAGAGCGGGTTCAGATTGACAGACAGCCCTTCAAACGCAAGGTCTTTCCAGTTGATCACCGGACGTTTTGACATCTGGTCGACTGCCGAAAACTTGCTGATGGCAGCGCCACCCTTGAACTGTCCCTGCAAGGCTCCGGAAGGCGATGTGTCCAGAAGAAGTTTTCCTTTCACGGATAAATCTGCCTGTCGCAGGGAAAGGTTCACATAATCATCAATGTATGGCTGAATAAATTGGATGCCGATATTGCTGAAATCCACATCCAGATCGGCTTTCAGTGGCGAAACAGTCACGTTCCCTTTTACCAGATAGGAACCCCGGTCATTTATTTTGGCGCTGGCAGACACGGCAAGCGGTTTGTCCATTGAATCGGACACGTTGTTCACCGTGACATTCAGCCGGGATACGTTGGTGATAATCGGTTCTTTCGGATTACGGTTTTCCAGATGCAAAGACCAGTTTTTGAGTGCCGCCTGTTTGACCCGAAAATGAAAACCCGACTTTTCCGCTGCCTTGTCGACAGCTTTTTGTGTTACGGCAGACTTGACACCGCCCTTGAACTTGTCGAGCAGCTCAGGCATGCTGTGGATGAACCGGATTTGTGTGCCTGTCGAAACAATACTACTGGCGCTAACATCATGTTTGTCCATATCCAGGGACAGTTTTTCAACATTCAAACCGATATTTCTGGCTGAGATGTTGACCGGCGTCTTGTACGTCTTGTCAGTAATAAAAAGCCGTCCCCCGCTCACGGCAAGCTGCCCCAGATCGACGGTAAAAGACTGTTTTTCAGCCGGCTTTTCATTTTTCGCTGTCTGTGTTCCGGTATCGCTCTTTTTCCCGGTATTCAAAAGGCGTTCAACATTCCATTGTCCGTTACTGTTTTTATCAAGAAAGATTTCAGGATTTTTCAGTCCGATACGCCCGATACCGATCTTCCCGGAGAGGATGTCGCTTTTATCGATATCGACCTTGAGTTCCGAAAATTTAAGAACGGTAGCGCCATTCGATTCCGCCAGCCATATTGAATTCAGGGTGACGTCACCCCGGACAAGAATGCGTCTTTTCTCGTCTTTTTTTCTGGGAAATATGATGTCAAGGTCGGCCGAGAATTTGCCGCTTTTCAGTTTGAAGCCCGGATCGAACGGAAGATATCCCAGATAAGTCGGCAAATCGAGTTTGTCCAGCCTGACGCTGATCTTGCCGGATTTCTTGTCGTATGCCGGTTTTGTTCTGGATTTGCCAACCAGCTCGATTTTGTCCTTGTTGACCTTTGCGCTTATCGCCAAACTGGTGAAAATCTCGACCTGCGAGGGCATATTGGCAATGACGGGAATATCGACGTTCAGTTCGTCAATCAGCAGCGTCTTTTTCCGCTGTTCATCATCTATCCGTATGGTTCCGTTATCGATCTGGATATTGTTGATCGAAAAATTCGTTTTGGATTCGTCTTCTTTCGGTTGGGTGGCATAAGCCACAAGGTCATTGATGTTGTATTGCTTTTTTCCATAACGGACGACATGAATTGCCGGATTGACGAGCCTCACTTCTTTCACGACGGGAGCGCGTTCGGAAAAGGTTTCCGGGGACAGCTCGACAAACAGATGATCGAATGAGGCAAACGGGTCTTTTGAACCGGGATCAGTCAGCACGACTCCGTCCAGTTTTGCCGTCAGGTTCAACAGGTCAATGTCGAGCTTCTGTATCGTCAGTTCGCGATTGAATTTTTCAGCGACAAATGCCTTCGCCTTTGATTCGACGATTTGGGGGAGAAAATAAATGCCTGCGGCAACAAGGGCAATCAACAAAACAATGAGCGACAGAAAACCGGCTATCGCCAGTTTGACTCGTGACCGTTTTTTAATATTCGGAGTGTTCTGTTCTGTCATTCAATAAAATCATCCTGTCGAAACCAATCAGCCTCATCCTGTTATTTTAATGAAAAATCGACGCGATTGCCGGAATCGCTGCCTTCGGTTTTCTTTGCCTTGCTGGCTAACAGGAACAGCCTTTCTTCAGGAATCTTTCCGTTTTCGATCAGCCATTCCTTGACAACCCGTCCTCTCTGGTTCGCCAGCTGGATCAGGTCATCGGTATTTCCCGAAAAATGCTGAGACAACAGTTTTTCCATTTCCGGTACAGGCAACGATCTGGAAAAGCCGATCCAGTTTTTGGGCTTCTCAAAATCTTCATTGCTGTAAAGGCGCTTCAATAAATCCGGATATTCCTTGTCAGTGACGACCACTTTGGCGTCCCCCGCCTTTTTACCGAGGTCTTTCGCTTTCATTTCCCGCAGCTTTTTCATGATCGTCAATTTGCTGTCGACGACAGGATCGTATTTCCCGGTAATTTCCAGTGTCAGTCCCGGCCGGTTTTCCAGCGCTTTCGACAGTGATTCCAGTTTTTTCTGTTCACTTGCGGTAATGGCATGACTTCCCGGCTCGAAAGCCACAAACGACAATTCCGCATCATTTCCGACCAGCGCCCCCAGCAACCTGAACGGCGCCGTCACGGCCTTCGTCAACAGATTGACGAACATTTTGAATATGATGCCTCCCACGGAAAACTCGGGATCGTTCAACGAACCGCCTACCGGAAGATTGATGTCAATGACACCATTCCTGTCTTTCAGCAAGGCCAGCGCAAGCCTGACAGGCAAATGAACGGCATCTGCGCTTTCGACTTCGTCACCCAGCGTCAACTGGTCAAGAACCAGTGAATTTTCCGCCGTCAACTGATCGTTCAGAACCTTGTAATGGACGTCGAAGGAAAGCTTGCCCTTTTCGATACCATATCCGATGTATTTTCCGGAATAGGCGGAAAACTGCGCGAGTTCCATTCCTTTTACGCTGGCCTTGATATCGAGCGCAAGCGTATCACTCAACGGATTGAGCTGGCCGGCAATCGTCAATGGCGCGCCATTGACGCGGCCATTTACATTGACTGTCGCCTGTTTGCTGGCATCCGTTGACAGGTTGTTGATCGATCCTCTCAGGTTCACAAGATTGGCTGTATAGCGCGGCTGGATGAAATTATCCGAAAAACGGATCTTTCCATTTCGGATCAGCCATTTCTTGATCAGGATGGAATAGTTTTTCTTTTCAGCTTTCAAGGAACCAGCCTGACCGCTATCGGCTGGTTGTTGTTCCGCTTGTTGTGCTGTTTTGTCAGTCGTGTTTTCTGCAACAACCGTCCCGGATTCCGTTGTTTTCCCCTTATCTTTTTCTTCGTTTTGCGTCAGGCTCTTCTGGCCGCCTGTCTCGCTTCGCAAGACATCCTGCAAATTCAGGCGTCCTTTTGAACTCAGGATAACCCGCGCCATCAGATTATTCAGGGTCACCTGATCGACAACGACAGAAAGCGGTGACAAATTCACCCGAACACCTTTCAAAGACAGATCACCCCAGTTCACGAACGGCTGCCGGGTTACCTGATCGACTGTCACCAGACGGGAGAGACCCGCATTACCCGTAAACTGGCCCTCTAAGCCACGATTTCGTGCTTCTGCGATTTTCAGTTTTCCGGCAAGCGACAAATTGGCCTGACGCAAGGACAAGTTCACGTACTCTTCAATGTAAGGCTGCACCGCACGGATATCGACATTTTTGATATCCAGATCAAGATCGGCTTTCAGCGGAATCGGCTCGACCGTTCCCTTGATGTCCAGTTTGCCCTTGTCATTGATGTTGGCAGCAACCGTAATGGCAACAGGCTCATTCAATTTGCTTGAGATATTGTCTGCCGACACGTCCAGTTTCGTAACGCGGGTCACGACCGGTTTTCCGGCAACCCTGTTCTCAAAGTAAAGTGACCAGTCATCCAGTTCAAAACGGGTGATGGAATAATTGAAACCGGCTTTTGATGCGGCATCGTCCATCGTTTCTCTGGCCGTTTTTTTGGCGTCCGTATCCGCTATGTTGAGTTTGCCATGAACGAATTTGACATCCGTATTGGCCGACACGATTTTTTCAACAGTCATGTCCCGTTTCGGAAGATCCAGAACCAGCTTGTCGACGACCAACCCGAAGTTTTTCACGGAGAAATTCGCCGGTACGACATTGGTCTGATCCCTGATCTGTAACTGCCCTTCCGTAATAACCAATTTGTCCAGCGCCAGATTAAACGGCATACCCTGACCACCCTGATCGGATGCATCTGCCTGTGAGGTCTTTTTTTGCGGTTTGTTTTTTCCATTTACCGTAGCGAACATCCGCTCGAAATTCCATTGGCCTTTCCTGTTCCGGTCGAGGCTTACCACCGGATATTTCAGCTCGACCAGATTGACGGCAATGTTTCCGGAAAGAACATCGCTTTTGTCGATTTTGATATCCAGTTCGGGTATTTTCAGCAAATCGGCACCGTTCAGGTCCGCTATCTGGAACGCATCAAGATCGACCTTGCCTTCCACGAAAAGACCCATTTTCCCTTCTTCGGGCTTGACGAAACCGATTTCCAGATCAGTGGACAGCTTGCCGTCTTTCAGTTTGAATGCTGGCTTGAATGGCAAATACCCTATATAGGATACGAGATCGATGCTGTCCAGCTTGAGATTGACGGTTCCATCCCGTTCCTTGAAGAACGGTCTTGTCTTGCCGGATATCTCGATCTTCTCATTATTGACTTTGGCCGATAAAGCCAGATTAACGAAGATATCGACCTGCGACGGCAGGGAAGAAATGAACGGAATCGTCATGTTCAGCTCATCGACGAAATGCCGCTTGTGTTTGGGCATGTCGTCGAATTCGATCAGGCCGTTTTTGATCTGGATATTGTTGACGGCAAACCTGGCGGGCGAATCGTCTTCTTTCGAGTCCATTGCGAAAGCGACAAAATCGTCGATGTTGTAACGATTGTCTTCCAGACGGGCCAGATGGACTTTCGGATTGGCAAGCGTAAGTTTTTCGACGACAGGCGCCAACCGGAAATATGATTCGGCGGAAAGGTCGACTGTCAAATGGTCGAACGAGGCAAAACCGTTTTCCGCACCATGGGCGGAAAGCTGCATACCCTCGAAATCGGCTGTGAGCGTAAACGGATTGAACGAGACTTTAGTGAAACTGAGCTTTCTCTGGAATTTTTCGGCGACGAATTCCTGCGCCTTTTTATCGATCAGCTTTGGAACGATGAAAAAACCCGTGACTCCATAAGCGACGATCAGAACAACAAGAACGATCTGGAACCATTTGACGAAGGTGCTCCGCCAAAAGGGGGGTATGCGCTTTAACGGATTTTGCACAGTCATTCTCCTTGTGACACGATCGATACGGCCGATAATCCTGACCTGAACAAAGCCGAGTCTTCCGACCTATATTAAATAAAATCCACCAATAAATAAACAGCCGGTTTGCACATAAAGCAAACCGGCTGCAGAAAAAGAATGTTTTTACGACACCTCGCCTTATTCGACGAGTTTGTTCAGCTGTTCAGGGCTGACTTTTTCCTCTTGCGGCAGGGATTCAAGCTTGATATTGGCGGCTTCCAGAGCGGAAATGATGTTTTTCAACTGATGCTCCTGCGCAGCGGCATTGTTGATCAGGCCACGCAATGCCTTGATCAGTGGATCGTCCCCGTTCGGCGTAATGCCGTAAGATGAAAACAGGACACTGGCAGCGTCTTTCTCATCCCTGTTTTCTTCCTTCTGGATGATGCGCGCCGGATTGCCGACAGCCGTGGCACCAGCAGGCACTTCCTTGACGACAACGGCGTTAGACCCGACCTTCGCCATCTCGCCTACGGTAAAACTGCCCAGCACCTTGGCTCCGGCACCGATAATGACACCCTTTTCAAGCGTCGGATGGCGTTTTTTGCCCTTCGCCAGCGACGTACCACCCAGGGTCACTTCCTGATAAATCGTGCAATCGTCACCCACTTCAGCTGTTTCGCCAATGACAACTCCCATGCCGTGATCGATGAACACCCGGCGTCCGATGATCGCACCCGGATGGATCTCTATGCCCGTCAGGATGCGTGCAAGATGGGAAATGAAACGGGCAAGCCATTTCAATCCGTGCTTCCAGCACCAGTGCGCCATCCGATGCACGAGAATGGCCTGAAAACCCGGGTAACAGGTAATGACCTCCCAGGTATTGCGTGCTGCAGGATCACGGGCGATGATGCTTCTGATATCTTCGCGAAGATGGCGGAACATGTGTTTTACAGATAATTAACAAAAGAGCCAGATAATAACCGTTTCGGCAAGATTGTGCACGTCCATTTAGTCCTGGCGCATTTTCATGATGCGCTGGCGGCGTGCTTCATACAGGCAAATGCCTGACGCCACGGAAATGTTCAGGCTTTCGACGGAACCGAACATCGGAATGGCCACCAGCTGATCGCAGTTTTCACGCGTCAGACGGCGGATACCTTCGCCTTCGGAACCCATGACGAATGCAACGCCGCCGGAATAGTCCGGTTCATACAGGCTTTCTTCCGCGTCATCGGTTGTACCGACGACCCAGATATCGCGTTCCTGCAACTGACGCAACGTTCTCGCCAGATTCGTGACGGTAATGTAAGGCACGGTTTCAGCAGCACCACTCGCCACTTTTTGAACGGTGGCATTGATGCCGACAGCCCTGTCTTTCGGTGCGATTACCGCATGCGCACCGACACTGTCTGCCACACGCAGGCAGGCGCCCAGATTATGCGGGTCGGTGATGCCGTCCAGAACCAGCAGCAAGGGTGCACCCTCGATAGCGTCCAGCAATTCATCCAGATTGCGCGCCAGCGAAACCGGTGCCGCCATGGCGACGACACCCTGATGGCGACGGGTTCCCACCATTTTGTCCAGACGTGTGCCGTCAGCCTGAATGATTCTGACATTGGCTGCCTTGGCGACTTTAAGCAAATCCTGCATTCTCCGGTCGGACCGTTCGGCATCCACGTAAAGTTCTTCGACGGAAGAAGCTTCATGACGCAAACGCGATGTGACGGCATGGAAGCCGAATATGACTTTATTTTTCATTTTTACTTTCTGCACTATCTGCAATAAACATTCACCGGGATTTCCGTCTTCTTGAAGACGGACGCCCTTCAACTTTTTCATCCTTGTCGGTCAGCGTCGCAATATTCCGTTTTTTGTAGCGGTCGAAAATGACGTGCTGTGCCGGTTCGGTTTTCACCTCTTCGCCGTTCTTCTTGTCGGAAGCCCTGAACGGCCCGTCAATCAGGCGCAAATCGATCTGGCGCGCATCCATGTCGACACGGCTCACCTGAACGATCACCCGGTCGGTCAACTGGTACCGGACACCAGAATTCTCGCCTTTCAGTTCGTGGCGAACTTCGTCGAAATGATAGTAATCGTGCCCCAGTTCGCCAATATGAACCAACCCTTCGATAAACAGGTCGTCCAGCTGCACGAAAATGCCGAAGCCGGTCACACCGGAAATGGTCCCCGTAAAGTGCTCGCCCAGTTTGTCGCGGATGAAGTAACACTTCAGCCATGCCTCGACGTCACGGGAAGCATCATCTGCCCGTCGTTCATTGGCGGAACAATGCAAACCGAGCGCTTCCCAGATCGCCTGTTCGGCGGTAGGTTTGTTTTTGCTTTTTTCCTTCGACAACAACTGCTTGCGGATCGAACTCGGCACATTCGTATTCAAGACGCGCTTGTCGATCCCACTTGGCACATAACGTTTGCCCAGCAAGAGCGCCTTGATGACCCGGTGCGTCAGCAAATCGGGGTAACGGCGGATCGGGCTGGTGAAATGGGTATAAGCCCCATAAGACAGACCGAAATGGCCGATATTGTCCGGACTGTACATCGCCTGTTGCATCGAACGCAACAACATGGTCTGTAATAAAGGCGCGTCCGGACGTTCTCCGATCTGCCTGATCAATACGGCATAATCCGACGGTTGAGGCGAATCGCCTCCTGCCAGTGACAGACCGAGCTGTGCCAGAAACGATCTGACCTGTTCCAGCTTCTGCTCGTTCGGTTGCGCATGAACGCGGTAGGTGCCCGGATGATGGTGTGTCGTAATGAAATCGGCCGCGCAAACGTTGGCGACCAACATACATTCCTCGATCAGCTTATGGGCATCGTTGCGCACTCTCGGCAGGATTTTTTCGATCTTGCCTGCATCGTTGCTGACGATATACGTTTCGACCGTTTCAAAATCAATCGCACCGCGTTCTTCCCGCGCTTTCGCCAGTACCTTGTACAGGCCGTACAGATCCAGCAGATGCGGCACGAGACTGGCATAAACAATCGCTTCCGGCCCTTTCTGGCTCTTCAGGATCGCCGCCACTTCCGTATAAGTCAGGCGTGCGGCCGAATGCATAACGGCCGGATAGAACTGGTAAGCCTCAACCTGTCCATTCGGATAAACCAGCGCGTCACATACCAGTACCAGCCGGTCAACGCCGGGGTTCAGGGAACACAGGCCGTTTGACAATTTTTCCGGCAGCATCGGAATCACGCGACGCGGGAAATAAACCGACGTCGCCCGCAACAAGGCATCCGAATCGATCGGTTCGTTGGGTTTGACGTAATGGCTGACGTCGGCAATCGCGACGATCAGGCGATACGCCGTTTCATCACCGATCTTGACCGGTTCGCAATATACGGCATCGTCGAAATCGCGGGCGTCTTCCCCGTCAATCGTCACCAGCGGCACGTCGCGCAAATCGACACGTCCGGCATAATCTTCCGGCAAAACCGTATCCGACAAACGGGCGGCTGCATCCATGCAGGCTTTCGAGAACACATGAGGCAAGCCGAATTTTCTGACCGCAATCTCGATTTCGATACCCGGATCGTCGATATTGCCGACCACCTCGACGATGCGGGCAATCGGCTGCGAATAACGGGACGGCTGCGTGATCAGTTCGGCATTGACGATCTGGCCAGCCTTGGCATTACCGGGAGAACCTTCTACCAGAATGTCATGGACGATACGCTTGTCTTCCGGCGCAATGAGCCAGACTCCGTTTTCATTGATCAGGCGACCGACAATATGCGTATGGGCACGGGTCAATACCGAGACGATAAGCCCCTCCGGGCGTCCCCGCTTGTCGACATTGACCACACGAACCTGCACCTTGTCGTTGTGCATGACCTTGTGCATCTCGTTTTCGGACAGGAAAATGTCGTCTCCGCCCTCTTCGGGGATAACGAAACCGTAACCATCCGGATGGCTGTGAACGTAACCGGTGATGAAATGGGTCGATTTATCGACCTTGTAATTCCCTTTTGCGTCGCGCAAAAGCTGGCCGTCACGCTCCATCGCGTCCAGCCTCTTTAACAAACCGTCCATCTCGGTTCTTTTGACATGCAACTCGCTCGCGATGACTTTGGCATTGCTGCCTTTGGCCGCTTCACGCACGGTTTCGAGAATTTCTTCCCGGCTGGGGATGGAATAAGGATATTTTTTCAAATGAATTCTTAATAAAATGGGTGGACAGGCGACATTTTAACAACTTCATCATGCTTTTTTTCAACAGATTAGGCAAGATGATTGACATGTTTATATATCACGCTATAATCGCAGTCTTACATTTGCGAATCAACAAGAACTGAATGCAAGTTGTCACTGTTCAGTTCTTCCGGTTGCAAATATAATATCAGATGTGCAGATTGCCCACGTGGCGGAATTGGTAGACGCGCATGGTTCAGGTCCATGTGCCGCGAGGTGTGGGGGTTCAAATCCCTCCGTGGGCACCATCACCGCAAAAGATAAAGCAGAAAGCCTTGAAAACGTTGTGTTTCAGGGCTTTTTTGTTGTCTATTCACTTTTCTTTTCCCTGCTTTTTTAAATTCCTGCTGTTCACTGCACCATTTTTACACCAAAATTACACCAATTATGGCTGGCATAAGCATATGCGTCACATCGTTGCGTGTATTAAAAAGGGGGACACGAAAAACCACACCTTTTGACATAAAAACAGAGGTTGCGGCATAAAGGCATTGATCGAGCATGAATGAACACCAGACAAAGTGGGATTGTGAATAAAACATTTAGTACTATTTTGTGGTACCATCAAAAATGAAACGAAAACATCAGGCAACCCTCAACAAGATATACAAGCGTCCGGTAAGTGGTGGCATCAAATGGTCGGACATTGAACAGTTATTTCTGGAATTGGGTGCTGATATCGAAGAAAGAGAAGGTTCACGTGTCGGCGTTTTCCTTTTTGGCGTTGTCAAGGTATTCCATCGACCGCATCCCAGTCCTGACACAGATAAAGGCGCTGTTACAGCCATCAGAAAATGGCTCGAAGAAAATGGAGTGAAATAATGAACAATTTAATGACAATTAATGATCATAAGGCAGTCATTCAATATGATCCTGAAATCGAAATGTTCAGAGGCGAATTTATCGGCCTCGCCGGAGGCGCGGACTTTTATGCGTCCGATATTGAAGGATTGAAAACAGAGGGCGCCAAATCTCTGGAAGTCTATTTTGATATGTGTAAAGAACGGGGAATAGAACCTTACAAGTCTTTCTCAGGACGTTTCAATGTACGGATGCCCCCCGAATTACATGCGCAAATTGTATGTGCGGCAGCAGCAAAAGGTAAAAGTTTGAACGACTTGATTGTGGAAGCCGTTACAGAATTTACGAAACATTAAACCCCTATCGCAGCTCCGCAAATAGCCATTTTTCTGATTTTCTTTCAGGTAAGATAATAAAATTATGGAGCAGCTGTTCTAAACTAAGTACATAAAACATGTGGATTAAGTATGTCATTACTGAGAGAAATTCAAAATGCTGCAATTGACTCAAAAATAGAACTAGCAGTTTTATTAAGAAAATGCAAAGTTCTAGCTGCCAGATTGAAGAACCCTGAATTTAAGCAATGGGTCGAAAATGAAATATCTGGCTATAAATCCTCTGAAAGTCTGCCAGATTATCGAATTTTCAAGGTTAATTCGAAAGGACACTTTTCTGGACCTTTTCAATCAGGATTACGTAACGCAGATATTCCTCTATCTTGTATTGACAAGGAATTCCACGAGTTTTTAAGTCACGCTTATTTTACTCAACCTGTTGCGTCCATGGAGTCTTTACTTGATGATGCCCAAGGCAATCTTCAAGAACCATGGCATCCCGATATAGTCGCACTTTTCGGACAACAAATATATGAAGGTATGAACTGCATGCAGGCATGGAAAGTCATACCGAGAGGGGCAGTTGTTGCAACATTGGATGCCGTTAGAAACAGGATATTGAACTTTGCTTTAGAGCTTGAAGCTGAATTTCCTGACGTAGGCGAAGAATCCAATGATGAAAATCCATTAAAGGAACAGAAAATACATCATATATTCAATACGTATATAACAGGTAACGTGCAGAACATGGCAACTGGCAGCACGAACGTAAATCAAAAAGCGATCAGTAATTCAACTGATATAGAACTATTCAAGAATTTGCTGGATGCTCTACATAAATCGGAAGGAGACAAGCATATAAAATCTGAGTTAACCAACACAGTTGAAGAAATGCAAGCAAGTCAGAGTAACTCCCGTCTTTTTCGGGAAAACTATTGTAAATTTATGACGATACTTGCTGATCACATGCAAGTATTTGGCCCTATTGTGGCACCATTTTTAGCACAACTTGCTTCAAAAATATCCTAGCAATTGTTAAAAATTTATAACTTTGTCTGTACTCATGGGTTATGACCGCGTCCAGACTTAAGTTGAGTTTTCTCTGCTCTCTATCTGATGTTCAACGCAATATTATATGAAAGGTATTTTTTCAACAAAGACCGTTCTTTTCCAATTTATCCATATCGGATTCATCGACTGACCTCATATCGGCAACACTCCGATTTGCGAACGATCAACAAAACCGTAACAAGGCAATGGATGAGCGCCTGACGCGGCATAAATCTCCTATAGTTTGGCAAACACCGGAAGAGCCCAATCTCATCATACATCCGGCGTTTGACACGAAACCGTTGCATACGGACGGCTTTATCAACCACACCTCGCAGGAGATTTTATGAAAAAGTTGCTTGTTGCCGTTTTTGTCTCTTTATTCGCCATGGGTGCCTATGCCCAGACAACCAGTGCCGACAGCTGTGAAGCCAGAGCGGTCAGCAAGGATGGCAAACCATTGTATGGCGCTGCCAAAGCGGCATCGATCAAGAAGTGTGAACAGGAAAAACGCTCCACCACCAGCTGTGAAGCGCTGGCTGTCAGCAAGGACGGCAAACCGCTCTACGGTGCAGCAAAGGCATCCTCTATCAAGAAATGCGAACAGGACAGAGCCGGGGGCGCAAAAGTCAAAAAAACCGGAAAAAAATAATACTCCGATAGTGACTGAAGGACGGGACTCTCCCGTCCTTTTTTATTGTGTGTCCGAGACATGCGCTTCCAACGCTGCGTAAAGGAAGCGGCGACAATGTTGCAACCGTTTTTATGGATACGCCTGTTTTTTCACCAATCTTGTCTGATGTCGTCCGGCAAGATCTTCAATGTGATTTAATATTTTTCATTTGGTAATACGAAAAGTCCTGTTGAATGAATCCGGTCATTCCCGGACTGATTTTTGAAAGAATTTTAATGATCGCCGTCATGTCCTTTTGCGCCATTAGCGTGCTCCTTGTATTGGGAATCGTCGTCCGGTCGAGCTTTTCCATTTTCCAGCGCCTTTTCATCCCCTCTTCCGTCATCGGCGGTTTTATCGGCCTGATCATCATCCAGATACTCGGACAGTTCATGTCTGACGACTGGTTTGCCGCTTTCGGCCAACTGCCGGGTTTTTTGATCAATATCGTTTTTGCAGGGCTTTTCCTCGGGGCGGCGTCAACACCACTGAAAAAAATATGGGGACTGGCTGCGCCACAGTTCTGCTTCGGGCAGATCAATGCATGGGGTCAATACGTCATCGGCCTTGGGCTGGTATTTATCTTTCTGGGGCCTGTTTTCGGGGTTCCGGATGTCTTCGGCAATTTGCTTGAGATCGGTTTTCAGGGAGGACACGGGACGGTGGGCGGAATGGCGCACACTTTCGACAAGCTCGGCTGGCCTGCCGGTGCCGATCTGGGGTATACGGTTGCGACCTGCGGGATTGTGTTCGGGATTGTCATCGGCATGGTGCTGATCAATATCGCTGTCCGAAAAGGATACGTTTCAAACGTCAGGACTTTCAGCGACATGGACAGACTCGAAAGAGTGGGCGTTTACCAGCGCGGAAAACAGCCTCCTGCGGGGCACCAGACGGTCCAGTCGAATTCACTGGACTCACTTGCCCTGCATATTTCACTGGTCGGGATCGCCATTCTCATCGGTTACGGAATAAAGGAATTACTGGTTGTGGGAGAGACCTTCACCCCCGTATCGATTCAGGAAATGGGTATCATGGAAAGCCTGCCGCTTTTCCCGCTTTGCATGATCGGCGGTGTTCTGCTCCAGATTTTCCTGCGCAAGACCCGGCTCGAATACATTGCCGACCGTGGACAGATGCAGCGCATTTGCGGTGCTGCACTTGATTTTCTGGTGGTTGCGGCGATTGCCTCGATCCGCATCGAGTTCGTCGTCGCTTACTGGATACCTTTATCCATTCTTGTGGCAGTCGGGGCGATATGGAATATCTTTACCGTCATGTATATTGGCCCGCGTATTTTCAGGGAGGCATGGTTCGAGCGTTCCATTGCGGAGTTCGGACAGGCAATGGGCTTAACGGCCACGGGACTGATGCTCTTGCGCACGGTCGATCCGGACAGCAAAACCGTTGCGACGGAAGCTTTCGGTTACAAGCAGCTGTTGCATGAACCGGTCATGGGCGGCGGCCTGTGGACGTCGCTCGCCGTCCCGCTTGTCATTTTGGGAAGCGGACTGATCGTCTGGTTCTTTTGTCTGGGGGTACTTGCCATTGCCGTCATCTGCTGGCTGGTTTTTTTCAGGACAACGCAACCAGCCGTTTCTGGAGAAAGCATCCAGAAATAAAGATATTCATTGTTCGCAAAAACCCGATATTCCGCCGTATCGGCGATTACCCGCAACGCTTTTCCTTCCTCAGGATCAAGTCCATTTTCATCCCCGGCAAAACTGCGTAAAATGACGCACACTTTGCATCTGTATTTCCAGCAAAGCCTTTTTATCCTTTTTGATCGTTTCAAGCTTATGTCAGACCAACCTGTTTCCCACAAATCCGGCAAGCCCATGTTTTTCAATCCTGAAGTCCGCCGTATCCGGAGTTTCGTCACACGCGCCGGACGGCTTTCGACCGGTCAGGAAAAAGCGATAAACGAATATGGCGATACCTTCTGTGTGCCATATGAAAAACGGATACTCGATTACAAGCAAGCGTTTGGCCGGGATGCAAAAACGATTTTTGAAATCGGTTTCGGGATGGGCGAAACGACTGCAACGATTGCCGAAAGCAAACCCGAACTGAATTTCATCGGTGTGGAAGTACACACTCCGGGCGTAGGCAGCCTGTTGAAACTGGTTGGCGAGAAAAACCTGACGAATGTGCGGATTATCCAGCACGACGCTGTCGAGGTGCTGGAAGACATGATTGCGGAAAATTCACTTGACGGGGTACATGTCTTTTTCCCCGATCCCTGGCACAAGGCCCGGCACAACAAGCGCCGCCTGATCCAGCCGGATTTCGTAAAGTTCCTTTGCTCACGCATCAGGGCTGGGGGTTACCTTCACTGCGCAACGGACTGGCAGGAATATGCCGAACAGATGCTGGAAGTGCTCTCTGGTGAGCAAGCGCTCATTAACACGGCAACGGATTATGCCGAAAGACCCGATTACCGTCCCGTTACCAAATTCGAGAAACGGGGCTTGCGCCTTGGGCATGGCGTCTGGGATCTCGTATTCCACAAACGTCAGCCGGAATAATCAAAAAAGCCTGAATTGAACATTCAGGCTTTTTTGACAGATCAACAGTTTAAATGACTTGCAGGACGATTTTCCCGAAGTGGGTATTGGACTGCATCAGTTTCTGTGCCAGCATGGCGTCCTCCAGCGGGAATACCTTGTAAATGACCGGTTTGATCTTGCCTTCGTCGATCAGCGGCCAGATGTGTTTTTGCAGGTTTGCCGCTATTTCCGCCTTGAATTCGTTCGAACGTGGGCGCAGGGTCGAACCGGTTACCATCAGCTGCCTGTGGACGATCTGCGCCAGATCGACGGTACCGAGACGACCGCCCAGATAGGCGATCAGAACCAGCCTGCCCTCGTCGGCCAGACAGTCGATTTCCTTGTCCAGCACAGCCGCACCGATAATGTCCAGGATGACATCGACTCCTTTTCCATTCGTCGCAACCCGGATGTATTCGGCAAAGTTTTCCGTGGTGGAGTTGATGCAGCGTTCTGCGCCGATCTTTTCGCAGGCACGGCACTTGTCTTCCGTTCTGGCCGTCGCGAAAACACGGTGTCCCATTGCTTTCGCCATCTGGATAGCGGTTACGCCGATGCCGGACGCACCGGCCTGTACCAGCAGGGTTTCATCGCCTTTGAGCTTGCCCATGTCAAAAACGTTGCTCCAGACCGTAAATGAGGTTTCCGGCAGGGAAGCGGCTTCAACAGGTGTCAGTCCTTTTGGAATCGGCAGGCACAGTCTGACCTGCGCTACGCAATATTCCGCATAGCCACCACCCTGTACGAGGGCACAAACCATATCTCCGGTTTTGAACTGCGTACCTGAAACGTCGCCGCCGACAATTTCACCGGCAATTTCCAGCCCGGGAATGTCCGGTGCGCCTTTCGGAACAATATAACGGCCGATTCTTTGCAAAACGTCAGGCCGGTTGATCCCGGCTGCGTGCACTTTAACCAGCACTTCCCCTTTTTTGGGGACGGGAATTTCCCTGTCGGTCAATTGCAGATAACCGGCAGAGCCCTTGTTGATGATCTCAATCGCTTTCATATATCAATTCCCCCTGAGAAATGGGTTTAAAAGGGAACTATTCTGGAATCCCCGACATGATGTGGTACACCATGTCGTCATATCGCCGACATGATAAGGTCGGCCTTCCAATACAGGTTCTTTTAATATCATACAAACGTCAAATAAACCGGTTTTTCATCCGGATTTGGCGTTTCAAACAAAAATCCTCCCGGACATGTGCCCAGGAGGATTTCTTGTCAGCATTTCCTACCTGCCTTGCGACAGGTTCCCGAAAACGCTTATTCTGCTGCTTCAGGAGCTGGTGCTGGAGCAGGATTTTCTTCAGCGGCAGCGGCCTTCATCGACAATTTGATACGACCGCGATCGTCCGTTTCAAGAACCTTGACGCGAACGGCCTGTCCTTCTTCCAGATAATCGGTGACGGCATTGACACGTTCACTGGCGATCTGGCTGATATGCAGGAGGCCATCCTTGCCTGGCAATATCTGAACAATAGCGCCGAAATCAAGTAATTTCAAGACTGTGCCTTCATAGATCTTGCCAACTTCAACAGAAGCGGTCAGTTCTTCGATACGGCGTTTGGCTTCCTGACCGGCAGCAGCATCAACCGATGCGATGGTGACAACGCCGTCGTCGGTGATGTCGATCTGTGCGCCGGTTTCTTCGGTCAGACCACGGATAACAGCACCGCCCTTGCCGATGACGTCACGAATTTTTTCAGGATTGATACGGATAGTGATCAGGCGTGGAGCAAAATCCGACAGTTCGGTCTTGAACTGTGGCATAGCTTCCTGCATTTTACCCAGAATATGCATGCGGCCTTCCTTGGCCTGAGCCAGTGCAACCTGCATGATTTCCTTGGTAATGCCCTGAATCTTGATATCCATCTGCAAGGCGTTAACGCCATTAGCGGTACCGGCTACCTTGAAGTCCATGTCGCCCAGATGATCTTCATCACCCAGAATATCGGTCAAAACGGCGAATTTGTTGCCTTCCTTGATCAGACCCATGGCAATACCGGCAACATGGTTCTTGACAGGAACACCTGCGTCCATCAATGCGAGACTGCCACCGCAGACCGAAGCCATCGAGGAAGAACCGTTGGATTCCATGATTTCGGAAACCAGACGGATGGAATAGCTGAATTCTTCCTGAGAAGGCAGGCAGGCGATCAAGGCACGTTTTGCCAGACGGCCGTGGCCGATTTCACGACGTTTAGGGGTACCGACACGGCCGGTTTCACCGGTTGCAAACGGAGGCATATTGTAATGCATCATGAATGCGTCGCTATATTCACCCATCAGGGCATCGATTTTCTGGTTGTCGCGGGATGTGCCCAGCGTGGCAACGACCAGCGCCTGTGTTTCACCACGGGTGAACAGGGCGGAACCGTGCGTTCTCGGCAGTACACCGGTACGGACAGAAATCGGGCGGACGGTACGGGTGTCGCGGCCATCAATACGTGGTTCACCGTCCAGAATCTGGGAACGGACGATTTTGGCTTCCAGATCGAACATGATATTGCCGACTTCGACGGAATCCGGAGCGCTTTCACCCCTGGCATCCGCTTCAGCTGCCAGCGTCTTGCTGACATTATCGTAAATATGGCGCAGTTCGGTCGAACGGGCCTGTTTCTGGCGAATCTGGTATGCCTTGCGCAATTCAGGTTCGGCAATACGGGAAACGGCTGCGATCAATTCTTCATTTTTGGGAGCAGGAGCCCATTCGACTTCAGGTTTGCCACCGTCACGAACGAGTTCGTCGATGGCATCGATGACGACTTTCATCTGTTCATGGCCGAAAACGACCGCGCCCAGCATGATGTCTTCCGGCAACTCCTGTGCTTCGGATTCCACCATCAAAACAGCCTGTTCGGTACCGGCAACGACCAGATCCATTTGGGACAATGGCAATTGGGAAGCGGTAGGATTCAGGACATACTGGCCATCGATATAACCGACACGGGCAGCGCCAAGCGGACCATTGAACGGGATGCCTGAAACGCACAGGGCGGCGGAAGCGGCGATCATGGATGGAATGTCAGGATCGACTTCAGGATTGACGGACAGGACATGAATGATGACCTGAACTTCATTGAAATAGCCTTCCGGGAAAAGCGGACGGATAGGACGGTCGATCAGACGGGACGTCAGGGTTTCCTTTTCGGATGGACGGCCTTCGCGTTTGAAAAAGCTGCCCGGGATGCGACCGGCTGCATAGGTTTTTTCAATATAATCGACGGTCAGGGGAAAAAAATCCTGACCCGGTTTGGCATCGTCTTTTGCAACAACGGTTGCCAGCACGACAGTATCTTCTACCGATACTATCACTGCGCCGCTGGCCTGGCGCGCAATCTCACCTGTTTCCATGGTCACGGTTTGTTGACCATACTGGAAGGTCTTGCTTACTTTATTAAACATGTAATTCCTTTCAATTTTGCCGACAGGTTTTCAGGCGCTGTCGTTCGCCTCATTTCAAACAAATAATACCTGTTCACTACTTTTAACTCTTTGTTGCCATATCCCTGATGCTTTACTGCCAGGTATTCAGACCGGAAGACCATAACGAAATGCCCGCGACAGACACTGGCGCAGGCATTTCATAAAGATTTCAAGACTCGCAATGCGATTATTTTCTCAATCCGAGTTTTGCGATCAGGTCACGATAGCGGTTGATATCCGATTTGCGCAGATAAGCCAGCAAATCTTTACGACGGTTAACCATCTTGATCAAACCACGACGGGAATGATGATCCTTGCTGTGAGCCTTGAAGTGATCATTCAGGTCGTTGATACGTGCTGTCAACAGCGCAACCTGAACTTCCGGAGATCCTGTGTCGTTTTGACCGCGTGCATTCGCAGATACAATCGCAGCCTTGTCTTCTTTAAGCAATGCCATAATATTAATCCTTAACATGCGACATATGGAGAATTAACCCCAGGTGCCGTGAACAAATAAAATAAATACCGGTCATATAACCGGTAGCGCAGTATAACGGAAAAGCGTTTTCTGTACAATATGGATATCAGCGGATTCTTCATTACAAGGAAAACATCATGAAACGCCTTTCGTTATTGATCCTGCCCTTTTTACTAACACTCTCGGGTTGCGCTTCTGTTTTCACCAATCCGGCCCCGGGTTCGACTGTCGCCGAAGTGATTGCATTGAAGGGCCAGCCGGATGCGCAGTATCAGGATGGAAATACAACGCTCTTTGAATGGTCTGTCCCGGCTTATGGAGACCATGCCTGGATGGCACGTATCGGGCCGGATGGAAAACTGATTTCTTACAAACAGGTTTTGACACGTGAAAATTTCGGCACGATAAGAATCAATGAATTCACTAAAAACGATGTTTTGAAAACGGTCGGTCATCCGACAGAAACCGAGATGTCGCCGTTGTCAGGCTATGAAATATGGTCTTACCGTTATCTGGAAGAAGGTATTTGGCATTCGATGATGCATGTTTTCTTCGACAGCAACGGAGTCGTCAGAAAAATGGAAAACGGGCAAGACCCGATGTATCTGCTCGACTGACAAAACATGGTCAATGACAATGGTGCAAGGGTAATTAAACCTGAGGAGATTAGCATGAAGCACACGCTTTCAGCATTTGTACTGGCGGCTTGTCTGACGCTGGCGGGCTGCGCCAGTGTTTTTACTCCCCTGACTCCCGGCATGCCGGTACAGGAAGTCATTGCATTGAAGGGACAACCCGCCATCCAGTATCCGGACGGCAATACAACGATTCTTGAATGGCCTGCCGGTGAATGGTCACAATACGCGTATATGGCCCGTATCGGCCCCGACGGCAAGCTGATTTCCTACGATAATGTCCGTACTCGTGAACAGTTCGCCAGGATCAAGGTCAACCAGTTCAACAAGAATGACGTTTTGCGGACGATTGGCCATCCGACGGAAACGGAATACCTGCCTCTGAAAAAACAGGAAGTCTGGTCTTACCGTTACAAGGAAGAAGGCATGTGGAATTCCATGATGCACGTTTATTTTGACGGCAGCGGTATCGTCCGGGGCATGGAAAACGGACAGGATCCGCTTTATCTCCGGGATGGTTTCTGGGGGCCCGGTGTCGGTATTGGCATCGGTAGCGGTGGCCGTATCGGTGGTGGAATCGGCGTCGGCATCGGCTTCTGAAAAGAACCTTGCCCAATAAAAAAGGATGCGAATTTCGCATCCTTTTTTTACCTGCTTACTGATCAGATGACTTTGGAAACGGCATCGATATAAGCATTGACCGAAGCGGTAATGATATCAGTGTCAGCCGAGAAACCGTAGAAGACCTTGCCTTTGTTTGCCACCTGAATATGAACCTTGCCCACATCGTCGGTACCACGTGTGAACGCCTGAATCAGGAATTCTTCCAGTGTCACTTTCTGGGTGATCAACTGGCGAACTGCGTTAATCGATGCATCAATAGGGCCATTTCCGGATGCTGTGGCAACACAAGGTTCACCGTCAATCAACAGACGAACGGTTGACATCGGGATAGCGTCCTTTCCGCAAACGACTTGCAGGTAATCCAGCTTGATCCTTCTTGCATCCTCTACTGTTTCGGTACCGGACAGATTACGCAGATCCTCATCGGAAACGGATTTCTGTGCATCAGCCAGCACAAGGAATTTGCTATAGGCGACATCCAGTTCAGCATGGGAGAGGTTATATCCCAGACGGCGCATATGATGATCCAGAGCGGCACGTCCACTCCGTGCAGTCAGCACGATGGAAGAGTCGGTAACACCGATATCGGCCGGGTCGATGATTTCATAGTTTTCACGATTCTTCAGCACA
>JAHYZB010000050.1 GCA_019424645.1 Oxalobacter formigenes
TCTCAGGTCAACAATACGGGGCAGTATGAATTCGTGTTTTCCGATAACGGTATCGGGATGACGCCGGAGTTCCTGAACCATATTTTCGAGCCGTTTTCACGTGACAGGAATTCCCTGATCGGCGAGATTCAGGGAACGGGTCTCGGTCTGGCGATTACGAACAATATTGTCCGAATGATGAACGGGACGATTGAGGTCAAAAGTGAGTTGGGCAGGGGAAGCCGCTTTATTGTCACGGTGTCGCTTGAGCTCTGTACCGAAGTGGAAGAAATGGATGTCGAGCTGAACGGCTTGCCGGTGCTTGTGGTGGACAACGATCGGGCTGTCTGTGAAAGCGCGGCGTCGCTGTTGACTGAATTGGGGATGCGCGGGTACTGGGTATTGTCGGGAACGGACGCGGTTTTGCGTGTGATCGGGGCGCATGAGAGCGGAAACGATTTTTTTGCGGTGATTCTGGACTGGAAGATGCCGGATATGGATGGGATGGAAACGGTCAGGGCGATCCGGCAATATGTCGGACGCGATGTTCCGATTATCATCATTTCCGCTTACGACTATTCCGATATCGAGGATGAGTTCCTGAAGGCGGGAGCGGATGCGTTTATGACGAAACCGCTTTTCAAATCCAGAATGCTTCATGTTTTTCAATTGTTTTGCCAGAGCCGGAATATGAACATGATTGCCGCACCGGAAATGAAAAGACCGGTTTCTTCCCTTGCGGGCAAGCGGATTCTTCTGGTTGAGGATAACGATTTGAATCGCGAAATCGCGACTGAATTGCTCCAGATGCATGGGCTGCTTGTCGATCAGGCAGTCAATGGACTGCTTGCGCTTGAAATGTTCCGGGATTCTATGCACGGGGACTATGACTGTATTCTGATGGATGTCCGGATGCCGGTGATGGATGGCTATGAGGCTACCCGGGCGATCCGTGCCCTGGAACGGGAGGATGCGAAATCGATTCCCATTGTTGCCCTGTCGGCGAATGTTTTTGCCACCGATCTCGGCAAGGCACACGATGCAGGGATGAACGAGCATGTTTCAAAGCCGATCGATATTATCCATTTGATGGATGTTTTGCAGAAGTGGACAGGCAGATTGGCACCTTTTTCCGATGCCGGCTGATTCAGTCGTCCATGACTGGCCGGGCGATCCGGTCAATGTTTTTTACGCCCATTTTTTTCAGATGGGTTTTCATGATACTGAAAATTTCGTTCAGTATCCGGCTGAACAGACGGGCGAAAAGACGGCCGTCTTTTGCATCGAGGGCGTGAGCCAGCTCTTTCGAGTCCCTGTTCCAGTCGATGGTCAGTTCTGCATGTGGAATGGCACTTCCGTTCAGCAATAAAAGGGTGAGCTTGCTGTAGATTTCCCGTATGGATGCCAGCGGACAGTAACGGACGATGCCTTGCAGGCAGGATGCTGTGATGGTGGAGATGGCACTGTCCGGTTCCGTTATTGTCACGGCTTGCCGGATTTTGTCGGCCAGTTCGTCGGGAAAGTGCGGGAATGAATGGCAGATGATGGGGGCGCTGGTTATGACGAACAATTGATAGGCTTCCAGAAAAGTCCGGAGGTTATTGCCCAGTATCATCGCTTTCAGACTGTCGGACATATCGGTATTGTCGTTCGAAACGACGCGTGTCCCGACGCCGTTTATTGTTTTTGCCAGGCCGAGCTTGTTCAGGAGAGCAATCGTCCTGCGTATGGTGATGGGGGAGACGTGATAAATGTTGGCCAGTACG
The DNA here is from genome assembly GCA_019424645.1 of Oxalobacter formigenes. Classification (GTDB taxonomy): domain Bacteria; phylum Pseudomonadota; class Gammaproteobacteria; order Burkholderiales; family Burkholderiaceae_D; genus Oxalobacter; species Oxalobacter formigenes_D. The sequence continues at coordinate 1,746 of JAHYZB010000050.1, forward strand.
GCCCCATTGGGCAGGAGGGTTCCGGCAGGGTGGGTGCCGTCGTTTATTTTGCGTACCAGATCGATGGCGATCATGTCGCAATATCGTGTCCGGCCTTTTTGGGGAGACCATGAAAAGGTTTCCTGGATGGTCCTGTCGGCTGGCTGTGCGGCCAGATACTTTTCTGCCGTGATGTGGAATGGGTCTGTCAGGGTTTCGAGCCCTTTTTTCGCTTCGGCCATTTTGCCGTTTTTGCAATTTTCGAGGCATTTCCGGTAATCGTTTACCAGCTGGTTCAGGTAAATTTTCTCTTCCTCTTCAGTGAAAAAAGCATGAAAAATATCGAGAAAAGCGCTTTCGACAAAGGCGTTGATGTCGTGATACAGGCCATGTATCGTCTGGTTTCCCAGTGCCGACAGGGATTCGTCGAATAGCCTGTATTGCATTTTCCACTGCTCGATCCGGTTGTTTTCTGGCACAGGCCATGCTATTTCCTCATCCAGATCCATATGGCACATTCCCTGAAGGTTGATAGCCGGTGAAAACAGCCGCAGGCTATGGCTCAGGTCAATCAGGGAAAGGATGCGTTTTTTGAAGGTATCGCTTTCAAGGTAATTGTCGTATGGTTTTTTCAGGACGACGGTTTCCTTGCCACGGCCGATTTTTATCAGGCCTTCCTTTTCAAGCACTTTGAGGGCGCGTTGCGCCGGGCCGTAGGAAACGCTGAACAGTCTGGCGATTTCCTGTGCTGGAGGAAACCGGTTGCCTTCACTGTAAAACCCCGACTGGATTTGTGCGGCGAGGTTGCGATAGATGTTTTGTTCAAGACTGTTTGGGTTCGCCATGGTGTGATAACCGGTTTTGGGATGTCATTATTATGCATTTTTTTCAGGAGAAAAAAAGCCCGGTTTTTCGCATGGGTACTTTTGCCTGTTGCGCGCCTGCTTCAGTTCGCCGTGTTGACTGGCCACTTCCTTTTTATAATGTCTCTGACCACTTGCGGATTCCCGCTCACCCGGTCGACGCTATTCTCGCAATACTTCGATACCTGAAACGTCTTCACCTCTTGTGGCAAATCGCCGAAATACGGTGCATCCGGATATGTCCACTGAAGGCGAGAGACCCGGTTATTCCAGTGACCGGCTGCTATTGTCTCCCGGCTATCAACAATTCAGGGCTTGCCCTTCCGCTTCAGGCACCTCATCAGGCGGAGACGCTGGCACACCCGTTTGCGCATGACAAAGGTTCATGCTGAACTCCAGAACAGCCAGACAGGCTACAACCGGGAATTCAGGCATGATGAACTCCGGTAAACAGGGTTTTCAATAAAACATGACAGGTAAAAAATCAGGGCTTTGGAAAATGCACCTGAACCGGTGTGGTCGTACTCCTGTTCGTGCCATCACCCAGCTGTCCGTATTCGTTCACGCCCCACGTCCAGACCGTGCCATCCTTTTTCAGTGCAATGGAATGGAATGGCCCCGCCGCGATTTCAGCCACGCCATCCATGACCTTGCCGGGGCCTTTTGGAACCGTCCACAGGGTTGAGGCTGCCCCTTCGGCATAGCCGGATGCCCAGACGGAGCCGTCTTTTTTCAGATACAGCTCATGGAATTGTCCAAGGGCAATCGCCCCCACGTTATCGATTGAGTCGAGTTTCGTCGGAACCAGACGGGGTGGATCGATGCAGCCGTCCTGATGGATATTGTATTCACCGCTATACCAAACCGTGCCGTCGTCAGCCAGCAGATAGGTTTCTCCCCAGCGAACGGCGATCTGGACGACTTTGCGGTTTTCCAGCGGTTTTACGTCGACCCTGACCGGTTTGACGCTTTCTTTGGTATCGCCCGTACCCAGAGCGCCGCACTGGTTGTCGCCCCAGGCCCACAGACTGCCATCTTTTTTTCGGACAACAGTGTGGGCGAAAGTGGAACTGACCTGTTCCACCCCGTCCATCACTTTTCGGGGAGCCGTCCAGTCATCGTCTATAGTATCGCCTCGTTGTATGCCCGAACTTCCCCATGTCCAGAGCGTTCCATCCGATTTGAGAGCAAAAGGGGTTTGCTCCCCTGAAACCTGTGTAACCCGATTCATGATTTTACGGGGTTGTCTGATAAACCCTCCGGATTTGGAATTTATTTTTTCGATGACTCCCAACTGACCGTCAGTCGAATCTCCCCAGCCCCACAGGGAGCTGTCTTCCATGATAAAAAAAGGAGTGTAACTATCCGCCTTGACGTAAACAGACCGGACTTTTTCCGAAACCGGATGCGGCATCCGTTCGTCATGGCCCAAAGAAAAACGGCTTCGCCCCCAGGCCCAAAGCTGACCATCAGAATCAACATAAAGACTGTAAATAATGCCTGCAGAAATGTGTTTATCCGATGGAGATTGTGCCAGAGCGAAATGACAGACACAAAAAGAAAAAATCAAGGTTCCAAGCCGAAGGAAAAAAGTTTTCATGATATATCGTTAGTTTGATTCTTTCAAAAATTTGAGTTCATTATTAAATCGGGTATGTTTCCATTTTGGTCCCGACTTGTCCAACCGCTTGACTGTCACTTGCAATTGCACTTTGACCGCCCCCCAGTCATTCTTCACCATCGAACCATAAATCGCTTTGTTTTTAGCTTGCCACCCCGGTCCCTGATGATAATACCGTGAAAAAATGAGCGTCTGTTGAGCTGAATTCATTTCGTGAAAATAAGGCGTTTTCAAACCGGCCTCGCGGAGTTTCTCTACGGCACTGTCCCATTGTACGATACATTTATTGCCGTACCGGGTCATGACCTGCCGGTTGATGAGGTCAAGTTCATTGTCGTTTAACACCAGCGGTCTTTTATCGAGTTCAAAAAACGCATCCAGCCGTTTTTTTCCAAGATAGGGGGATAACTTCTGGACAAGCGATTCAGGAAATCCATATCCCCTAAGTGTCGCTTCACCAGCCGCTCCCTTTGCTACCTGTCCCAGATCGAAGCCGGAACCGACAGTGACACCGGAGCGATTTCCCAAATCCTTGTTATTCTCCGCATCGCTTCGGTTGAGCGGTATGTTCGCGCTGTGTCCCGAACCTCCTTCCAGCGCGCTCAAAAACCGGAAATTGATCCCGATCGGATAACCCATGTTCGTTTTGGTGAGATCCCGGTTGATGCCATTGGCCATGTCTTCGGAAACAAGATATCGTCCATCCATGATGGGATATTGGTTGATATCGACATAGGCGATTTTTGCCGGTGTAAAATCGGGATTATCCGGATTGGCTGTCGTAAAGACCGTTTTGACTGGTTTGTTCATGGTTCCTGTGTGTCTTCTTCGGACACTTTGACGCGCATTTCCAGCCGAAGGTGCTTCCAGTCCATCCACAGAAAAATCTCCGTCCGGTGAAGCTCCAGCTTCCTGCTGAGAGCCTGATTGTGCGGCATTCCCATTCGTCCAGCCCGGTGCTGTTCCATTTTCCACATCGGCGTCATGGTCTACCTGTACTTCTTCTTTTATCGGATAAACCGCATTCTGTATCGGTAGCGCTTCCATGCCGGTCAAGCTTGCCGTTTCAATCGCCCCGTCCGACAAACGTTCTCTTCCAGTTTCTTCCGGAGAAAAGATCCACAGGGGAAACATGTCCGAACGCCATCGGTCTTCATTGCTATCGTGCTGCCCGGGCATCCATTCAGCCGTATGATAAGCAGACGGCTTCCCGAAACCGTTATCCACTTCTTCCTTGTCCGGAACATACAAGAGGTTTTGAATGACCTTCATCTCTCCATCACCGGATAAATACGCATTTGCTTTTTCAACTGTCTGACCGGGAAGAACAAATGCCTTGTCCATTCTGGCAGGCGGATTGTCCATTATGGATGGAGAAACCTCCTCCGGCCTGTCCGGCAGATCAGGCACATTCTCCACCTTTGGCCAAACCGGCTGCACGGCTTTTGCCTGATCCGGCTGTAATGCACCCGTCATGTCTGATCGGGAAGATGACTGTTTCTGCAATCCACCATCCAACCCGCCGTTGGGAACCACCGGTTTCATCCCGCTAATACCTGCTGCCCGAACGTTTTCCCGTCCAGCGGAACCGGTGAGGTTTGTTCTTTTCCCTCTTGCTGTCCGAAAGCTTCCTCTTTCTCCTTTTGCCCGGCTTGTCCCATTTGACCATCGGGGGCATTTGTGTCCGGGACAAAGGGCTTCTGTCCGGTCGACGGAACCCGAAAAGCCTGCTTATCAAAGTCAGGCTCATTCCCTCTTATCGGATACTTCCTGAAGAAATCAGACGACTCTGGTTTTACCGGTTCGATCCTTTCCTGTTCCGCCTCAACCTTCGGATTCAAACCCGCCTGCACCTGTCTTTCCCTGCGGACTTTCTCCTCATAATAAGAAGGC
>JAHYZB010000051.1 GCA_019424645.1 Oxalobacter formigenes
GTAAGCCAGCAGCCGCGGTACCAGCAGGATACCGACCAGAAGGGCGACAATCATGAAAAGCGATAGCTTGGAAATTGTGAAGAAAACGTCGCTTCCGCTGACGCTGCCGGAGATGGCTACACCGGATAACAGGGCGATCAGACCAATGCCCAGAATGTCTTCGACGATCAGGACACCGAATATCAGCTGGGCGAAACGCTCGTGTTTCATTTTCAGGTCATTCAAGGCCTTGACGATAATCGTTGTCGAAGAGATCGCAAGAATGGCTCCGAGGAAGAGGGCATCCAGGTTATTGTTCCAGCCAAGCCAGAGGCCAATCTGGTAGCCGAGCCAGATCATGACGACGATTTCAAGTACCGCCGCGATCAGGGCGGTTGGGCCAACCTTCAGGAGTTTTCGTATGGAAAATTCCAGACCAAGGGAAAACATCAGGAAAATCACACCCAGTTCGGCCAGGACCTTGATGGTATGTTCATCCTTGATCAATTCAAAGGGAGGGGTATGGGGACCGATCAGGATGCCTGCGACGATATAGCCCAAAACGACAGGTTGTTTCAAACGGTGAAAGATAATCGTGACGATACCTGCCACGATCATGATGACGGCAAGGTCGGAAATAAAGGTGATAACGCTGTCGTGCATAGTCCAGTTCTGGTCGCTAGGAGTCGGATAAAAAGTCATCGCGCGATTGGCACGATGACGATATGTTTTTTATTATCGGCTTGCTGTTGAGTCAAACTTTGCCGGATTTCAATAAAATGGCACTTATATATGGCGATTTTATTAAATTCTTCAGTACATCACTTGATTGGTTTGTTATAGATAAGTGTTCTATTTGCTTAAAAGTTCTAACAGTAACACAGCTTCAGTGCTTTAGGCACGGTACTCGCTTGATTTCCACGCCTGTTTCACTTGATTTCATGACACTGTGCAATGAAATGCCTTCCAGAACCTTAAAAATGACGTTAACAGGAAAAATCCGGCATTCTGCATGAAAGTTTCTATGGGAGGGGTGAAAACAGAGAGGAAATCTTATAGCTGGAAATAAAAACACTGTTAATTTCGTTTTGTCTTCCCGTTTTTCACAGCTAAAAGTCCCGGGTTCCCGTAAATAAAAAGGCCCTTTCGGGCCTTTTTATTTATTGAGCAATGATTCTGGCTTCCTTGCCGTAAACGATCAGGACTTTTTGTCCGACAGCGAAGGTGGGTGACGGTCCCTGAACCAGAGTGATGGTTTCACCGTTATTGGTTCTGACGGTGTATTCGACACCGGTCTGGTTGGTAATGCCTTTTTCAACCATATTACCGGCGATTCCTCCGAGAACGGCACCGCCGATGGCGCCAAGGATGTTGGCTCTTGTGCCTCCACCAATGGCGGAACCGGCAACACCACCTGCTGCCGCTCCGATAAGCGTACCGGTTTGACTGGTGCCTTGTACGTTAACCGGACGGGCACTCACAATGACGCCTGGAACACTTCTCTGGGCTCTCTGGGTAGAACCGACAGAGTAGGTGTCAGGATTGATGTTGGTGGTACAGGCTGAAGCCAACAGACCCATACACAGTAAAAGTCCAAATTGTAATTTTTTCATTATCATCCTCTGGGAATGAAACAGGTTGTAAGGTTTCAAATGGCTGTCCTTGCAGGAAAAGGAAACTGAATTATCCGGCAAGTTTATTTTATACACATGTAATGATACTTTAAAAAGCAGTGGCCGGTATAACGGGCGAATGAAAATTTCGATAACAGGATGTGTCAGGAAGGGTAAATCCAATTTTGAGATGAATACTATAATATTCAGTCCAATCGATTATGTTTTAGTATAATGAAAACAGTGGGTTATTTTTCAAGATATCCTGTTTCGATCTTTTTCCTACTTTTAAAGAGTATGCCAATGTCCATGCCAACCACAGATAAGTCCCCAGAAGTCAATGTGCCGGTTGACACCAAGGTCTCAGGATCCATTGACAACCCGATTACTAATGCCAGTCCTATTGTCAATATCGATTCGTCCGGAACGCCGAATCCGATAGTGGGCGGCAGTCCCATTATCAGCGCCACTTCTGATGAGGAATATTCCCCCGATCAGGAATATATGTCGGCTGGCTGTGCGGCGGTCGTTCCGCCAGGTGCGCGCAAAATTTACATGATTATGGTCTTCGTTACGATGCTTGTGGGCGCCGGTTTTGTATATGCCCTTTTCCAGCTTTTTGATCTCTGATGAAGGAAGCCCTCAATTGCACGACCTGATGTATTGATAAAACCCGTCGGTTTCGAAAGAACAGGCGGGTTTTTTTTTGAAGATATTCTACATTTTTATATAATATGTTTTAATATATTAATTTTATCCGATCAGTTTTCTTGACGAAAGCACATTTTATGAAACCGAAACAGATAGTGGTTATTGGTGGAGTGGCAGCCGGGGCATCCTTTGCCGCGCGTGCCCGCCGATTGAACGAGAATGTCCGGATTATCCTTGTCGAACGGGGAAAGGATGTGTCTTTTGCAAATTGCGGGATACCCTATCATATTGGAGGGGAGATTCAGTCACGTGATGTGTTATCTGTGCAAACGCCTGGGACATTGAAGGCGTTGCTGAATCTGGATATCAAAACGCATACGGAAGCAAAAGAGATCGATCGGGAGAAAAAACAGGTTTATGTGAAGAATGTCATGACCGGAAAGGGTGAATGGATCGCTTACGACAAACTGATGCTTGCCCCCGGCGCGTTTCCCCGGATTCCCGATGTGCCTGGTATCGATGATGAAAGAGTTTTGACGCTTCGTAATCTGGCCGATATGGATCGGATTATCTCCGTTGCAAAAGCGGGCAAACGGGCCGTAGTCGTCGGGGCCGGGTTTATCGGTCTGGAAATGGCCGAGCAGCTTTTTCGCAGGGGTTTGTCAGTTGAAGTAGTTCAGTATGGCACGCAGGTTTTGCCACAACTGGGCGAGAGAATGGCGAAGTTGCTTGAGAATGAACTGATACAGCATGGGATCGTGTTGCATTTGAATGACCGTGTCATCCGTTATGGGAACAGGAATTCGACGCTGGAGTGTCATCTTGAATCAGGAAGCATTCTGAAGGCGGATTTTGTCGTTTTGTCTGTCGGTGTCGAACCGGAAAGCCACCTGGCGCGTGAAGCAAATCTGAAACTGGGCAAGAACGGTCATATTGTCGTGAATAATTTCATGCAGACGTCCGATCCGGATATTTATGCTGCCGGTGACGTGGTTGAAACGGCTCATCGACTCTCGGATGAACGGACGGCTGTGCCATTGGGTGGTCCAGCCAACCGTCAGGGTCGTGTCGCAGCAGATCATATTTTTCTGGGCAAAAAAGCGCGGCCTTATCCCGGTTCGCTTGGCACCGCCATTGTTCGTGTTTTCGGTACTGCAGCCGGTACTGTCGGCTGGACAGAAGCTGCACTTTTGAAAAACGGTCGTTCTTATGGAAGGGTGACGGTGAATGATTTTCATCATGCCAGTTATTATCCCGGCGCAAAACCATTGGCCTTGACTGTTTTGTGGGATAAGGCAACTGATGTATTACTCGGGGCGCAGGCAGCCGGTCAGGAGGGGGTGGACAAACGGCTGGATGTGATGTCGACAGCAATTGCGGCACAAATGACGATTGACGATCTGGTTCATCTTGAACTGGCTTACGCCCCGCCATTCGGTTCGGCCAAGGATATTATCAATATTGCCGGGTTTGCGGCTACTAACGAGCGTGACGGGCTGGTCGATACTGTTTCTGAATTGCCGGATGATCCGGATGTCCAGATTGTCGATGTTCGTGGCAAGGCAATGGCCGATGCCAATCCGGTTGCTGGAGCCATCAATATTCCCATGCCGACACTGCGCAGTAATCTGGATCGTCTGGATCGTAGCAAACCTGTTGTGACGGTTTGTGCCCTGGGTAAGAACAGTTATTTCGCTTCGCGCGTTTTGAAACAAAATGGTTTCGATGTCAAAAGTCTTGAAGGGGGGATGAAGATGATGACGACGGGACGTACCGGTTCACACCGAAAAAAAACGAGTAAAAAAACAGCCCGTCCCTGATCGGGACCGGGCTGCCCGGGGTTTCTGATCAGGCCTTACCGGATTTCACGGTGGCTATTCGTGCATTGACCGGGATGTTCGTACTGTCCAGTCCCGGTGTC
>JAHYZB010000052.1 GCA_019424645.1 Oxalobacter formigenes
TCTCCGGTCTGAAAGCCGTGGAGGAGACGGACAGGATGGTGGGCAATCTGGATTATGACGAAAAGAAACCGCAGCAGGCGCATCCTTACGTCAATGGAATTCATCAGGGTTTTATCAACTCGGTCATGAACCACATGAAAGCGGAACACATGGGAACCGAGTTTGAAAAGGCCAGTGAACGTCCGGACCAATACACAGGAACGTCACCGCTGAAATCCGCCCGTACCGGATTCAGGGAACTGGGCGCATTGAATGACGGGTTGAATCAGGAATACCAGAAAAACCGTTTTCACTATACCGAGCCGACCGCCGAATCGATCCATCAGGCGACAGAGAAATACAGCAATATATTGGGAGGAGTGGGAGGAGCATCCCTGCTCATGGCTGTCCAGCGGAATTTGCCCCAGACGGGAATGACCCTGGCGGCCAACAACTGGTCGAGACTGTCGCACGAGGTCTATCAGAGAGTGCTGGACAAAACGGGAAATGAAGAATTTGCGAAGGCGATGGGATGGGGAGGAGCCGCTGCCGTAGCGCAGGGAATTGCCCCGGCATCGGGGTTTCTGTCGAACTTCATTCCGATTCCATATAACCAGATTGCGGAGCCGTTTTTCCGGGTGATCGATTCGATTGTTTCGGATGAGCTGGCTAATCGGGTGGTGGATGAGGGGGTTGAATATATTTCAGAAAATAAACGGAAGCAAAATAAATCAGAATAATAAAACACCAGTATTTTATGATTTGATGCAATAAAGCAAACAAGCTAACCAGAAAGAGATTCTATGTGTAAAAACTATTCAATTGATTACAGAATATATTTTCGCGTTTTAATTCTTTTTTTATTGGCTTGTTTTCTTTTAATTCCGGCATATGCAAATGACGTTACTCAGGGATTGAAATACTATAAGAAAGAAGAATACCAAAAAGCATATCGTTATTTTTCCACACCGGCTGCCCAAAAGGATCCTCGGGTTCAACGTATATTGGGATACATGTACTTAAAGGGTCTTGCCGTTAAGCAGGATTATCAAAAGGCGATGTTCTGGTATAGCAAATCAGCTGATCAGGGTAATCCTAAAGCCATGTACGATATTGGAGTTATGTACGACTTTGGTCAGGGTGTGAAACAGGATCATGAAAAAGCAATTCAATGCTATCAGCGTTCAGCCTTGAAGGGGTATGCGGACGCACAATATAACCTTGGGGTTGCTTATGAAAAGGGGGAAGGTATTCAGCAAAATTATGCTAAAGCGCGTGAATGGTATCAAAAAGCAGTCTCACAGGGTAATGTGGATGCAATGGTGAATTTGGGTGTCCTTTATGGAAATGGACTTGGAAGCACTAAAGATCATCGAAAAGCTTTCGAGTTATTTAATCTTGCTGCTCGAAAAGGGAGTGCAAGTGCACAATACAACCTTGCTGAGAATTTCCGTGCCGGACTGGCTATCCCCCGAGACCTCGACAAGGCAATCTACTGGTATGAAAAGAGCGCCAATCAGGGCACCATCAAGGCGATGGACAAACTGGCCAGAATCTATCAGGTCGGCTACAAACACATCCCCGCCAATCATGCCCTGTCCGACCAATGGGCTGACAAGGCTGCAAAGGCACGGGCACAGGAAGCCGTCAGGTAAATCAGCTATCCTGTGCTTTTGTCGGAAAAAAGAAGAAGAGCGTGTTAATCCTGTCTGTCCGTTATGGCAAATGTTTGCCGGTCATATCGGATAGTGTGCCAAGGACGAACGCATAAAATAATGCCAAAAGAGGAGTGACTGGAGATGGCGTCGGGCAAGGAATATCTGAATTTTATACTGGACCAGTTATCCGGTCTGGACGGCATTACCTACAAGTCCATGATGGGAGAATTCATCCTGTATTACCGTGGGAAAATAGTCGGCGGGATTTACGATGACCGGTTTCTTGTCAAACCCACCCAATCCGCTGTCGAGTATATGCCGGCTGCCCGGTATGAATTTCCCTATGAAGGCGCAAAACAAATGTTATTGGTTGATGAAGTCGATAACAGGGAATTTCTGGCAGGATTGCTTGAAGCGATGTTTGATGAGTTACCAGCACCCAAAGCAAAAATAAAAAAGACTAAAAAAGCAGGCTGACTTACAAGACATCGATAGTTCGATACCTCAAGGGGCATCAAAAACGTTAAATCACACAATGCAGGAATATTCACCACGTCAGTTGCGCAAATTGCCTGACTCTTTCAGGTAATAAGGGCGTGTCCGGATGATGATGGTGTCCTGAAAGGAACAAGGTTCTGCTCAGACGAACACTTCCGCCTCATACAGCAGCTTGCCTTCCAGATCCTTCAGTGAGACGCGGGGCGCAATGATGCCGTGCCAGTCGATTTCAAGAGCCGGATCGTCCCAGCGGATGCAGCGCTCGCTGTCTTTTGCAAATGCCTTTGTCACGCCAATGGAGACATCTGCAAAGTCGGATAAGGTAACGAAGCCGTGCCCGAAGCCTTCGGGCACCCAGAACCGGATGCGGTTTTCATCGGAGACGACCGTCCCGATCCATTTTCCGAAATCAGGCGAGGATTTGCGGAGATCGACGGCGACCTGAAAGGTCTGCCCGTTTGTGACATGGACGAGTTTTTCCTGTGAATGGGGCGGGAGCTGGTAATGCAGTCCCATAAGTTCATGCCTGTCTGAATGGATCAGGTGTTCATCCACGAGCTGAATGGCGTGATCAAGCGCTTTTCCAAACGCTTCCAGATCGAAATCCTCAATCAGAAAACCGTTACTGTCGTGAAAAACATCCGGATTGACGATCTTGACTTCACGTATGGCTGTGTTCGTAATATTCATGATTGATCACCAGATGCAATGGGGTATTGCGAGGACGGTAACGGTTCATGCTTTTGCCGAAATGATTCCAGGCGAACGGGTCGATGTTTTCCGTACAGGATTCATCGAAGGCGACATTGGGATCATATTCCTCCACGAACCGTCCCGTTGCCGGATCGGCCCTGAACCGGTTGCCCAGAAAACTGACATTTTCCTCGGGAATATTCATTGTCCAAATGGTTGAAATTAAAAAGGATTTGCATCAGCACGTCACGCCGGAAGATGAAAATACCTTAACGCGCTTTGATTTCAAGAGGCTTGCGATACCGCAATTTTCGACAAGACATTGCACGACAGGGAGAGAATCCGGAAAAAGAAAAACAAAGAATGGGCAGCGACAGGAATAAAAAAAGCTGCCTGTGTAAAGCAGGCAGCTTCCCTGATTCCGGAGTTATTATTTACCCGGCCACGCAACGACTTTCTGGCGCTGTTCGCCCAGTTTTTCGACACCGGCGACGACGACGTCACCCGGTTTCAGAAATACCTGTGGATCACGGGCAAGGCCGACTCCGGGAGGGGTTCCGGTGGCAATTACGTCACCCGGCATCAGAGTCATGAAGTGCGACAGGTAACTGACGATTTTGGCGACGGAGAAAATCATCGTTTTTGTATTGCCTTTCTGCATCCGCTCGCCATTCACGTCCAGCCAGACGTCCAGGTTCTGCGGGTCAGGCACTTCGTCGCGGGTTACAAGCCATGGGCCTATCGGCCCGAAGGTGTCGCAGCCTTTACCCTTGTCCCACTGCGTACCGCGTTCGATCTGGAATTCGCGTTCGGACAAATCGTCGGTCACGCAATAACCGGCTACGTAATTGAGCGCTTCTTCCTCGGAAATATATTGGGCCTTTTTGCCGATCACGACACCCAGTTCGATTTCCCAGTCGGATTTTTTCGAATCTTTCGGCAGAATGATATTGTCGTTCGGGCCACAGATACAGCTGACGGCTTTCATGAACACGATCGGTTCACGCGGAATGCGCATCTTGGCTTCTTCGGCGTGTTCAGTGTAATTGATGCCGATAGCGATATACTTGCTGATGAAAGAGACTGGCACGCCAAGACGGGGGTTCCCGTTAACCTCCGGCAATTTTTCCGGATTGAGCGTTGCCAGTTTGGCCAAAGCCTCATCCGACAACTGTTCCGGCGTCAGGTCATCGATTTTGCCGGACAGATCCCGCAGTTTTCCATCTGCGTCAATCAAGCCGGGTTTTTCTTTCCCGGGATTGCCATAACGAACCAGTTTCATAATATTTTCACCTGTTAAAATTGGATTGGAATTTTATTTTTTACAGATGAATCATAAAGCAAAAAAGAAATTTTTACATATATTGTCGAGATAATCTGACATTATCGGAAAAAGGTTTCAGACGATGTTAATTGCGTTCCATTTCTTTCGTAAACAACCGATATGTCTGTCCTCGCCCAATCGCGTAATAGGTAAATCCGTATTTCTCCATTGTCACAGGTTCATATAGATTACGTCCGTCGAAAATAACCGGGTTTTTCAAAGATTTCAATGCTTCAAAATCAGGGATCTTGAAATTTTTCCATTCAGTAAAGATCAGCAGCGCATCGGCATTGTTCAGGGCAAGTTCTTTATTTTTCATCAACTGGAAATAGTCTTGCGAAACATGGCCATACAATCGTTTTGCCTCGTTCATGGCAACAGGATCGAATGCCTGAACCCGTGCGCCAGCCAGCCATAATTTCTCGAGAACTGTTCTTGACGGTGCATCGCGCATATCATCGGTTTCTGGCTTGAATGCCAATCCCCAGACGGCAAATGTCTTGCCGGACAAATTCTCAACTCCGCCGAAGTGATTGCACAATATCTGAAAAAGGTGCTCCTTTTGGGAGGTATTGACCTTCTCGACAGATTCCAGTAACTGTGGAATATATCCATAGTCATTTGCGGTTTTTGCCAAAGCACGTACGTCTTTCGGAAAGCACGATCCACCGTAACTGCAGCCTGGATAAATGAAGTGATATCCAATACGCGAATCCGATCCGATACCATGACGGACATTTTCAATGTCCGCACCGACCCGTTCTGCAATATTGGCCAGTTCATTCATGAAACTGATTTTTGTCGCAAGCATGGCATTGGCGGCATATTTCGTCAGTTCAGCCGAGCGGATATCCATTACCATCAGACGGTCTCGATTCCGGTTGAAAGGCGCATACAGATCCCGCATGACAGGGCAATCCCTGCTGTTTTCTGTTCCAACAATAATTCTGTCCGGGCGCATGAAATCAGACAGGGCAGCACCTTCTTTCAGAAATTCAGGATTGGAAATAATATCGAAATCAATCGGCATATTTCTTTTTTTCAAGGCTGTTTCGACAGAATTTCTGACCATTTCACCTGTTCCGACCGGAACAGTCGACTTATAGACAATATATCGATGTTCCGGCATGAAACGACCAATGTTTTCAGCCACTTTCATGACATATTGAAGATCGGCAGAACCATCTTCATCTGGCGGAGTGCCTACAGCAATCATCAGAATTTTGCCGAACAAGACCCCTTTTTCTGCCGATGTGGTAAAAGCTATTCTTTTTGAAGACAAATTCTGCTTCAGGAGAGTTTCAAGGCCAGGTTCATAAATAGGAGAAATACCTGATTCAAGCTGTCTGATTTTGGTTTCATCAATATCGACACACAAGACATTATGCCCGACCTCGGCAAGACAAACTCCTGTAACCAGTCCAACGTAACCTGACCCAAAAATTGTTATTTTCATGAAATGTTGAAAGTGATTGACTACAGATTAATGATGGGAAAAATAATCGTTAACTGACTCTATCAATTCATATTTTTCCTTATACTTTTTTTTCTTTTTTCCAAAAGTAATTTTATGAAGGAGTTTGTATTTAAAATACCTGAACAGATCATATTTATAATACGTATTTTCACGAATTTTTATCAAACTATTATAATTGCCTTCATCATAATAAAAACTCTTTTCATACCCGGTCAATTCAAGCTCCTGCAACCACTGACTTCTGAGGATTTCATGATAGTGAATCTGAATTGGCAAAGGAGGTATATTACACTCCCATAAGATGGAAGCTGATGCGGCATTGACGTAACTCTGTCTAAGCTTTTCGAAAAGAGATTCTTTTTCAAGAAACTCTTTCAATGCTTTCCATGCATAAAAAAAATCATCAGAATATTTTTTAGTTCGATTAAATGTAAGACTATTTTCGCGATTGGTTCTCCAGTAAACCAGATTTTCATCAACAAGTGAAATACGTTTGGCTTTTGCCAGCATGGAAAAAATAAAGAAAAGATCATTGGCCGATCTTAACGGCTGAAAACAAAGCGCTTCGTTGCGAATGAAATCAAGCCTGAACAATTTATTCCATGTTTCGGAGCGGAACCAGTTGAAGATATGACATGGGATATCTTCAATGGAGAATACATTCTTCATTGAAGACGTGGAAAAAGGAAAGAAACACAGCTCTGTTTTTTTTGTTTTGTTATCGTACTGAAATCGATTGCATATAACAATATCGGCATTCGTGTTAATAGCCTGCCCAATCATTTTCTCAAAAAAAGTCAGTTCAAAAAAATCATCGGAATCGAGAAAAACAATATATTGGCCCTTTGCCTTTTCCATTCCTCTATTACGCGCCACACCAGCGCCAAGGTTTGACTGGCATATGATGGAAAGTCTCTTGTCGTTTTTGGCATAATTCCGGAGAATCTTCAACGAATTGTCTGTTGATCCATCATCTACACAAATGACTTCGAAATCTTCAAACGTTTGCGAAAATATACTATCCAGACACTGATGTAAATAATTTTCAACATTATAAACAGGGATAACTAGAGAAAGGAATGTTCGCACAATTTTTTAATCTTGTTTAAAGAACTTTAGAGATTATAAATATAATATTGTATAATTATATAACCAATTCCCATGTATTTCCATTTGAAAATATAATGTCTACTCACAGATTAATTTCCATACCTTCAGCTTTTCTTCAAAAGAGCGGCTGGCGTAGGCTGGCGAGGAGGAGGGGAGTACGATCACATTGAAACCGGCGCTTGCCAGCCGGTCGGCATAAGTACCCGCCACTTTGCCGTTGAAGCAGACTTTTTTCAGATTCGGACACTCTTTTTTAAGCCGGGCGAAATCGTTGGCGACAGCATGCCTGATGCGCGAATCGAGACTGCCCTCGCGTTCACACATGGAAATAACGTCCCACAAGCCGATTTTATGCGTCAACAGGCGCGGCAATCTCTCTTCGTAAGGCAATAGAGCCAGATCGTCACCCAGCACACAGGACAAAAGTCGCCAGAACTGGTTGCGGGGATGCGCGTAATACTGGCTGGCCGCCAGTGATTCACGGCTGGGGAAACTCCCAAGGATAATTGTATGGATGTCAGGTGACAGAAGTGGCGACAGGCCTTCCAGAGGAGCCAGCAGTACATCGGGTATAGATGAATCGCTCATAATGCTTATCCTGTTTTTGTTTTTATGCCTTTACAGGTCGGTTTCATGAATTTTTTCCATTTTATCGGACAAAGTACGTCGGTTCCCGGACATGACACAAAAAATACGGAAGATCGTTTTTGTCTTTGAAATATGACAAGAGGGCAAACGGGGAATCTTTATAAACTGGAACTGTTTCCCTCTGAGAAATGGAGAGAGTTATGAAGCAGCCAGAAGACAAAAAACGGACCGTTTTACCCGAAGAAGACAATCGCCGCAGCGACTGGAAACATTTCGATATCATTGAACGGGGCATTGAAATGGATATCGATCATGGCTATTCCTCTGCAGCCCGCTTTATGGAAAAGCACGATGTGGCGCCGGAAATCATAGAACGGGTATTGCGCAGACGGCGGGATCGCCGGGCACGATGCTGAAACGGATTATTATCAATTAAATGACAGTTTGGACAGGTGAAAAAATGCCTCAACTCATACAGCCGGAAGTACAGGCACTTTTACTTGACGCAAAAGGAAGGATTCCTGCTGTTCTTATGGATGACGACATCATTGAAGAAGCCATTTCCATGCGTGACCGGATAGGGATGGATTATGCAATTGTCTGGCTTCACTACAAAGGCATGAGCATGGATGCTGCACGGGACGTATTAAAGATTGTCCGACATTAAGATGGCAAGGAACCGGTTTTATCCCACAAGCCCCTTTCAAGGGGCTTTTTAACGCGTTATAGTTTCAACCGGACTTATCCTTTTATCACAAAAAAATCCGCACGACAGACAGCCAAAGGAAGCAGCATGACGAATTTCACCTATTACATTCCGACACGCATTTTGTTCGGGGCCGGTATATTGAATGAACTGCATGCCCAGTCATTGCCAGGCAAGAAAGCCCTGATCGTCACGACCACAGGCAAATCCATCAGGCAGTTCGGCTATCTCGACAGGGTCGAAAAACAGTTGAGGCAGGCCGGACTATCCAGCGTCCTCTTCGACAAAATTTTGCCCAATCCCGTCAAAAAGCACGTCATGGAAGGCGCGGCACTGGCAAAGAACGAAGGGTGCGATTTCATCATTGGCCTGGGTGGCGGCAGCAGTATCGATTCAGCGAAATCCATCGCCGTCATGGCGACCAATGAAGGCGACTACTGGGATTACATTTCAGGGGGAACCGGCAAGGCACAAGTACCCGAAAACAAACCGTTGCCGGTAGTCGCCATCACCACGACCGCCGGGACGGGAACGGAAGCCGATCCATGGACAGTCGTCACCAAAGAAGAAACCAATGAAAAAATCGGTTTCGGTTACGACGATACTTTTCCTGTCCTCTCCATCGTCGATCCTGAACTGATGCTGACGGTACCTCCGGCATTGACGGCCTTTCAGGGGTTTGATGCCCTGTTTCACAGTACCGAAGGCTATATCGCCAACTGTGCGAACCCGATTAGCGAAGCCCTGTCCATCAAGGCCATCGAACTGATCGGCAAAAACCTGCCGACAGCCGTGCACGACGGCAAAGACCTGAAAGCAAGGGAAGGCATGGCGGCCGCCAACACGATCTCGGGCATGGTCGAATCAACTTCTTCGTGCCTGTCGGAACATTCGCTCGAACACGCCTTGTCGGCCTACCATCCCGAATTGCCGCACGGGGCAGGGCTGATCATGATCAGCCTCGCGTACTACACCCATTTCGCAAAAATCCATGCCTGCGATGACAAGCTGATCGATATGGCAAAAGCCCTGGGAGAAAAGGATTCCGCCGATCCTATGGATTTCGTCAGGGCGCTTGCACGCCTGCAAGCCGCCTGTGGTGTGGACAATCTCAAGATGTCCGATTACGGCATCAGGCGTGAGGACTTGCCGAAAATGGCGAAAAATGCCCGTGACACGATGGGAGACCTGTTCAACTACGATCCGGCAGTACTCTCTGAAACGGACTGTATCGCCATTTACGAACAGTCCTATCGCTAAAGTGCGCAAAACAAAAAAGCCGACATGAAATGTCGGCTTTTTGCATAAGAAAGCGGTGAAGACCTACTTGATCTTCGTTTCCTT
>JAHYZB010000053.1:0-2952 GCA_019424645.1 Oxalobacter formigenes
ACGGCAAATACCACTTTACCATCGATAATACTTCCGACGACGTAAAAGCGCTGAACGACGGCGATATCCACTCTGTCGGCCCGTTCACGATCCGCGTGACCGACGAACACGGGGCGTATTCCGAACAGGAAATCGATGTCAATATTCACGGTACCAAAGACGCTCCGGTCGTCAGTGATCATCTCGTCGTCAACGAACACGGGCTGGACAATCCTGCCGACACGTCAGAAAGCGCTTTGATAAAAGCCCCGGACGGTTACAAGATCATTGATGTTGAAAACGGTGGACACGGCACCGTATCGCAAGATGCAGAAGGCAACTGGCATTACACCCTGTCGGAGGCAATCGATTCCGGAAACAACCCGGGGGCGAATACCGTCACCGATGCCGACAGCGTCAAGATGACGGTTGAAGACGGAAACGGAAACCGGTTCACTGTCGATGTCAAGGTAGATGTCGTCGATGACGTTCCCGTACTGGATCTGGCCGGTTCCGGCTACCATCAGATTTCCGTTGGCTCGGGCCTATCCATCAGTGAAGCAAGCGGTTCTATCCATTACGACTTCGGTGCGGATGACGGTGCCGGCAAGTCCCTGACGATTTCCGTCGGGAACCACAGCTATGACATTACCAATCTCGTCAACACTGGCTCTTGCACACTGGATGGCGAATACGGCAAACTGACCATCAATTCGGACGGCAGCTACAGTTATCAGGCCAATCCCAATATATTGGGCAATGCCCAGGACAGTTTCGTCCTTACCATCACGGACGCCGATGGTGACACAAAAGACGTCAAGCTGGATGTGACGGTAACCCCTCCTTCCGGACCCGACACCGGCAGCATCGCCCATGTCACTGTCGATGAAGCCGGTCTGAACGATGCAAACAATACATCCGAAATTTCAAACCCCATCACGATGCCCGATGGCTATACAATCATAGGCGTCGCCAAGGACGGTCAGGGGTCATATGGCAGTGTTGGAAAAGGAACGGACGGTCAATGGCACTATACCCTGAACGAGGCAATCGATTCGGGGAAGGAACAAGGGACAAATACGGTCGACGGAGCAGACACCGTCAAAATGACGGTAGAAGACGGCAACGGCAACCGTTTCACTGTCGATATCAAGGTTGATATCGTCGATGACGTTCCCATACTGAATCTGGCGGGACAGGACTATCAGGATATTCAGGTCAGTTCCGGAGCGACAGTCACTGAAGCAACCGGTTCGATCCACTATGATTTCGGCGCGGATGACGGCAAGGGCAAATCCCTTACGGTATCCATTGGCGACAGGACGGTTGATATCTCCGACATTGTCTCTGGTGGCGGTTCGCAAATCGTACAAGGCGAATACGGCAAGCTGACCATCAATGCGGACGGCAGCTACAGCTATCAGGCCAATCCCAATATATTGGGCAATGCCCAGGACAGTTTCGTCCTTACCATCACGGACGCCGATGGTGACACAAAAGACGTCAAGCTGGATGTGACGGTAACCCCTCCTTCCGGACCCGACACCGGCAGCATCGCCCATGTCACTGTCGATGAAGCCGGTCTGAACGATGCAAACAATACATCCGAAATCTCGAAACCTATCACGATGCCGGACGGTTTCAACATCGTGATGTCGGAAAACGGATATGCCGGCAGTCACGGCATTGTCACCTTTGGCAAAGACGGCCAGTGGCATTACACCCTGAACGAGGCGATCAAATCCGGCGATGTTCAGGGTGCCAATACGGTCGAAGGCGCCGATACGGTCAAAATGACCGTTCAGGACGCCTATGGCAATCAGTTCACAATCGACGTCAAAGTGGATATTGTCGATGACGTTCCCATACTGGATCTGGCCGGTTCCGACTACCATCAGATTTCCGTTGGCTCGGGTGCGTCCATCAGTGAAGCAAGCGGTTCGATCCATTACGACTTCGGTGCAGATGACGGTGACGGCAAATCCCTGACGATCTCCGTCGGGAACCATAGTCATGACATCACCGATATGGCAAATGCCGGGTCTTATACTATCGAAGGCGAGTATGGCAGACTGACCGTTAACATGGACGGCAGCTACAGTTATCAGGCCAACCCTAATGTGTTGGGCAATGCACAGGACAGCTTCGTCATTACCATCAGGGATGCCGATGGCGACTCGACTGACGTCAAGCTCGATATTGACGTCACGCCAGCTACCGGACCGGATGGCAGCAGTATCGCTCATGTAACCGTCAACGAACACGGTCTGGACAATGTTGCCGACCTGTCCGAAACGGCAAATATCAAGGCACCAGACGGATATACCATTGTCGGAGTGGCCGATCAGGGCACACACGGAACGGTTGTACAGGATGCACAAAGCGGCAACTGGCACTATATTCTGACCGAAGCGATCAAATCCGGCGATGTTCAGGGTGCCAATATAGTCGAAGGCGGCGATACCGTCACCCTTACTGTCAGTGACACCAACGGCAATACGTTCGACATCAAGGTTCCGGTCGATATCATTGACGACGTGCCCACAATCAGCAGTATGTTTGCCAAAGCGATACAGACTATGGTGAACACAACTGACGGTGTGGACCATTTCAAGGCCGGGTTCAATTTCGATTTCGGAGCCGATAATGGCGATGGCAAAACTGTCTCGGTAACGGTTGACGGTCAAACCGTCACTCCACATCATACCGAAGGCAATATCGGTGAAAATCCGAACCAGACGCTCTCCTCGCTCGACATCAATGAACAGACAGGCGAAATCATTTATCTACAGAACAGTGGCGTTGTCAGTACCCAGTTCGGCACACAGGGACAGGCGCATGACATCACTGTCTCGGTGACCGACAGCGACGGAGACGTCGTGTCGCAAACGGTCCATCTGGAAACGGTTGGCATGCAGGTCGGAGGGGTTCATTCCGATACCATCACCGGTGGAAACGGCGGTGGTTTTCTCC
>JAHYZB010000053.1:2962-9268 GCA_019424645.1 Oxalobacter formigenes
TATCATTATCGGGGACAAGGGGCATATAGACGGTGTCCAGAACACAGTTACGTACAATCTGTCACTGGTGCTCGACGTGTCCAATTCCATGTACGCCGGGCTTGACAACGGCAATACACGTCTCGCCTCCTCTGTCGAAGCACTGAACAACCTGATCGATTCCATTGCTGCCCAGACAGCTCAGGGAGGGCTAACCGTCAATATCCAGCTGGTCGGATTCCATTCCAGCGCATTCGAAAACAGCTGGCTCTCCGTAACTCAGGACAATGTTGACGAACTCAAGGGTTACGTGAACGAACTGGCCAATCACATCAGGGATGGAGGAGCGTCCAATACCAATTATCAGGCGGCCTTCGAAGAAGTCTGCCACTGGTTTGCAAAACAGTCTGCCCTCCCTCCTGTTCAGGGAATGGAAGTGGTCAATAAAGTATATTTTATCTCTGATGGAGCTCCCAATTCCATTTCTGCAAATGGCGCCGTCATCAATTACGATTCGTTGCACCATCAGCCAGACTGGCCTGCCAGTTGGCCGCATAATTCCTATGCTCCGGATTATTTCATTTATGCCCAGCAATACGTTCTTTCTCATACGGACGGCTATGAAAAACTGCTGGATATGGTCCCCGGTCTGGAAATGAACAGCGCCGGTTTCGCCGGATCGGGACTGGATAGTGGTACGCTGGATCATTTCGACAATACGGGAGGAGGCCAGATTCTCCATAACAGTCATGATCTGAACGAATTTCTCAAACCCGGCGTTGTTGTTCCTCCAGTCGATGCAGACCGGGATACCGTCTATGCGGGTGCAGGCAACGACATCGTTTTCGGCGATCACGTCTATTATAAAGGTGAAGTTGGCGTCGAACTCGACGGTGCGACGGCACTCGCCGTAGCAGTGGCTGCAGCAGGAGGCGACGCCAGCAGCAACGCAAGTATACATGCTTACCTGATGGCACATCCGGAATTTGCCGATACGCTTGGCGACCCCAACGAGGCCAGTAACCAGAACGATCTCCTGATCGGAGGAACCGGCCACGACATTCTTGTCGGACAGGGTGGCAACGATGTCCTTATCGGTGACGGCGACAACAGTCTGACGCAAAAAGGCAGTCTGGATCATCTCGACTATCTGATGGGTACCCATGTCCAGGGAGATGATCTGGCGGCCGGAATCCATCATCTCTTCGATCATGGTACGGCACAGGAAATCCACGATTTCACGAGCGGTATTGAACATTCGGGCATAGAAAGCGGGCATGACGGTAACGACCACCTTTTCGGAGGTACCGGTAACGATATCCTGCTGGGCATGGGTGGAAACGATCATCTCTACGGAGGTGAAGGCCATGATATCCTGCTCGGCGGCAGCGGCAACGATGTACTGGCCGGCGGCAAGGGCGACGACATTGTGTCCGGCGGTACCGGTAACGATACATTCAAATATAATGCCGGCGATCTGGACGGTGTGACTCACGGCGATACCATTACGGATTTCCATCTTGGCAATCTGAACGAGTCGAACGGAAAGATCGATGTGAATGCCGATGTGCTCGATATCAGTGAACTGATCACGGGTCATGACAAGCCAGTCAGTCTGGAATCGCTTGTGAACGGTGGCTATCTCAGCTTCGATGACGTGAAGGAAAATGCTGACGGCACATTGACGGTCAAACTGTCTATCGATGTGGACGGTCATGACGGAAGCGCCCAAATGACCAATCTGGCGACGATAACCATGTCCGGTTTCGACCATCATGGAGGGACTGACATCGTTCAGGAATTGATGAATCAGCTGGTACACAACGAGAACATCAAATTCTAGTTTTGACGCCTGTCCTTCAGGGAATGCTGTCGCAGCATTCCCTTTTTTCATTTATTGAACAGACCTGTCCGAAAGATGCCTGTCTTGTGCACTCTGGTCAACGCCGCCCTCCAATCCCTGTCATTTGATGTAAGATTGCTTCTTTTCCCGCTCGCATCCGACACAACATGAATCCATCGACGTCCGCCAAAGGTTATTTGCTCGCCCTGTCGGCAACCGTCTTGTGGAGCACGACGTTTCCGCTGGCACGGCTTATCGCTTTTTCCATGTCTCCGGTCGAACTGGCCTTCTGGCGCTGGCTGTTCACGTTTTCCTGCATGTTGCCCTTCGGCTGTGTCGTGGTCGCCGGTGTACTCGGGTTTTCGATGTACAGCATCCTGATGTTCGAGGCCGGCCGGACGACTGACGCTACCAATATGTCACTCATTGCGGCAACGGCTCCGGTTTTCATGGCCTTTTTTGCCGTTGCATTCCTTCACGAGCGCCTGTCTCTTCCACAAGTTTCAGGGCTTGTCATTGCTGTTACCGGCGTTCTGGTTCTGGTATTGAAAGGCGAGTTCCACCGTATCGCCGACCTGTCCTTTACCATTGGTGACCTCTGGATGTTGCTTGCCGCATCGCTTTTCGCCGTATACAGTATTCTGGTTCGCAGACGCCCTGCCGCCATGCCGCAAAAGGCGCTGATGACGGCGATGCTCGCTTTTGGCTTTTTCGCGCTCTGCCCTTTGATGGCAGCCGAAGCCTTCTCGTCCGGTTACCATTTTCCCGATAGTCAGACTCTCTGGATCATCCTGTATATCGCCGTCATCCCGACCCTCATCGGCTATCTCTTGTGGAACCGGTCGGTGGAATATATTGGCGCGGCCCGTGCCGGCATCGTCTATTACAGTATCCCGCTCTTTTCCAGCCTGGAAGCGGTCATTCTCCTGCATGAAACGATTTCGATGCCCCAGATCGTCGGCGGCCTGCTGATTATCGGCGGTATCCTCCTGTCGTCCCTGAACGTGTTGAGACAGCTGATCCGCCATTGAAAATCTCACTATCGGGAGAATCAGGCAAGAATCAGGCAGCTTTCACTCTGTGTTTTCCATATGCAGGGGACTATATTGGATTCATGGGGAAACAGAATTTCCTTTTGAAGCCAATAAACGGAGAAAACCATGACAAAAAGTCTGATTGCTTACTATTCCCGCCGAGGGAAAAACTATTTCGATGGAAAAATCACCGATTTGACGGTTGGCAATACGGAAGTGATCGCCGAAAAAATTGCCCGTATAACCGGCGGCGACCTGTTTCATATCGAAGCGGTCAAACCCTACCCTGTCGATTATGATGAATCGACGGAAGTGGCCAAAATCGAACTCGGTGAAAATGCCCGTCCCGAACTGACCGCGACAGTCAGGAATTTCGACGCTTGCGACGTTATTTATCTGGGCTATCCCATCTGGTGGGGCGTGATGCCGATGCCAGTTATGACTTTTCTTGAGTCATACAACTTTGCAGGCAAGACTATTGTCCCGTTCTGCACTCACGAAGGCAGCGGCCTCGGGATGAGTGAACACTATATCCGCAAAGCCTGTCCTGATGCATCGGTTCTGCCGGGTCTGGCGATTATCGGCCATCTCCGGGACAAGGCAGACAGGCATATTGAAGACTGGATGAGAAAGAACGGCCTGCTTTTGAAACCGACTGGCTCCTGAAACGAGCGAACCCGGTTCGAATGAAAAACCGGCAACATATAAAAATGCAGAGGTAAAACCCGTTCGGAAACACTTTTCTTGCCGGTTCTTCTTCAACGATTCTTTCTACCGGCCACAGTCGCAACCCTCCTCTATTGCATTGCCTTTACCTGTGAACTATATTGACAGGAGAAGAGTTTGTTTCGACAAACAGGAGGCAATATGGCAAAAAGTCTGGTCGCTTATTTTTCACGCGGGGAAAACCATCGTTTTGGAGGTGAAATCGTTGACCTCCCGGCTGGCAATACGGAAATAATCGCAAAAGAAATTGCCGCTCAGGTCAAAGGTGAACTGTTCCGGATAGAAAGACGGGAACCTTATCCGGATGATTACGAGCAAACGACCAAAGTCGCGTCAAGCGAACTGATTGAAAATGCCCGTCCGGAACTGACAGCGACAGTCGCGGATTTTGATGCTTACGACGTCATTTTCCTTTGTTTTCCGATCTGGTGGGACGCCATGCCCATGCCGGTGCTGACTTTTCTGGACACGTATGATTTTT
Organism: Oxalobacter formigenes; assembly: GCA_019424645.1. Lineage (GTDB taxonomy): Bacteria > Pseudomonadota > Gammaproteobacteria > Burkholderiales > Burkholderiaceae_D > Oxalobacter > Oxalobacter formigenes_D. The sequence goes on from JAHYZB010000053.1 coordinate 7,026, forward strand.
CAGGCAAGGCGGTCATCCCGTTCTGTACCCACGAAGGCAGCGGGTTCGGCAGAAGCGGACTTTATATCGAAAAAACCTGTCAGAAAGCCAATATAATCCGGGGACTGGCTATCCGGATGGACCGATGCAATGATGATGCAAGACAGGTCATAACCGACTGGATAAAGAATCAGAAATGGCTGAGCTGAAACCTATAGGCTTCTGAAGCGCTCACAAGCCGATTTGAAAGAAAAACCGGCACGTTCGGAACCGTGGGCGTATAGCTCGTCCAAAAACGCTTTTTCTTCCGCCAGATCTTCTTCCCTGATGTCTTTCCACCAGTGCCGGTTGGGGCCGCTTGTCCCGTCGTGCCACCGGTAGCCGCGTGCTTTCAGACCGTCTTTCGCCTCAAAAGGCGCACCGAATGCCTGCACTGTGACTGTTTTTTTCTCCGCCAGTTCTAGCAGGCTGGTGAATGCCTGAGGCTGGCAATGAAGCAGCCATGCCAGCGCAAGACAATCGATGGAAGCGCGATGCGCTTCGTAAAAATAGCCTGATTTCAACAGTAATTCTTCCTGTTTCAGGTTTTTGAAACCCAGTTCATTCCATGCAATGCCTGTCAGGGAACAGGCCCATTTTTTTTCTTCAAACCCCTTGAACCGCTTCTCGAAAAAAGGGCGGTCGAAAGCGGCATTGTGCGCGACGATCAGAACGGCATCGCCAAGAACGTCGGCAACCAGTCCTTCATCAATCCGTTTGCCACGAACCATATCGTCCGTAATCCCTGTCAATTCCGTAATGAAAGGTGTGATCGGCTTGCCCGGATCTTCGTAAGTGCTGACGATGCGTTCGATGGACACCAGACGGTGTGCCGATGGAGAAAACAGTGCTTTTACAAGCCCCAGCTCGATAATGGCGTCCATTTCGGACGACAGGCCGGTCGTTTCGGTATCCAGAATGACGATCGCGATTTCATCGCCTTTCTTTTCGGACAGGGAATACGGCAATGCAACATCGGACTTTGTAAGGGGAATGCGTTCGAGAATTCTGAAGTCGTCCGTACCGGCCAGCAGTTTGTCCAGACGTTTTTTAAGTGTCTGAAGATCATTTTTGACAATCTCAGGTTTCGGCTCGTTGTCCGGTTCGGCAAACAGATCCGCCTGTGATGACGGGAACAGGGATTCTTTCATTGGCAGTCCGGGTTTGTTAAACAATTCACAATAATCGTTCTTCCAGACTGAATGATACCGCGAGACGTTCCTGAAAGCGAATGCAAAAAGACCTGACCCTTTCCTGCTGGCCCAGACCGGCATGTCATTTGGCAAGTCTGATTCTTTTATATCCTGAAAAGAAGATACGGATGCCATATCGGTATCGGAGTGTTGGCGTTTATGATGAATCAGGTAAAAACCGTCAATAATCAGCTTTTTCTCTCACATCCCTTCCTCTTCTTTCCTTTTTTTCCACAACTGCCATGCATTGAATGCGTTTTGCCAGACAATGTATGAACTCGCCGCCACGGCAGTAATGGGTGAAAGATAAGCCTGTGACAGCCATGCGGCCAGAATGGCGTTTTTCTGGCCCATCGCCTGTCCGGCAGTCACCCGTTCATCAAAGAACGAACCAAGCCATTTCCCACATGTGAAAAGCACAAGGCAGATGACCGCAGCGGAAATCATCAGCCAGAATGCCATCATGCCATCGTTCGGTTCGGTGACCAGGGTATGGATCGTCTTGCCAATCACGATCATAAGCGTGATGCCCCAGAGATAGAAAGCCCATTCCTGCCATTTGGCCAGCCTCTGTCCAAGAGGCGGAAAAAAACGCCTGATGGCCATCGCCATGATAAAAGGCAGGATCAGAAGCGGAAATACTTTTTGCAGAATAAGGAAAAACGCTTCCCAAAAGCCAATCCCTCCGGTCATCGGATGAATGAAGGGGAAAAGCAAAGGGGCGGTAATCGCCGTCGCAAGATTGGAGAGAATCATGTAACTGGTCAGGCTGGCGGCATTGCCTCCCAGTTTTTGCGTAACAACGGCTGTAGCCGTACCCGTCGGAGTCATGATGATAACCATAGCCGCTTCGGCGATGATGATATTCACCGGTCGTAAAGCGGCATAAACGGCAACACTTCCGACCAGTTGTACCGCAACCATCAAAAAATGGAATGGCCCGAATTTGAGACTGGAAAGCGGGATTTTCGAAAACGTCAGCAACAGCATACAAAACCAAAAGGCTATGCTATTGCAATACGCTATGGAACA
>JAHYZB010000054.1:0-6788 GCA_019424645.1 Oxalobacter formigenes
GACGCAAGATCGGAACGCACCATTTTCTGGATACCGGCCGACAGAGCCACTTCAGCATGTTTGAAACCGCGTTGCTGGCGATAGGAAATCGCCCGGTCGTTATAGAGGGAGGCAAAAACTTCCTTGACGGCATGAAGGAGATTTTCTTCACCGACAACGTTCAAAAAGGTTTCCTGCTGGCCTGCAAACGATGCGTCCTGCAAGTCTTCTGCCGTAGCGGAAGAACGCACGGCAACGGAAAGTTCACCAATCGAGGCGTTGACCATTTTGCGATAATGCTCAAGCAATTCTTCCTGCAACCGTGGTTGCAATGGTGTATCCACAATCCACTGACGGATATCGGCACCCGCGTCAGCCAATGCGCGCACATCGCTGACATCGACACCGGCAAGCCTTTTTTCGATCCGTTTTGCCAGCGTTTCTCCCCCGTTTGCGCTATGGGAAAGAAAATCGCGATACGCCTGTGCCGTTGTCGCAAACCCGCCGGGTACCCTTACGCCCTTTTCCTGTAACTGGCTGATCATTTCGCCAAGAGAAGCATTCTTCCCGCCAACCGAGGGCACATCTTTCATCCTCAGTTCTGTAAACGGGACGACATAGTCAGCCTGATCATTGGTTGCTAGTGGCGATGTTTCCGACATGGTGATCTCCTTGCGCGTAGAGTGAATCAGTAACAGGTAAATGGGGAAGTACAGGGTATTTCGGCAAAACGGCATTAATCTTTTTATTGTACCGCGGCGGAGACTGTGTTTTTCAAAAATAATCTTTACAATAAAAGAAATTCTTCATCTCTTTGATTATTCTTTCAGACAAGTTGAAATATGACGACACAACAGGATATTCCAGGCCGCTCCGTTTACATTGTTTCCGATGGCACCGGCATCACGGCGGAGGCTTTGGCCCGCTCGGTCCTTTCCCAGTTCAACCTGACTTTTTCCCGGATTCATATCCCTTTTGTCGATACGCTTGACAAGGTACGGCAGGCAAAAGACCAGATTCAGGCCGAACACGACAGGACCGGACAGCTCCCGATTGTTTTTTCCACATTGGTCATTCCTGAACTCGTTGCCGAATTGCGCAAGGCCGATGCCCTTCATCTGGACGTGATCCAGACATTTGTCGAGCCGCTGAAAGCCGAACTCGGTGTGTCACCGAAAGAGGAAATCGGGCTATCCCACCAGAATATGGAAAGCCTGGAGTACAAAAAGCGGATCGAAGCCATCAACTTCACGCTGGAACACGACGATGGGCAGTCCAACCGCAATCTGGATGATGCCGACGTGATTCTGATCGGCGTATCCCGAAGCGGCAAAACACCGACCAGCCTGTACCTCGCCATGCAATATGGCCTGAAAGTCGCCAACTATCCGCTGATTCCGGAAGATTTTGAACGCGGCCATATGCCAAAAGCGCTGGAACCTTACAAAAACAAGCTGTTCGGATTGACCATCCAGCCTGAAAGGCTCGCCGAAGTCCGCAATGAGCGTCGTCCAAACAGCCGTTATGCCGCGCTGGACAATTGCCGTTATGAAATTTCCGAAGCGGAAGGCATGATGAACCTTGAAAACATCCGCTATCTTTCCTCAACGTCAAAATCCATAGAGGAAATCGCTACGGCCATTTTGAGCAACCTGCGTTCCTATTGAAAAAAAGCGACCTGACAAGTTGCCTTTAAAAATCCGTTTACAGGATTTCGATTTCGAAAGAAGCGGCATAAAGCTCGTGGATGCCGAGTTCAGTTGCCGTGCGGCGATTCAGCATCAATACACGATCATCGAACCCGTGTTTACGGTCACGTAAATTACGCTGGTGCTGGGAATCGTGATACCGCAAAAGCTGCGCTTTCCATTGCGCATCCACCACACCGAACCCGACGTAAAAATCCTTTCTCATGTCGACTGTTTTGACATCGCTGTTGAACATCAGCGCAACAGGCCATTCCATCTTCGACGCGATCGCCTTCATCATTTTCGCCATGTCGCGATGGGCCCGGTTGGAATCGTTCCCGTGAGGCATAAAGAGCAGATCGGGACGCAAATTTCGAACCCGTTTTTCCAGAAATAGCCGGTTGGCTTCATCGTCGACGACCTGATCATCGGGCGCATTATTCAGGCTCAGAAAACGGAAGTTTTCATCAGGAAGGCCGAAGAATCGAAGACTGCCAGTCTGTTCACGAACCCGCAGTTGGCGCTTGTCTTCCTGCGTCATGCCCGCACCGTAGACTCTATCGATTCCACTGCCCGTTTCAGCGACAAGAACATGGATGTCATGCCCCTGATCCATCAGATATTTCAGGGTAACGCCGATCGCATCGAAATCATCCGGATGGGGTGCTGTCACCAGAACTGTCATGGGACGAGGCCAGACAACACTGCGCAGGTCGGTTGGAAAATTTTTGGGAAGAAGAAAATCCAGATTCGTCACTTGAAAATCCTTTCATTCACGTCCGGTGAAAAACTCAGTCGGAAAACGCTTCCGGTTCAAGGATTTTCCTCACAGGAGCATATGTTTTGCGATGGACGGGTGATACGCCATGAATGCCGAGCTGTTCCAGATGATATGCTGTCGGATAGCCTTTATGGCGGTCGAAGCCGTACTCAGGGTATTGGCGATGCAAATCCAGCATGACCGCATCCCGTGCCGTTTTGGCAAGGATGGACGCAGCCGAAATGGCAGGTACCTTGTCGTCACCCTTGACAATGGCCTTTGCAGCAATCGCCAGCTTTGGACAACGGTTGCCATCGATCAGGGCAAGCTCCGGTTTGATCGACAGGGATTCTATGGCCCGTTTCATGGCCAGCATGGAAGCATGCAGAATATTCAGTTCGTCGATTTCTTCAATCGAACACTCGGCAATAGCCCAGGCCTTGGCATAGTGTTTGATCTCGAGCGCCAGCTCGTCCCTGCGGTGTTCGGACAGTTTCTTGGAATCTTTCAGACCCGCTATCGGATGGTCCGGGTCGAGAATCACGGCGGCTGCAAAAACAGGCCCCGCTATAGGCCCCCTGCCCGCTTCATCGGCTCCACAAAAGAGCGTCACACCCGAAGTGAAGTCTTCATCGAAAAGTGGGAGTGGCAATGTGGAAGAAACCGCCCGTTTTGCGATTTTCCTAGCCATGTTGGTCCATGACTTCCAGAATAGCTTCGGCACTTGTCTGGGCCGTATTGCGCAACAGGGAATAATGCATGGCAATGAAGCGTTCTTCAAGACGCTGGCGGTTTGCCTGATCTGTCAGCTGGAACCAGAGTGCGTCAGCGAGAGCCTGACCGGTTGCTGCATTCTGAAGCAGCTCGGGAACAATCATTTCACCCGCCAGAATATTGGGCAAACCGACCGGCGGTTTGACGATATGGCGTGCGATTTCCCAGGTCGCCCTCATCAGCTTGTAAGCGATAACCATCGGTTTTTTGAACAGGGCCACTTCCAGCGTGGCCGTGCCGGATGCGACCAGCACGGCATCGGCTGCTGTAATGGCCGCATGGGAATGCCCGCGCACGATTTGCAGTGGCAAATCATCCAGACGCGCGCCCGATACCAGTTTGGTGAAATACTTCAGTTGTTCGTCACCCGCCATCGGAATAACGAACTGAATTGTCGGATCACGCTGCAACAGTATTTTTGCTGATTCGACAAAAGCCAGACTGTTATATTTCAGTTCCGACATACGGCTGCCCGGCATAATCGTGATGACCGGTTTTTCCCTGTCCAGTCCAAGGCTCGTCCGTGCAGCATCCATATCCGGACGCATCGGAATCGATTCAGCCAGTGGATGTCCCACATAGGTGACGGGAATACCTGCCTTTTGATAAATCGCTTCCTCAAAAGGAAACAGTACAAGAATACGCGAAACGGCTTCGGCAATTTTCCTGATGCGTCCGCTGCGCCATGCCCATACCGACGGGCTGACGAAATGGACCGTCTTGATACCCGCTTTTTTCAGTGCAAGTTCAAGACTGAGGTTGAATTCGGGGGAATCAATACCGACGAAAACGTCCGGTCTCTGAGCCAGCAGGTGGTCACGGAGATGGTTGTGGATTCCCTTGATTTCACGATAGTGAGCCAGCACCTCGAAGAGACCGTTAACGGAAAGTTTTTCCATCGGCCAGTTGCTGACAAAATCGTATTTCGCCATCTGCGGACCGCCGATACCGTGCATTAGCGTATCGGGCAATTGGGGACGAAGCGCCGATAGCAGATTGGCTCCCAGCAAATCGCCGGACGTTTCACCTGCTACCATGGCTATCGATCTCAAAACCCCACTCCCATCAGTGACAACGAACAGAGACGACGAGTACCCGATTATCTGAGCAAACCTCTTTGCGCTTCAGAAATAAAGGTATGCATCTGTTCGATATATTTGGCGGATTCCGGAGAAGCGGCTGCTTCTTCCAGCAATTTCGTTTTGGCTTCTTCAAGCGTCAAACCCGAACGGTAAACGGTTTTGTACGCCCTTTTGATACCCGTGATCTGGTCTGCGGAAAAACCGCGACGTCTCAGGCCTTCGGCATTGATACCGTAAGCCGTTGTCGGCGTTCCGGAAGCCATGACGAAAGGAGAGATGTCCTGTGAAATCTTGGCGCCAAACCCGGTCATGGCATGGTCACCAATCCGGCAAAACTGATGGATCAGCGTAAAGCCACCCAGAATGACCCAGTCGCCGATATGGACGTGACCAGCCAATTGGGCACTATTGGCGAAAATGGTATTGTTCCCGACCTGGCAATCATGAGCCAGATGGACATACGCCATAATCCAGTTGTCGTTACCCAGACGGGTCACGCCAACATCCTGGGCCGTTCCCAGATTGAACGTACAGAATTCGCGAATGGTATTGCGATCGCCAATTACCAGTTTCGTTTCTTCCCCGGCATATTTCTTGTCCTGAGGCATGCCACCCAGTGAAGCAAACTGGAAAATATGATTGTCTTCACCGATCGTCGTATGGCCTTCGATGACGACATGAGGGCCGACTTTGGTGCGGGCACCGATTTTGACATTCGGGCCAATGACGGAAAAAGGACCGACTTCGACCGAGCTGTCCAGCTCGGCTTTCGGATCGACTATTGCACTCGGATGAATAGCCATCAGGCTTCCACTTTCTGGGCGACAACGCCACCCCGGATGGCACACATCAGTTCGGCCTCAACAGCCAGCTGGCCATCAACCATGCCCTTCGTCCTGAACTTCCACATACCTCTCGAACTGCGGACCAGTTCGGCTTCCATCACCAGCTGGTCACCCGGTTCAACCGGCCGTTTGAAACGGGCACTGTCAATCGTCGCAAAATAAACGATGGCATCCTTGTCCAGCTTGCTGTCAGCTGACATGAAAGCGAAAATAGCAGCTGTCTGGGCCAGCGCTTCAATAATCAGAACACCCGGCATAACAGGATGATTCGGGAAATGGCCATTGAAAAACTCTTCATTGGCAGTCACATTCTTGATAGCCGTAATTTTCTTTCCGGCTTCCCAGTCGAGGACACGGTCAACGAGCAACATGGGATAACGGTGAGGCAACAACTCGCGGATCTGGTGAATATTCAGGGTGTTCATTTTTCAGTTTCAGTTAAGGCTTTTACAGTTTTTTCCAATTCACGGATTCTATCACGCATAGTGCCCAATTTACGCACCAGCACAGCAGTCTTTTCCCACTCCTGATGTTTTGCCAGCGGGTAAAAACCGGAATAGACGCCCGGTTCGGTAACCGAACTCTGGACGACACTGGAAGCCGTGATATGCGTTCTGTCGGCAATCGTCAAATGACCACCGATCATGGCAGCGCCACCGACCGTACAATTCTTGCCGAAGATCGCGCTGCCTGCAACGCCGACACACCCCGCCATCGCCGAGTTTTCACCGACATGGCAGTTATGACCGATCTGGATCTGGTTATCCAGCTTGACGCCATTTTCGATAATCGTGTCGGATAATGCACCGCGGTCAATCGTCGTATTGGCGCCGATCTGGACATCGTTTCCGATAATGACGCGGCCTGTCTGCGGAATCTTGACCCAGACGCCATCTTCATTGGCAAAGCCGAAACCTTCACATCCGATCACGGCACCGGGACGCAAAACGCCACGTTCCCCGATTTCACATTCATTCAAAAAAATGACTCGCGGGAAGAAACGGCATCCCGCCCCTACTTTCGCTTTTCTGCCGATAAAGCAACCCGCTTCAATCACACAGTTTTCCCCGATTTCAGCTTCTGCCTCAACGGTTACGAAAGGACCGACAGACGCTGTTGCGGCGACTTTCGCAGATGGATCGACAACTGCACTCGGATGAATGCCCAAAACAGGAGGAACGGTTTTGAAACTTTCAAACAATTGCGCCGCATGGGCGAAATAGGCGTAAGGGTTTTTGACGACAATACGCGCGCCCTTGAACAGATCGCCAACCAGCTGGTTGTCTTTCGGTGAAATGATCAGGGCACCGGCTTTGCAGCGCTCCACTTCATTTCTCAGGCGGGGATTGGTCAGGAAAGTGATATGCGAGGAATCAGCATTATCGAGAGGGGCGAAACCGGCAACCTTATAGTCACCGCTACCAATAAGTTGACCGCCGAAGCGGTCAACGAGTTCTGCAAGACTGATTAGCATCCTGATACTTTTTTGGTGATTATTTGTTAAGTGCTTTCAGAACCTGATCGGTAATATCGACACGTGGATTGATATAGGCGGCATCCTGGACGATCAGGTCATACTTTTCCGCTTTGGCAATCCGGTCGATTTCCTTGTTCACACGATCGACAACCTTGGCCAGTTCTTCATTGCGGCGTTGCATCA
>JAHYZB010000054.1:6798-37893 GCA_019424645.1 Oxalobacter formigenes
CGGAAAGAACGCTGCTTGCGCTGGAAATCCTGGGAGAGGTCAGCCAGTTCACGCTGGCGTTTCAAACGGTCGGATTCGGCCAGAACCGGCATATCCTTTTCAAGCTTGTCGCTCATCGTTTTCAAACGGGTTTGCGCACTGTGCATTTCCTTGGCACGTTTGGAAAAATCGGCTTCGAGTTTTTTCTCGGCTGCCTTGGCAGGAGCGGATTCACTCATGATCTTGTCAGGATTGATATAACCGACTTTGGACGTCTGGGCCTGTGCGACACCAAAGATTCCCAAACAAAATGCGAGGACGGCTATTTTTTTTGTATACATAAGAGTTTTAGCAAAATTATTCAAGTTACTTCTCCAAAAAATAAATCGTCAATATGTTTATTATGCCATCGATTCACTAGAAACCGGTACCCAACTGGAACTGGAAGGCTTCTTTCTGGTCACCCTCTTTCGAATTCAGCGGGATACCGTAGCTGAGTTTCAAAGGACCGATTGGCGACACCCAACTGACACCAAACCCGGCAGAGTATCTCAAATTACCCAGATCGATGTTTTGATTGTCCGCATAAACATTACCTGCATCCACAAATGTAAACCAGCGCAAGGTCTTGTCACCGCCCATACCGGGCATCGGGAACTGCAATTCCATATTGCCGACAACGCGTTTGGTACCACCAAGATAAACACGATTGCCATAATGGTCATATTCAACACGTCCCAAAGAAGAGCTCTCATAGCCACGAACCGTTCCCATACCACCGGCATAGAAATTCTTGAACAGTGGATATGGATTTCCGCCAAGACCCTTACCGTAATCGACCATACCGTTCAGGGCCAGAGTTCCTCCCGAGAAAAGAGGCATGAAATACTGTTGCTGATAAGACAATTTATAGTATTTCATATCACCGAGCATGGAAATTTCAGCATTGGCTTTCTGGTATCGGCCTTTTGTCGGGATAAGAGCACTGTCGCGATTATCCCTTTGCCATGCAACAGTCAACGGTACCGACCAGGCGGATGCCGTAGTCCCGTCCGTGCCAAACTGGCGCACGAATTCCAGATATTGCGGAGGACTGTTCCAGTATGTGTCGATACTGGTATTTTCAACCCCTACACCGAAAAATACCCTGTCCACTTCGGTAAATGGAATACCGAAATTGACGTTACCGCCCGCTGTTTTGACTTTATAGTCACTATCATTGATCAAAGGCGGTCTGATGGTACGATAAAAAATTTCGTATCGGCGGCTGATGCCATCGTCAGTAAAATAAGGATTGGTCTGTGCCAGCGAAATCGTTCTGTAGCGCTGGCTGGTATTGACGTTCAATGCGACGTCATTCCCTGTACCGGCAAAATTCTGCTGTTCAATGGAACCTGACAGCAACAGTTTGTCACTTTGCGAAAAACCGGCGCCGAGCATGACGTTACCCGTCGGTTTTTCAACGACTTTCATATTGACGTCGACCTGATCGACTGTTCCCTGAACCTCAGGGGTTTCAACACCCACTTCGGTAAAGAAACCCAGACGGTCAACGCGGTCACGTGACAATTTGATGTTCTTGCCGTTATACCAGGAACCTTCCATCTGCCGGAATTCACGACGAATGACTTCATCACGGGTTTTGTTATTTCCCGCAATCGTGATCTGGCGGACATAAACACGTTTGCCCGGATCGACGAAAATCGTGAAAGCGACTTCTTTCTTTTCACGATCGATATCGGGCTGCGGATTGACGTTCGCAAATGCATAGCCGAAGTTACCCAGATATTCGGTAATTTCCCTGGAACTGTTCGTCAGTTTCTCACCGGAATAAACATCGCCTTTTTTCAGCTGGACCAGATTCCGGATTTCTTTTTCACGGCCGAAAAGCTCGCCTTCAAGACGGATATCGGAAACCTTGTACTTGTCGCCTTCCTTGATATTGACGGTGATATAAATATCTTTTTTGTCGGATGTGATCGACACCTGCGTCGATTCAACCTGCATTTCGATGTAACCGCGATTTTGATAGTACGACTTGATGGCTTCAAGATCGCCCGTCATTTTTTCCTTGGAATACTGGTCCGCCTTGGTATACCAGGTAAACCAGCCCGGCGTGCGCAACTTGATAACCTCCAGCAATTTCTTGTCTGAAAAAGCCTTGTTACCGACAAATTTGATCTGTTTGATACGGGCGACTTCACCTTCATCAACTGTAAAGTTGACGGCAACCCTGTTTCTTTCAACCGGAGTGATGGTCGTGGTGATCTGGACCCCATACAGCCCATGAGAAAGGTATTGTCTCTTCAACTCCTGCTCAGCACGATCAAGAAGAGAACGGTCATAAATACGGCCTTCACCCAGCCCGACGTCTTTAAGTGACTTGATCAGGGCTGCCTTTTCGAATTCCTTGGCACCGGTAAAATCGACACTGGCAATTGCCGGACGTTCTTCGACGATAACGACCAGAACGTCGTCTTCGGCGTCAATCCGGACGTCCTTGAAAAAGCCGGTCGCATAAAGCGCCTTGATGGCTGAAACGGCTTTTTCATCATTGAACGTTTCACCCACACGGACAGGCAGGTAATTGAACACTGTTCCCGCTTCAGTACGCTGAATACCTTCTACACGAATATCCTTGACGGTAAAAGGCTCGACTGCCTGCGCAACATTCGAATAAAAAGCCATGGATATCGCTGCCAAAAGTGACAAACGAAAAGGCAAACGTTGATGAAATAATTTCATGAATCTGATTTTAGACGCCACAAAAAACTCACATTCAGCCAGCACTTCACTCAGAAAAAGATCCGGATGACATCATTAAAAACGGCAACCAATAACAATAATCCAAGGATACCGACACCGATTTTATAGCCTATTCCGGCAATACGATCCGAAATAGAACCACCAGTCACAACTTCCACAGCATAATACAGTAAAAGTCCGCCGTCCAACACTGGTATTGGAAGTAAATTCATCACGCCAATGCTGATACTGATGAAAACAATGAAGTGGAGATAGCGGATAAGCCCCGCACGGGCGGTCTGTCCCGCATAATCGGCAATGGCAATCGGACCTGTGATATTTTTGAGAGAAACATCCCCGACGAGCATTTTTCCGATCATTTTTACCGTGATACAGGAAGTGTCCCAGGTTTTCGCAATCCCCTCCATCAGAGCAACCGGGACACTGTAACTCAGAATAGTCATCGCCGGCATGACGGAAATGGTGGCATCCATTTTGCCGATCAGCTGTTCCTTTTCCGTTTTCACGGCGGGTGTCATTAAAACAGTGACAGGTTCACCATTACGCAAGATGTCGAGCGTCAATTGTTTTCCGGCAGAAGAACGTATGGCAGTGACCAGCGCCAGAGAGTCGAGGACAGGCTCACCGTTGATTTTGACAACCCGGTCGCCTTCTTTCAGGCCAGCCTGTGCGGCAACACCCCCATCGACAGTTTTTCCGATGATGGCTGGAGGCCTCTCGAGTCCGAGTCCCAACTTGCCGATAAAATCCTTGTCAACGTCTTCAATCGAAACCTGAGTCATGGGCATCACGACTGTCTTTTCGGGAACACGTGGACTGTCTCTATTATCTGCCGCCGAACCGGTGACCACCCCGACAGATACCGCTGGACGTGCCTCCATGAGCATTTCAGTCATTTTCCACCGAACCTGCTGCCAGTTATGGATCGGCACGCCATCGACATTGACAACCGTTTCCCCTCCCCTCAATCCGGCCTGCCAGGCGGCAGTGTTGACCGGCACTTCGCGAAGTTTCGCGATTGGCTCCGGCATCCCGTAAATATAAAGTCCGGTCAGAACGACAATGGCAAGCACGAAATTGGCCAATGGCCCTGCGGCGACGATAGCAATGCGGCGCCAGACATTCTGGCTGGTAAACTCACGTTTTCTGTCTTCAGGCGAAAGCTGACTCAGATCGTCTGCTCTTGCATCAAGCAGTTTGACATATCCACCCAATGGTAAAGCCGAAAGCGCCCATTCCGTCTGGTCAGGGCCAAATTTCCGGCTGTACAGGATTTTTCCCATACCCAGAGAAAATCGCAGAACCTTGACATTGCAAAGGCGGGCCATCCAGTAATGGCCGAGCTCATGAAAAACGATAAGCACGGACAATGCAAAGATGAAGGCAAAAAATGTCTGAATGAAAATCATTGCAAAATGAGATCTGTAGCGACCGTCCGTGCCGCACGGTCATGCATTAAAACACTATCGATACTCGTTACGGCACTTTCCGTCATCACTTTGTCCAGGACATTGGCCACAACGTAATCGATTCGTCTGAAACTGATTCTTTCGTCAAGAAAAGCCTGAACGGCCACTTCATTGGCTGCATTCAGAATGGCTGGTGTCGCCCCACCCGTCTCAAGCGCTTCATAGGCCAGCTTCAGACAGGGGAAACGGACGAAATCGGGAGACTCGAACTGCAAGGTGCCGATCCGCGTCAGATCCAGAGGCGTCACCCCGGAAGTCATCCGGTCAGGATAAGCGAGCGCATGGGCAATCGGAATCCGCATATCCGGATTTCCAAGCTGCGCAATGACCGACCCGTCGATATAGGAAACCATTGAATGAATGACGCTTTGGGGATGAATGACGACTTCAATCTGACTGGCCGGTATACCGAATAACCAGTGTGCTTCGATAACTTCCAGTCCTTTATTCATCATGGTAGCAGAATCGACCGAGATTTTGCGTCCCATCACCCATTTTGGATGGGCTATTGCCTGTTCCGGTGTCACGCTATCCAGTGTATCGACCGGACGGTGTAAAAAAGGGCCGCCCGACGCGGTCAACAAAACCTTGGAAACACCATGCTGGTGCGGAAAACGCTTGTGAGAAAAAGGAAGACACTGGAAGATGGCATTATGCTCGCTGTCGATGGGAAGCAAAGTCGCGTCATGATTGATGACAGCGTCGATAAACAGCTGGCCGGACATCACCAGCGCCTCCTTGTTGGCCAGCATGACTTTCTTGCCGGCACGTGCCGCCGCCAATGCTGGCGCAAGGCCTGCAGCGCCGACAATGGCCGCCATGACGGCATCGCATTTTTCGGAAGCGGCTACCTGACAAAGTGCCTTTTCACCGTACAAAACCTCGGTTTTCACCCCTTTGGAACGCAAGGAATTCTGTAGAAGCAATGCTGATTCCGCTGTGCCGACAACGGCGACTTCCGGATGGAATTTTTCGCATTGTTCCAGTAATTGGCTAACATGCCTGTTTGCCGTGAGGGCATACACGGAATACTGATCCGGATGGCGTGACAGCACATCCAGCGTGGAGACGCCGATTGAGCCTGTGGAACCTAAAACTGTGATGACCTGCCTTCTCGCCGTCATTTTTATAACCACATCCCCAATAAAACGGCCAATGGCAACATCGGAATCAGGGAATCGATCCGATCCAGAACGCCGCCATGCCCTGGCAACAAGTTACTGCTGTCTTTAAAACCGATACGCCGTTTCAGCTTCGATTCAAGCAAGTCACCCACGATACTCATGGAGACCAGCAAGACAAGGCCGCCTATCATTCCGCCCCAGCCGTACTTTTCAAATATCAGCACGCTGATATTGGACTCCGGAGTTGAAAAACTCATGGAGGCAATGGCAACCAGTATAACAGTCACCATGCCACCGACAACACCTTCCCAGGTTTTTCCCGGAGAAATGGCCGGAGCCAGTTTATGCCGACCAAATGCCCTTCCCGCAAAATAGGCACCGATATCGGCCAGCCATGCAATCACAAGTATCGAGAGCAAAAACAGCGCCGAGCGGTTATACAGGAACAGCACGCACAGAAAACTGGCGAGAATGGAAAACAGGTAGCAGGCCTGATAAATATGACCCGAAAAGGTATGCAGGGCCGGTATCGTGCGAAAAAGCGACGGGATAAGCAAGGCAACCCAGATCAGCACGGCAACGAAGGCAAACCAGATATAGGCGGTGGAAGACAGCCACAACCCGGTAAATACAAATATCAGGCTTGCCAATACAGCAACGGCTATCGGATATTTGTTACCGAAAAGTCTGGCATTTTCCCAGGCACCCGCGGCAAAAAACACCAGCAGGAAAAGCCCGAAAAGCCATTCACTCCGGGACCACAGGATTAAAAACAAAACTGCAGCCAGACATAAAGCGGTAATGACTCGTTGTTTAAGCATCAGCCTAATCCGTTATTTGTTCACTGGTTTTTCCGAACCGTCGTTCTCTCGACTGAAAAGACGCGATCGCCTTTTCCAGTTCTGCATGGTCGAAATCGGGCCAGAAGGTTTCTGTAAAATATAACTCCGAATAGGCCAATTGCCAAAGAAGAAAATTCGAAATTCGCGTTTCGCCGCCTGTGCGGATAAAAAGGTCCGGTTCAGGAGCGTAAGAAAGGGCAAGACAGGATGACAAACGCTCTTCCGTCATGTCGTTTACATCCAGGCCTTCGCTA
The DNA here is from genome assembly GCA_019424645.1 of Oxalobacter formigenes. GTDB lineage: Bacteria > Pseudomonadota > Gammaproteobacteria > Burkholderiales > Burkholderiaceae_D > Oxalobacter > Oxalobacter formigenes_D. Next base: position 13,233 of record JAHYZB010000054.1, read on the forward strand.
TACATCCGTCTGGTCGCCTGCAAAATATCCCACCGGCCGCCATAATTGGCGCAAACCGTCAGCGTCAGTTTCGAGTTATTCGACGTTTTTTCCTCTGCAGCGGCAATGGCCTTTTGCAGAGGCGCGTCGAATCGGCTCAAGTCACCCACCACTTTGAGCCGGATATCGTTGGCATGCAATTTATCGGTTTCTTTCTCAAGGGAAGAAAGAAACAGGTTCATCAGGAAATTGACTTCCTCACGGGGTCTTTTCCAGTTCTCGGAACTGAACGCAAATATGGTCAAGTAAGGAATGTCACGGACGATACATCCTTCAATCGTCCGCCTGATCGCTTCCACGCCTTTGACATGTCCGGCAACGCGGGGCAGAAACCGCTTCTTCGCCCATCGTCCGTTTCCGTCCATGACAATAGCAATATGCTGCGGCATAAGATTCTTATCCGCAGCATATTTTAAAGTCTGACCGCTAACCATATCGGAAATGATCCGCTTATACCGTCATAACTTCTTTTTCCTTGTCGGCCAGCAGCTTGTCGATCTGTTGGACAAATTTGTCAGTCAGTTTCTGAATGTCTTCCTGCGAACGGCGTTCATCGTCTTCCGAGCATTCCTTGTCCTTGACCATTTTTTTCACCGCTTCATTGGCATCACGACGAATGTTCCGGACAGCGACCTTGGTATCTTCACCTTCCGTCTTGACCAGCTTGACCATTTCCTTGCGGCGTTCTTCAGTCAACGCTGGCGTAGGAACACGAATGATTTCGCCCATTGTTGAAGGATTCAGGCCAAGATCGGAATCGCGAATCGCCTTTTCGATCGCATTGACCATTTTCTTTTCCCAGGGCTGAACGGAAATGGTACGCGCATCGAGCAAAGTAATATTGGCAACCTGACTGATCTTGGTTGGCGAACCGTAATAATCCACTTCAACATGATCGAGAATACCGGTATGAGCCCGGCCAGTCCGAACCTTGGCCAGATCGGCTTTCAGTGACTCGATCGATTTGTTCATTTTCTGTTCGGCACTATTTTTCACATCGGCAATACTCATGACACTTCCTTTTGCAAAATAAACTTGACCGGAAAAACCGGAGGGTCATTGTAAAGGGATCAGAGGTGAACCAGCGTTCCCTCGTCTTCACCCAGCAAAACACGTTTCAATGCACCGTGTTTCAGGATTGAGAATATTTTAATCGGTAATTTCTGATCGCGACAGAGCGCGAATGCTGCAGCATCCATAACTTCCAGATGCTTTTCAATCGCTTCATCGAAAGTGATGTGCGAATAACGGGAAGCAGAGGCATCTTTCATCGGATCGGCACTGTAAACGCCATCGACCTTGGTCGCTTTCAAAACGATTTCAGCACCCATTTCAGCGCCACGAAGCGCAGCAGCCGTATCGGTCGTAAAAAACGGATTGCCGGTACCGGCAGCAAAAACGACAACCTTGCCTTCTTCCAGGTACTGGAGCGCTTTCGGCCGGACATAGGATTCGACAACCTGATCGATCCCGATAGCCGACATGACACGTGCTGTCAAACCGGCCTGTTCCATGGCGTCGGCCAAAGCAAGGGAATTGATGACAGTGGCCAGCATCCCCATATAATCGGCTGTTGCACGGTCCATTCCCTTTGCGCCGGGAGCGACACCACGGAAAATGTTGCCACCACCGATAACGATAGCCATTTCAACGCCCAGTTTTGCCGCATCGACCACATCTTCAACCATATGCTCGATGGAAGCACGATTGATACCGAACTGATCTTCGCCCATAAGAGCTTCACCTGACAACTTCAGAAGAACCCGTTTGTATACAGGAGTGGTCATGATTGCGATTCCTTAATTGACAACGTTAAGACATTGAAATGAACTACAGGGACAGAACTTGCAAAAACGGGCCTTTCGGCCCGTTTTCAAATTGCCATCAAGCTTTGGACGCTGCCATCTGGGCAGCCACTTCCTCAGCGAAGTTATCCACTTTTTTCTCAATCCCTTCACCAACAACATACAGGGTAAAGGATTTCAGAGTGGTTTTCGCTTCTTTCAGCATTTGTTCAACAGACTGTTTGTCGTTTTTGACAAATGGCTGATTCAGGAGTGAAACCTCTTTCAGGAATTTCTGTACCGAACCTTCAACACGGCGAGCGACGATATCGGCTGGCTGTGCCTTTTTGCCTTCGGCAACAGCCTTGGCGGAATCTTCAGCTGCTTTCTGGGCGGCAACAGCACGTTCCCGTTCGATCAGTTCAGGAGAAACGCCTTCTGAAGACAGGGAAACCGGTTTCATGGCAGCGATATGCATGGCAACATCTTTGCCGACCTGTTCATCAGGACCTTCGTATTCGACGACGACACCGATACGGGTTCCGTGCAGATAGGTTGCGATCTTCGCGCTGCTTTCGTGACGTGCGAAACGGCGGATCGACATGTTTTCACCGATACGACCGACGAGCGCCGTACGATATTCTTCCAGCGTTTTACCATCGAAAGGCAAGGCGGACAAGGCAGCGACGTCTGCCGGATTGTTGTCATTGACCAGTTTTGCACAGCTGTTGGCCAGTGCAATGAAGTCATCATTCTTGGTAACGAAGTCCGTTTCACAGTTGACCTCGATGATGGAAGCGCTGTTTCCGTCGACGTGAATGGCGATAACGCCTTCAGCGGTAACACGGGAAGAGGCTTTCGAAGCCTTGTTGCCCAGCTTGACGCGCAACAGGTCTTCCGCTTTCTGCAGATCGCCGTCGGCTTCAGTTAATGCTTTTTTGCATTCCATCATAGGAGCGTCCGTCTTGGCGCGCAATTGACCTACCATGGCTGCTGTAATGACTGCCATATTGTTCTCCTCTCAAAGGGAGCCGGGGCTCCCGACTACCTGTTTTTTCAAGCGGCCTGTTCCCGTATCCGAAAACAGGCCTGCAAATTTTTAGTTGCTTTCAGCGGCAACAGCTTCTTCACCTTTGGCGGCTTCGAGAACGTCGTGCATTGCATTGGCACGGCCTTCGAGGATCGCATCGGCAACACCGCGAGCGTACAGCTGGATTGCCTTGGACGAATCGTCGTTGCCCGGAATAACGTAAGCCAGACCTTCAGGGGAATGGTTGGTATCGACGACGCCGATAACAGGGATACCCAATTTGGCAGCTTCGGTGATGGCACCTTTGTGGTAACCGACGTCAACGATGAAAATAGCGTCAGGCAAACCGTTCATATCCTTGATGCCGCCAATGGATTTTTGCAGTTTTTCGACTTCACGGGAGAACATCAGGCCTTCTTTTTTGCTCATCTTTTCGACGGAACCGTCTTCGATGGCAGCTTCCATGTCTTTCAGACGTTTGATGGAGGTCTTGATGGTCTTGAAGTTGGTCAGCATACCGCCGAGCCAGCGCTGGTCGACGAAAGGCATACCGGCACGCTGCGCTTCGCCAGCGATGATTTCACGAGCCTGTCTTTTGGTTCCAACCATCAGAATCGTACCGCGATTGGCAGCCAGCTGACGGACGTAAGTCATCGCGTCGTTGTACATTGCCAGGGTCTTTTCGAGATTGACGATATGGATTTTGTTGCGGTGGCCAAAGATGAAAGGAGCCATCTTTGGATTCCAGAATCGGGTCTGATGGCCGAAATGAACACCGGCTTCCAGCATTTCACGCATGGTAACGGACATAATAATCTCCAGGGTTAGGTCTTGAATTCGCCCAAGAACTCTTGATGAGCACCCTTTCAGGTCGAATTCGCGATTTTTGCTATAAAAAAATAAAACAACTTCTTGAAAAATTTCAAGAGTTCATGATTGTACTGTAAAAACCCTTTCGCTTAAAGGGACTAACCGATAAAAATAGCGGTAAACATACAAATTCTTTTTTTTATTCCTGTAACTGTTAGAGTAATAACTTACGTTTCGTTACCTTCAACGCATTTCTCGGATTGAACCACAATGAACGCACTTTATTCCATCGACGCCATCCGGACGATTGAACGCTCGGCTCTCGCCGATCTGCCAAAGGGAACGCTCATGCAGCGAGCAGGCAGTGAAGCCGCCAGTCTTGCCTTGCACATGCTGGCAAAATCTGCCGACATTAAAAAAGAAGTCCTTGTTCTGGCAGGCCCGGGCAACAATGGTGGCGATGCGCTGGAAATGGCAACCATTCTGGCAAACGATGGCGTGGCCGTCTCCGTTTTACTGGTGGCAAACCGGAAAAAACAATCGGAAGAAGCCATTCTTGCCAGAAAAAAGGCCGTCAAGAGCCCTGTTCACTGGGAAGACGCCCTTTCGCTCAAAACGACACTGGAGAGCATCCGTTCGAAAAAATGGGCGCTCGTTGTCGATGGCATGTTCGGCATCGGACTGAAAGAAGCTCTGACGGGCAACCGGCAAAAACTGGTGGAGATCGTCAATACATTCAAATGCCCCATACTGGCACTGGACGTTCCCAGCGGCCTGAACGCGAATACGGGCAACATTGTCGGAAAAGATGAAATTGCTGTCCATGCAACCGACACGATTACTTTCATCGCTGACAAACCGGGACTTCATACCCGAAAAGGACGCGACTGTGCCGGCAAGGTCCACGTTGTCACACTGGATGTCGAAAGGAAATATTTTCCCGAAACCAAATGCTGGCTGAATTCCCCGGACCTGTTTGAATCCTGTCTGAAACCGCGTCCTGAAGACTCACACAAAGGCAGTAATGGCCGTATTGCGATTGTCGGAGGGGCGCAAGGCATGAGCGGTGCGCCGGTACTCGCCGCAAGGGCTGCTCTCTTTTCCGGTGCCGGATTGTGTTACGCCATTTACCTGAAAAACCCGCCAGCCTACGACCCGGTTTCCCCTGAAATCATGTTCCGTGCCGCGCACCAGTTCGATTTTTCGACCGACGTCATCGTGACCGGCCCCGGTCTGGGCAAATCCGCCGCCGCAAGAGATATCGTGATCAAAACGATTGAAGCCCATACGCCAATCGTTCTGGACGCCGATGCCCTGAACATTCTTTCCGAAAACGAGGCGATCGCCCAAATGCTCTCGGAAAGAGATTCCCCGACGATCATCACACCACACCCGCTGGAAGCGGCAAGACTTTTGAAAACCACAAGTGACACCATTCAGGCCAACCGGCTCGAAGCTGCAAAAGAACTGGCATCGCGGTTCAACGCCACGGCCGTCCTGAAAGGATCGGGAACCGTCATCGCCGCGCCGGACGGAAAAACAGTTATCAATCCGACCGGCAATCCCGCACTGGCCACCGCAGGAACGGGTGATGTCCTTTCCGGAATCACCGGTGCGCTGATCGCGCAGGGCTGCCCAGCCAGGGAAGCCACCCTCGCCGCCGTCTGGCTGCACGGCAAGGCTGCTGATATGCTGGCTATCCGTCATCACGGATCAATTGGAATGGTGGCAGGCGAACTGGCTCCCGAAGTCCGGCGGCAACTGAATCTGCTGACCGGAGCAAAAGCATAAGAAACAAAAGCATAAGAAAAAGCCCCGGATATCCGGGGCTTTTCAATGGAGAACAAAACAGGCTGGTCAATGTGTCATGACGTTGCCGCCACTGGCATTTTCAGCCGGTTCGGCCGACACGGAAATGGCAGCCGCCTCTTCCGTAATCGGTTCAGGCTGGCTTTCCAGAGCGATTTCCCAAACCTTGTCGATCCAGCGAACCGGAATGATTTCCAGCTTGTTCTTGACGTTATCCGGAATTTCAATCAGATCCTTCACGTTTTCCTGTGGAATGATGACCTGTTTGATGCCTCCGCGCAAAGCCGCAAGCAGTTTTTCTTTCAGGCCACCGATCGGCAAAACTTCCCCGCGCAAAGTGATTTCACCCGTCATGGCGACATCAGCCCGAACCGGAATGCCACTGAATACGGAAACCAGCGCCGTCGCCATCGAAATACCGGCTGACGGGCCGTCTTTAGGAGTCGCGCCTTCAGGCAAATGGATATGGATGTCTTTCTTTTCGAAAGCCTCATTCCTGATACCCAGCTTGTTGGCACGGCTGCGGACAACTGTTCTGGCCGCTTCGATGGATTCCTTCATCACGTCGCCCAAAGTACCGGTACGGATGATCTGGCCTTTACCCGGAACGGCAACCGCTTCGACTGTCAGCAATTCACCGCCAACTTCCGTCCATGCCAGTCCGGACACTTCACCAACCTGGTTTTCTTTTTCAGCGACACCATAATCGAACTGGCGAACGCCCAGGAACTTGTCGATATTCTTCGGAGTGACGACAATCTTGCGATTCTGTTTTTTCAGGAGCAACATCTTGACGACCTTGCGGCAAATCTTGGAGATTTCCCTCTCAAGTGCCCGGACACCGGCTTCCCGTGTGTAATAACGGATGATGTCCCTGATAGCACCCTCGGTAATCGAAATTTCAGTTTCCTTCAGGCCATTGCCTTTGACCTGTTTCGGCAACAGATAACGTTGGGCAATACTCGTTTTCTCGTCTTCCGTATAACCCGAGAGGCGAATCACTTCCATTCTGTCGAGCAGGGCCGGAGGGATATTGTAGGAATTGGATGTCGCAATGAACATCACATCCGACAAATCGAAATCCACTTCGACATAATGGTCGGAGAACGTATGGTTCTGTTCCGGGTCCAGTACCTCGAGAAGCGCCGCTGCCGGATCGCCACGGAAATCGGCACCGATCTTGTCCACTTCGTCCAGAAGGAAAAGCGGATTGCGGACACCGGACTTGACCAGACTTTGCAAAATCTTGCCCGGCATCGCACCGATATAGGTACGGCGATGGCCACGGATTTCAGCTTCATCACGCACGCCACCGAGTGCCATGCGGACATATTTCCGGTTCGTGGCACGTGCGATGGATTGACCCAGAGAGGTTTTACCAACCCCCGGAGGACCAACGAAACACAGAATCGGTGCCTTGACCTTGTCGACGCGCTGCTGGACAGCAAGGTATTCAAGGATACGTTCCTTGACCCTGTCCAGACCGTAGTGGTCGTCCTCCAGTACTTTTTCAGCATTGGCAAGATCGTTGTTTACCTTGGATTTTTTTCTCCATGGCAGGGAAACCAGTGTTTCGATGTAATTGCGGACGACAGTCGCTTCCGCCGACATCGGCGACATGACTTTCAGTTTTTTGAGTTCGGAAAGAGCCTTGTCCCGGGCTTCTTTCGGCATCTTGGCCATTCTGATTTTCTTTTCAAGATCTTCGAAATCAGTCCCTTCCTCACCTTCACCCAATTCGCGCTGAATCGCCTTCACCTGTTCGTTCAGATAGTATTCACGCTGCGATTTTTCCATCTGGCGTTTGACGCGGCCACGAATGCGTTTCTCGACCTGCATGATGTCAAGTTCACTTTCAAGCCTCTCCAGCAAATACTCCAGACGCCGTTCGACGTTGACCATTTCCAGAACAACCTGTTTTTGTTCCAGTTTCAATGGCAAATGGGCGGCTACCGTATCGGCAAAACGACCCGGATCGTCAATCGTCGACAACGATCCAACCACTTCCTGTGGAATCTTCTTGTTCAGTTTGACGTACTGTTCGAACTGCTGGACAATCGCACGCCGCATGGCTTCGATTTCAGGCTCGTTTTCGCCAATGGATTCGACCGGCGATATATCAGTTACCAGATGATGTTCTTCCGACTCGACATGATCGACCCGGGCACGACCAACACCTTCGACCAGAACCTTCACGGTTCCATCCGGCAGTTTCAGCATTTGCAATACCGTTGCAACGCATCCTATTTCATAAATGTCTTCTGCAGACGGTTCATCTTTTGCCGCTGTCTTCTGGGCGGCCAGCATGATGGTTTTTTCATTTTCCATTGCCGTTTCAAGGGCATGAATCGACTTGGGACGGCCAACGAACAGTGGAATGACCATGTGCGGAAAGACAACCACATCCCGTAATGGAAGCAATGGCAACCTGGACGGCTTTATTTCAGTTGAAGTCATCATGAGAAACCTTATTTAATAAGCATAAGGATAATTTTGGCCCGATCCGCGAAAATACAAGACCTGACGTGAAAATTATCCAGCGACTTTCGGCAGGCTGGAAGCCTGCCTTGAAAATGGAAAAATGACCGGCAATCAAATGCTCAAACACGTTCAGCTTTGACCGGCTACTTTTTGTTTATCCTGATAAATCAGTAAAGGTTTCGAATCTTTCGTCACCGTATTTTCATCGATGACGACCTTGGTGACATTTTGTTCTGTCGGCAAGTTATACATAACATCAAGCAATAAATTCTCCATAATGGAACGAAGACCCCGGGCACCCGTTTTGCGTTCAAGTGCTTTTCTGGCAATCGCACGAAGGGCTTCAGGACGAATTTCCAGTTCAGCACCTTCCATTTGCAACAACTTCGTGTACTGCTTGACCAAAGCGTTTTTTGGTTTTTCAAGAATATCAACAAGCGCTTCTTCTGTCAGCTCCTGCAAAACGGCCACTACAGGAAGACGGCCGATCAATTCAGGAATCAGACCGAATTTGATCAGATCTTCCGGCTCGACGTCGGCAAGCTTTTCACTTTCGACAACATCCGTAGGACTTTTCACGCGGGCAGAAAATCCGATGCCACCCTTCTCGGAACGATTCGAAATGATCTTGGTCAAGCCGTCGAATGCACCACCGCAAATAAACATGATATTGGTGGTGTCCACCTGAATGAAATCCTGATTCGGGTGCTTGCGACCACCTTGCGGTGGAACCGATGCCATGGTTCCCTCGATCATTTTCAACAAGGCCTGCTGAACCCCTTCACCCGAAACGTCACGGGTGATGGAAGGATTATCGGACTTTCTTGAAATCTTATCAATTTCATCAATGTAAACAATCCCTCTTTGCGCTTTTTCGACATCATATTCACAACCCTGAAGCAGTTTCTGGATGATGTTTTCGACGTCTTCACCCACATAACCAGCTTCGGTAAGAGTGGTTGCATCCGCGATGACAAAAGGTACGTTCAACATTCTGGCCAGCGTCTGTGCCAGAAGTGTCTTTCCGGAACCCGTGGGACCGACCAGCAAAATATTGCTTTTCGACAGTTCAACATCGTCCTTTTTGCCGCCAAAAAATTTCAGTCGCTTGTAATGATTGTAAACCGCGACGGAAAGAATCTTTTTCGCCTGTTCCTGGCCAATGACGTACTGGTCCAGCAGCTTGCAGATTTCTTTCGGCGTCGGCAGGTCGGAACCATTTTCCTGACCGAATTCAGGGCTTAACAGTTCATCCCGGATAATGTCGTTGCATAAATCGATACACTCGTCACAAATATATACGGATGGACCGGCAATCAGCTTTTTGACTTCATTCTGGCTTTTTCCGCAGAATGAGCAATAAAGCATTTTTTCAGGTGCTGGTGTTTTGTTTTCTGACATGAGTATTAGGTCAATTTTTTGGGTTCGATATGAGAATTATGACTGACAAAAGATATCATAAACTCGATTTTCTGGCAGCGGGCATCGAAAAAAACGCCCGAACGAACGGGTTCGGGCTTTTTACATTATGAACGAGAAGCCTTTATATTCGTCTGGACAGGACATCGTCGATCAGGCCGTAATCCTTTGCCTCGTTTGCCGACATGAAATTGTCCCTTTCCGTATCCCGTGCGACCTGTTCGATACTCTTGCCGGTATTGTCAGCAAGAATTCCGTTCAATCGTTCACGCAGGTAAAGGATTTCACGTGCATGGATTTCAATATCCGTTGCCTGTCCCTGCGCGCCACCTGACGGCTGGTGAATCATGATGCGTGAATTGGGCAATGAAAAACGCTTGCCCTTTTCGCCAGCAGCCAGAAGAAATGCACCCATCGATGCCGCCAGACCCGTACACAAGGTCGAGACTTGTGGCTTGATGAATTGCATCGTATCGTAAATCGCCATCCCGGCCGAAACGGAACCACCTGGCGAATTAATATACAGCGAAATGTCTTTATCCGGATTTTCGCTTTCCAGAAACAGGAGCTGGGCAACGATCAGATTGGCATTCTGATCCATGACCGGGCCGACCAGAAAGATAATCCTTTCTTTCAGGAGGCGCGAATAAATATCATAGGCCCGTTCCCCACGGCCACTTTGTTCGACCACCATGGGGATCATGCCAAGCATCTGTGTATCCAGCGCAGAATCACGAAAATGTGTCATTTGTCGTCCTGTCAAAATGGTGAAAATCCGGGGATTTTCATTATTACAGCGGCTGATTCATCAGTTCTTCGAAAGGAACTGCCTTGTCAGTTACCTTGGCTTTGCCGAAAACGTAATCTACTGCGTTTTCTTCCATGATCATTGATTCCAGCTCTCTGCGACGGGTCGCATCGTTCAGGTAATAATCAATGACCATCTGGGGATTTTCATAGCTGGCCGCAATTTCGGTAGCTCTTTCCTTCAGTTTATCAGCAGAGACCGCCAAAATATTGTCCTTGATCAATTCGCCTAAAACCATCCCCAGACGGACACGTTTTTCAGCCTGGGCGGCAAACAGTTCAGGTGGCAGGGCAATATCTTTCTGGGCCGGGTTGCGTGCCGCCAGATCACGACGGGTCATATCGATCAGCTGTTCGGTTTCCTGTTTGACCAGAGCCTGAGGAATGTCGAATTCGGAAACTTCAATCAGGGCGTCCATGACACGGTTCTTGTTGATGGAAATCAGGCGATTCTTGACTTCACGTTCCAGATTGGTACGGATATCTTCACGCAGTTTTTCAACACCGCCTTCCTTGATGCCCAACGCCTGTGCAAACGAATCGTCGAGTTCAGGCAAGTGCGCCCATTCGATTTTCTTCACGTTGACGGTGAATTCAGCCGTTTTTCCGGCAACGTCCTTGCCATGATAATTTTCAGGGAAAGTCAGCGGAAAAACCTTGGTTTCACCGCTTTTCATGCCACGAATGGCATCTTCGAATTCAGGCAACATCTGTTTTTCACCCAGAACGAACGGGAATTCTTCAGATTTGCCGCCTTCGAATTCAACACCGTCGATACGGCCGGTGAAATCGATGGTAACGCGGTCGCCATCCTGAGCGGATACCTCGTCGCCGCCCTTGCCGTGTTCGCCGTCTTCACCCTTGACGTGGAAATGCGCCTGACGTTTTCTCAGAATATCCAGAGTCTTGTCGACTTCGGCGTCGGTTACGGTTGCAACGGCTTTTTCCAGTTCTACCTTGGCAAGATCGCCGATTTTAACTTCAGGGTAAACTTCGAACGTAGCGGTAAAGGCGATTTCGTCCTTGGAAACGTCGTCGCCGGTTTTTTCCTCGAATTTCGGATAACCCGCAACGCGCAGATTGTTTTCTTCAACAGCCTTGGAAAAGGCAGACGAGATTTTTTCATTCAACACGTCATTCTGGATGCCTGCACCATACATGGATGCAACCATATCCATAGGCACTTTGCCCTGTCTGAAACCAGAAGCCTTTGCAGTACGTGCACGTACTTTCAAACGTTTTTCAACTTCGGTCGTGATATCAGCAACAGGGATGGAGACGTTCAGACGTCTTTCGAGCTTTTCCAGGGTTTCAACAGCGTTTGCCATGTAATTTGTCCAAAAAATAGAGGCTCTGAAACCAGACACCTGATTTCAAAACCGTTTTTCATTTAACCAAAAATATAAATCGCGCCTTTGTTCCGCAGTTTACCCCCGTGCTGGCGGGCAATCCAGAAACAAACGGCAATTATTCATTAAAACAGCTCGACATTTTAGCCGAAATTGTTCAAATACAGCAAAATTCTGATATTTTTCATCAAGAAAGCTTCAGAAAACCGTCAAAAAGTTCGACAAAAGACCAGTTCATCCACATATTCAAAATGAGAATGATTATCATTTCATTTTTGTCCAATATTTGTTAGGATTTCCGAATTATTCTAGAATGCAGGGTTTTCACGAGACCGAATTATTTTATAATTCAAATTTTTATCGGTCACCCCCAGGAATAAACCAGAAGGACGATTATGACTCACGTTGTCACCGATGCCTGCATTCTCTGTAAATATACGGATTGCGTGGATGTTTGCCCTGTCGATTGTTTTCACGAAGGGCCAAATACACTGGTGATCAATCCGAATGAATGCATCGATTGTGCAGTCTGTGTCCCGGAATGCCCGGCTGAAGCGATTTTCGCTGAAGAAGACGTTCCTGAGAACCAGCAGGAATTTATCGCATTGAATGCGGAATTGTCCGGAAAATGGCCAACGATCACCCGTTCGAAAGATCCTATGCCGGAAGCGGACAAATGGAAAGACGTCAAAGACAAATTGCGTCATCTGATTAAATAAACTATTAACGATTCATCGTACCGTCATTTCCCGATTGCCATGCTCTTTAAAGCTGTTTTTCAAGCATGGCTTTCTGTACGGAGAGTCGGTCATAAACAGGAACTTCATCAATAATGGATGCCAGAATTGACACTATGCCTATCGAAGCCGATGCCGTCATTATCGGTGCCGGGCCGGTAGGCCTTTTTCAGGTATTCGAGCTCGGACTGCTCGAAATCAAGGCGCACGTCATCGATTCCCTGCCCGCTGTCGGAGGCCAATGCGTTGAACTGTATCCCGACAAACCGATTTACGACATTCCGGCCGTGCCTTCCTATACAGGTCTTGAACTGACGGAAAACCTGATGAAACAGATCGAGCCTTTCGGCCCGACTTTCCATCTCGGTGAAGAAGTCGTCAGGGTTGAACGCCGTGAAGACGGCCGTTTCGATCTGGAAACGTCCATCGGCAAGAAATTCATCACCAAAACCGTATTCATCGCAGCAGGCGTCGGCGCTTTCCAGCCTCGTACCTTAAAGGTAGACGGTATTGAGCAATTTGAAAATTCCCAGCTCTTTTACCGTGTCAAAGACCCTGAACTCTTCCGCGGAAAGAACCTCGTTGTTTGCGGTGGCGGCGATTCCGCACTCGATTGGGCTTTGAAGCTGGTCGACATTGCCGAATCAGTCATCCTGCTTCACCGCCGTGAAGAATACCGCGCCGCGCCTGCTTCCGTTTCCAAAATGAAGGATTTGTGTGAGGAATACTCCATGCAGGCCCTGACCGGGCAGGTATCGGGCTATGAGGTGAAGGACGGCAAGCTGGCCGAAATCAAGGTCACCGGCCTTGACGGTGTCACCCGCCGCCTCCCGTTGGACTGTTTGCTCGTTTTCTTCGGCCTGTCGCCGAAACTGGGACCGATTGCCGAATGGGGTCTTGAGATCGACCGTCGCCAGATCGTTGTCGACACGGAAAAATTCCAGACGAATATCCCCGGTATTTTTGCCGTGGGTGACATCAATATTTATCCCGGCAAGAAAAAACTGATCCTCTCAGGATTCCACGAAGCCGCACTGGCCGCTTTTGCAGCCGCGCCCTTCGTTTTCCCGGAAAAGAAAGTCCATCTTCAGTACACCACGACTTCCCCGAAACTGCACAAGGTTCTGGGCGTTGAAACACCGACTTTCGATTAGGCAGCTCATATCATTCTGGAAGCCGTTAGCAAAACTAACGGCTTTTTTATTGCGTGAAAAATTTGCGATAATGGCAATGTGAAAAATTCTGAAGAAAACAAAACCGGACTGATTGACCGGATTCTCTCCATTCTGCCGCAAACCCAATGTACACAATGCGGTTTCGACAGCTGCCGCGCCTATGCGCTGGCCATTGCTGAAAATGGAGTCCCCATCAACCGTTGTCCGACAGGCGGAAAATCCGGAATTCAGAAACTGGCCGGAATGCTCAGGCGTGAAGAACTGCCGCTGGATGAGACTTATGGCCAGGAAAAACCGTATTCCATTGCCGTCATCGACGAAGCGATATGCACCGGATGCACGATTTGCATTCAGGTCTGTCCGGTCGACGCTATCATCGGCACCGGCAAAATGATGCATACGGTCATAAACGATTACTGTACCGGCTGTGAATTATGCATCCCGAAATGCCCGCTCGATTGCATCAGCGTAAAAAACATATCGGGAACGAAACCATTTTCCAAAGTCTGGAATACCGGACATGCGAACGCTGCCCGTGAGCGTTTCGAGCGGCGGCAAAGGCGTCTTGAAGAAGAAAAAAACAGCCTGAACCGGGTAAGTGCCAGCAAGCCAGCCGGAGAGGAATGCGCTTTAAAAACCGAAGATAAAAAATCGGAAATCATCCGCAAGGCGCTGGAACGCGCCCGGGCAAAAGCGAGAGAATACAGCCATAAAAACTGAACCATTTTTGTCCTGAAATAAGCAGCTGCCTGCCGGATTCCCGAAAAAGTGGCATCATGTCGGCTTCGCTTCCACTATTTTCATGCAAAATAAATGACGCCGAAAAAAATTGAAGAAATGTTCGAGCGCTTCAAAAAAGCGAATCCTGATCCCCGATCCGAACTGCAATTCAACAATCCTTATGAACTGCTCGTTGCTGTGATGTTATCCGCTCAGGCAACGGACATCTCCGTCAACAAGGCGACTGACAAACTGTATCCTGTCGCCAATACTCCCGAATCCATCATTGCGCTGGGTGTCGAAGGATTAAAGTCTTACGTCAGGACGATCAACCTGTATCCGACCAAGTCGAAAAACATCATCCGCATGTCGGAAATATTGCTGGAAAAACACAATGGTGAAGTTCCCGCAGACCGCGAGGCGCTCGAGGCGCTCCCCGGTGTCGGTCGCAAGACGGCGAACGTCGTTTTGAACACAGCATTTAATGAGATGACGATGGCAGTCGATACGCATATCTTCCGTGTGGCAAACCGTACCGGACTTGCTCCCGGAAAAAACGTGCTTGAAGTGGAAAAGGGACTCGTGAAGGTCATCCCGCCAAAATACATGATGAACGCCCATCACTGGCTTTTGCTACATGGCCGCTATGTCTGCAAGGCCAAGAATTTCCAGTGTAAAAACTGCCTGATCAACGACCTTTGCGGCTATCCGGATAAAACAACGGCAGCAAAGTAAAGCCTCGCTGCCGTCTCAAATCACCATCGGGATTTTTTATTTCCCGCGGCGACGTTGTCCCTGCTGACCGCGAGTACCCCGCGAATTGGTACGCATGGTTGTCGATTCCACTCTGCCTGCATAACCAAAAGTTGTCTGAAGTGGATCAGGCTGGCGAGAGCGGGATGTCCCTTTCTGTCCGGCAGAACTTTTTTGTCCGGTCTGGCCTTTCTTCGAACGGGAATCATTATTACGGAATTCATGCATGGACAGGGTTTCGGAACGGCCGAAACCGGCCTTGTCCTGCCCCTGACGTTTTCCGCCAGCACTGCGGCCTTTTGCCGTTTCCGTCGCGTTCTTGTCCCCTTTCGGTTCCAGACCGGACAGGCGCATCAGATTGCGCACAGCATTATCGTCGAGTTCGTCCCAACGACCCCGTTTCAGATTCTGGGGAAGTGTTATGACACCATATCGGGTACGGATCAGACGGGAAACTGTCAGACCGACCGATTCGAACATACGACGCACCTCACGGTTTCGGCCTTCACCGATCGTGACGCGATACCACTTGTTGATCCCTTCGCCACCACCGTCGGCGATATTCGAAAACTGGCCTATGCCATCCCCCAGATCGACACCGGCCAGCAGCTTCTGCCGCATGCCTTCTTCAAGCTCGCCCAGTGTACGGACGGCATATTCACGTTCGATATTATAACGGGGATGCATCAGGCGGTTGGCCAGATCACCGTTATTGGTAAACAGAAGCAGGCCTTCCGTATTGAAGTCCAGACGGCCGACTGCCAGCCATTTGCTGTTTTTGAGCGATGGCAGATTATCGAAAACGGATGGTCTTTTTTCCGGATCGTCACGGCTGACGATTTCACCGGCAGGTTTGTGGTAAAGCATGACTTTCGGGAGGCTTTTCGTCACTTTGCGCTGCAAGAGTTTTCCGTTGATGCGCACCTGATCGGTCGGCAAGATTCTCTGGCCGATATGAGCCGGTTCACCATTGACGGAAACGCGTCCGGCAATGATCAGCTCTTCCATATCGCGACGGGAACCGAGACCGGCATCGGCAAGCACCTTGTGAAGCTTGGGAGCGTCGTCTTCAGCTCTCAATTCACGTTTGGCGCTCTTTTGTTTCGAAGGGGCTCTGGAAGCATCGCCCTCATCATTAATCCTGTCGTAATCGTCTAAGGTCACAAACTGGAAAACGTTGCCTGCATCGTTTTTGTCCGTGTTTTTCCGGTTTTTCGGCGCATTCCGGTTCATTTTGGCAACCGGTTTTCCGGGCGTTTTCTTTCCGGGTGCCGGTTTGTCGGCAAGCGCTTCGGATCTGGCGCCAGATGAAACCGGTACTGACGCTGTTTCTGAACCCGTTTCCACCCCATCTGCAGCGACTGCTCTGGAAGACGGTTTTCTTGTTGTCCGGGATACCGGTTTGGCTGGTGCATTTTTAACCGTTTTCTTTTTCGGACGCGTTTGTTTTTCAGCCTTCACTTCTGGCGATTCATTTACCGCTTCAACCGGTGCTCCAACATCCATATCGTTATCCATTTCAATCATACTCAAACAATTATTATCTGTTTCCTGTATTGCACATCTGGCCGCATGAAGGGCTCAGATGGAATCCATATCCATTTCCTGCAACACCTGTAATGGTGGCAGCTGTTCCAGTGAAGCCAGTCCCAGATCGCTCAAAAACTGTGAAGTCGTGGCCAAAAGCGCAGGACGGCCCGGAACCTCACGATGGCCAATCACTTCAATCCAGCCTCTTTCTTCCAGCAGGCGTATGGCTTGGGCATTGACCGTCACACCGCGAATCCGTTCGATATCCCCTCTGGTAACGGGTTGGTTATAGGCTATGATCGCCAGTATTTCCATCGTTGCCCTGCTGTACCGTGGAGGTTTTTCCTGACGCAGTTTTTCCAGATAGGGTTTCATTTCCAAACGGCTCTGAAAACGCCAGCCGTTCGAAACATTGACCAGTTCCAGTCCCTTGCCCAACCAGTCGTTTTGCAGCTCCCCGATCAGCGACCTGAGCCGGTCGGCACCGATTTTTCCGCCTCGTACATCGCCTTCAAACATGCTTCTGATGTCCTGTAACGACAGGGGTTCCCGGGCACACAACAAGGCCGTTTCGAGGATTTTTTTTTCCTCTTCCATATTCATACGAATCAAGGAATTCCGAAGTTTCACTGAAAATCGCGGGCAGCGAGGACAAATGAAAACCAGAATTTTTACCGGGCTTTTTAACCCGCGCTAAGGGAAATCCGGCTGAACACGTCTTTCCAGAGAGAAACGACTGTGGAAACGTCAAACCGGACAAGGCCACACATGCCAGAAACCTTCCCTTGTCATGTGTGTCGAATTTATTTGCCAAAAAGCACTGTCGAGAATGTAAAACATAACAGAAACAGTGTCCAGCCAAAAAGGAAAAGAAAGGCTGAAAACCTGATTTGTGTTGCTACTTTTTCCCTTTTGCGGTTTTTTGTCAAGCCTTATCTGCCGCTTGTTTGAAGCAGGAAAAGCCATGGTCAAAAAAGTCGCAATATTCCCGGTTCAGTTGATCTTCACCAAGCTGCCGATATCATTTTATTGCGATGTTATGCCTGATCAGGACTACCCTACATTCATCTTGAAGAGGTGCCCCAAATTGAAGACCATCAGCACATTTTTCAATTTATTCAGCCAACCCGAGTTTTTCATTCATGATCAGGCCGGCAAAAATACAGCCGCCGGTTTCGAACTTGAAGAAGAACCCTTGCGCTCCGAGCTCTATAGCATTACGCAAATGGACCAGTATGGAAAATACCTTGGTCGTACACATGTATTGTCAGACATGCACGAAAAAGACCGCCTGCTGGCGCGCCTTGCCGATAATGAGACCGTTATACGTCGCGTATATGACATTCTCGCGTCAGCTGTGCGCTCGGAAAACCGGATCACCCCGGCAGCGGAGTGGCTTCTGGACAACTTCTATCTCATAGAGGAACAGATCCAGATAGCGAAAAACCATCTGCCTGAAAAATACAGCAGTGAACTGCCACGGCTTTCCAACGGGACAATGGGCTCTGTGCCCCGTGTCTATGAACTCGCTCTGGAAGTCGTCTCCCACGGGGACGGCCATATCGAGGCCAACAGTCTTTCCCATTTCATTTCTTCCTACCAGAGTGAATCCGTTTTGACGCTGGGTGAACTCTGGGCCATTCCGATCATGCTCCGTCTGGCCCTGATTGAAAACCTCCGGCGGGTTGCTGTCCGGCTGGCCATCTCGCGCGCCCATCACGAGCTGGCGGAAGAATGGGTCCAGAAATTCACCGATACGGCGGAAAACGATCCGGGCAACCTGATCCTTCAGGTCGCCGATCTGGCCCGTTCCGACCCGCCAATGGTCAGTGCCTTCGTTGCCGAGCTGACGCGTCGCCTGCAAAGCCAGAAAGCGATTCTTGCACTTCCGTTGACGTGGATTTCGCAACGTCTTTCGGAAACAGGGATGACTATCGAACAACTGGTCATGATCGAAACCCAGCGGCAGGCAGCCGATCAGGTCAGCATCAGCAACAGTATCGGAAGCATCCGGCTGCTCGGTGCAATGGACTGGCACGAATTTGTCGAATCCCTCTCGGTCGTCGAACAGATTTTGCGCACGGACCCGACGGAAGTTTATCCACGTATGGATTTTGCTTCCCGGGATCATTACCGGCACCAGATCGAAAAAATGGCCAAAAGAAGTGCCATGACGGAAGTCGACGTCGCGAGAAAAGCCATTGGCCTGACAGAAGAGGCCTTCAACAATCCGGACAGCAATGAACGCTCCAGACATGTCGGCTTTTACCTGATCGACAAGGGTCGGCCGGAACTGGAAAAAGACATACAGATGAAAAAGACCCGTCTGGAAAAATGGATGGGATCGAGTATCTGTTCCCCCGTTTTTGCCTATCTCGGTTCTTTTGCCGCCGTAACACTGATCCTGTCGGCATGGCTGCTTTACGGGTCTGATATCGACAAACTGCCTCTCTGGTTATGGACCTTGACTGCTATCGCTACTCTTTTGGCATCCAGCCAGCTGTCGCTTGCTCTTGTGAACTGGCTGACGACATTCCCGACCGTGTCGACTCCATTGCCCAAAATGGATTTTTCCAAAGGTATTCCGGAAGGATATGAAACCCTTGTCGTAATACCGACCATGCTGATTTCCGAAAAACAGATTGAAAAACTGTGCGACAACCTGGAAGTCCACTATCTCGCCAATCGTGACAAACGGCTGAAATTTTGCCTGTTGACCGACTTTGTCGATGCGGACCGGGAAACCATGCCCCAAGACGCGGCGCTGGTTCACCGGTTGACCACCCTGATCGACGAACTCAACGGAAAGCACGCAGATGATGACGAAGGTCCTTTCCTTGCCCTGAACCGCCCACGAAAATGGAATGTCAGTGAAAAGAAATGGATCGGCTATGAGCGCAAGCGCGGCAAACTGGAAGCCCTGAACGCCCTTTTGACCGGGCACGATACCAACGCATTTACGATCAAAACCGGCTCGACAGGCGATCTCGACAAGACCCGTTATGTCATTACTCTCGATTCCGATACAAACCTTCTGCGCGATTCGGCCAGACAGTTTGTCGGTGCGATGGCGCATCCGCTGAACCGTGCCCGCTATAGTGCCGGAAAAGACAGGGTCGTCGAAGGCTACGGTATTCTTCAGCCCCGCATCACAACCAGCCTTCCCGCCGCGAATGCCTCATGGTACGAAAGATTGTGCAGCGGTGACGCAGGCATCGATCCCTATACCAAAACCGTTTCAGATGTTTATCAGGATGTTTTCGGTGAAGGGTCTTTCATTGGCAAAGGCATATATGACGTTGGGATCGTTTACAAGACCCTGAATGAACGCTTGCCGGATAACAGTATCCTGAGCCACGATCTGATCGAAGGCTGTTATGCCCGCTCGGGCCTCATGAGCGATGGACAGCTTTATGAACAATACCCGTCGAGTTATCTGGCCGACGTCAAGCGGCGTCACCGCTGGATCAGGGGAGACTGGCAACTGCTGAAATGGCTGTTTCCGCTTGTTCCCGATACACGGCCTCAAAACAAAATTGGCAAGCAACGCAATCCCCTGACCCTGCTTTCCCGGTGGAAACTGTTCGATAATTTGCGCCGCAGCCTCTTCGCTCCGGCAGCCGCTTTCCTGTTTTTTACAAGCTGGACTGTCCTGAAGCCGACCTGGGCCTGGACACTGTTTTTACTCGCCATTTTCTTTCTGCCTCCGCTGCTCGCCTCGTTGACGGATCTGGTGAAGAAAAGCCCGGACATCAGCTTGAGACAGCATCTGTCTGCTACGTCGGTTTCCATCCGGCAGCACTTCATGACGGCTATCCTGTCGCTGGTATTGATTCCTCACGAAGCCTGCTATTCGGTCGAAGCCATTTTACGGACACTCTGGAGAACGTTTTTCACCAGACGCCACATGATGCAATGGGTTCCTTCTGCCATGACGAACCGGGACGATGCTGACGTTTCCTCATATTTCAAAAACATGTGGTTTGCCCCGGCTTATGCTGTGGCACTGGCTTTTGCCGTGTCCACTTTGCATCCTGACGCATTCGTTTTTGCAAGCCTGTTCATCTTTTTCTGGCTGATATCGCCCGTCATTGCCTGGAAGATCAGCCTGCCGTCTGTCAAGGAACTCCGGGAACTGTCTGACAAACAGAAACTGTACCTGCGCAAACTGTCGAGAAAAATCTGGTCATTTTTCGATGCCTATGCCGGAGCGGAAGACAACTGGCTGCCTCCCGACAACATCCAGGAAATGCCGACGTTTACGTCACCGACCGACAAGCTGGTCAACGACGGAAACACCCCTCAAAAACCCGAAATCGTCGTGGCCCATCGCACATCCCCGACCAATATCGGGCTCGCGCTGCTTTCCTATCTGGCGGCAAACGATTTCGGCTATATCCCGTCCAGCCATCTGATCACCCGTTTGTCGAATACATTCGGTTCGATGGCCAGACTCGAGCGCTACCGTGGACATTTTTACAACTGGTACGATACCAAGACGCTACAGCCGCTCCAGAACCCGATTTACATTTCGTCCGTCGACAGCGGCAATCTGGCCGGTCATCTGATCACACTGAAGTCCGGTCTTTCGGAACAGAAAAACCGCATGGCCCTGACGGGTCGTTTGCAGGATGGCTTACGGGATACGTTTGAATTGTTAAGGGATGAAGGCAATGACCAGTATCGCGCACAGATTGTCGACATCGACCGCAAGCTCTCCAAATACGAAAAACAGGCGAAACTGACGATCAAACAACGATTGGATCTGCTTCACAGCCTTGAGGAAACCCTGACAACACTGGTTCCCATTACGGCAAGAGACCAGAAAACCCTCTCCAGCTTCTGGAGCAATGCCCTTCTCTCCCAGTGCAAGCAACAGCTGGACGAAATAAGCATTCTGGCACCATGGATTCTCCTCCCGGGCTGGCAGAGCAAACCCAATCTGATTTCCGAGCTGAACAGGGACATGAGCCTCCAACAGCTTTTTGAACTGCCCGAGCATCTTTTCACGACTTTTGAAGAGATGAAGAATAAAGCGAAAAACGAAGAACTGGAGTTACTTGAAGAATTGTCGGTACAGGTTCGAAATGCGTCGAAGGAAGCTGAAAAACGGCTGGAATCCTTCGCAGATCTCATCCGGCAGATCGACGACTTTTCGGAGATGGATTTCACTTTCCTGTACGACCATTCAACGAATCTGCTGTCTATCGGCTATAACATCACTGACCGCAAGATCGATAACAGTTATTACGATCTCCTGGCATCCGAAGCACGCCTGACCAGTTTCGTCGCCATTGCAAGGGGACAGATTCCTCAGGAAAACTGGTTCGCGCTGGGACGCATGATGACCGTCATCGGCGGCGACCCGATTCTCCTGTCATGGAGCGGCTCGATGTTCGAATACCTGATGCCGCATCTGGTCATGCCGAGTTTTGAAAGCACGCTTTTGGACCAGACGCACAAGGCCGCTGTCATGAGACAAAAGGATTATGGCAAACAGCGTGGCGTCCCCTGGGGCATTTCCGAATCGGGATACTATGCTTTCGACGCACGCCTGAATTATCAGTACCGTGCTTTCGGTGTACCGGGCCTTGGGCTGAAACGCGGGCTGGCCGACGATCTGGTCATCGCACCGTACGCGACCATGCTTTCCGTCATGGTCGAACCTGACATGGCCTGCAACAACCTGATCGAGCTGGAGGAGAAGGGATTTGCCGGACAATATGGCTTGTTCGAGGCAATCGATTATACGCAGGCACGCTTGACGCGCGGACAGAATTTCGCCATCGTCCGCTCTTACATGGCTCATCATCAGGGTATGGGATTTTTGTCTCTCGAGTCCTGTCTGCTGGATCGGCCAATGCAAAAACGTTTCGCCGCCGACGCATGGATGCAGGCCACCCTTCCACTCTTGCATGAACGCATTCCGAAAACAATTGCCTATTATGAAAGGGCGCCGAATCTGGCCAAAACCCAGATGGCATCCATTCCTGTTGAACTGCCGACGCGGGTTTACACCGATCCGGAAACACGCATACCGGAAGTCCAGCTCCTGTCCAACGGTTCCTACCATGTCATGGCAACCAATGCCGGTGGCGGATACAGCCACTGGAAAAATCTAGCCGTCACACGATGGAAACCGGATACCACACAGGATAACTGGGGGACATTTTTCTATCTGCGTGATCTTGATGACGGTGATTTCTGGTCGAGTGCCTACCAGCCCGTCAGGAAAGATAGCGCCAAATACGAAACGATTTTCTCTGAAGGACGGGCCGAATATCGCTGTCTTGAGAGTGGCATCGAAACCCATTGTGAAGTCGTCGTTTCCCCTGAAGACGATATCGAATTGCGACGTCACAAAATCACGAACCGTTCGGCAAAAAGCCGTACCATCGAACTGACCAGCTATTCGGAAACCGTTATTGCCGCTGCGATTGCCGACCTGTCCCATCCGGCTTTCTCCAAGCTGTTCGTCCAGACGGAAATCGTGCCGGAATTCAACGCAATCATCAGTACCCGCAGACCTCGTTCGGTAACGGAAAAACCGCCTTTCGCTTTTGCCATGATGGTGATCCATGACAAGCAGGCAAAAGACATTTCCTATGAAACCGACCGTAGCAAATTCCTCGGCAGAATGAATACAGTGTCCAATCCGGCAGCACTGACCGTCAAGGAACCCCTCTCCGACAGCCAGGGTTCCGTCCTTGATCCGATTGCCTCGATTCGCTGCCAGCTTGTTCTGGGACCGGAGGAATCGGTCGTGATCGATTATGTTGCGGGTATTACACCCGACCGGGAAGAAAGCCTCCGTCTGATCGACAAATATGATGACCGTTATCTGGCCGACCGGGTTTTCGAAATGGCCTGGACGCACAATCATGCCTTCCTGCACCAGTTGAATGCCGACGAATCGGATTCGCAGCTTTACGCACGGCTTGCCAGCTCGGTCATCTATCCGAATCCGGCCTATCGTGCCGACAGTTCTGTCCTCTCCAGAAACAACCGGGGACAGTCCGGCTTGTGGAGTTATTCCATCTCGGGTGACTTGCCGATCGTGCTGGTCAAGATTCATGCGCAGGAAAATCTGGATATTGTCCGACAGATGATTCAGGCGCATACCTACTGGCACATGAAAGGCCTGAAGGTCGATCTGGTAATCTGGAACGAGGATTACGTCGGTTACCGGCAGGTACTTCAGGAACAGATTATGGGCCTGATTTCCTCGACCCATCTCGCGGCCCAGTTAAACGAGCCAGGCGGTATTTTTGTCCGTCAGGCCGATCAGATTTCACCGGAAGACCGGACCCTGATTTCTTCCGTCGCGCGGATCATCATTTCGGATATGGATGGCCCGCTTGCGCTTCAAATCAAGCGCAGCGAGCGGAAAGAGCGCCGCAAGTTGCTGCCGCTGCATACGACCCGGTCCTATACACCGTCCGAACCGCCAAAACTGGCCGCCAACAATACATTGCTGAACAACGGCCTCGGTGGTTACTCTGAAAAAGCCCATGAATATATCGTTCATCTGAAGGAAGAAATAGCGACACCGGCACCCTGGGTGAATGTCCTTGCCAATACGAATTTCGGGACGATCGTCAGCGAAAGCGGACAATCGTACACATGGGATATCAACGCGCACGAATTCCGTATCACGCCGTGGGAAAACGATCCTGTTTCCGATGTCAGTGGCGAAGCCTTCTACATGCGTGACGAGGAAACGGGTCATTACTGGTCGCCGACTCCGCTGCCATGCCGCGGGACGGGTGATTACGTCTGCCGCCACGGATTCGGATACAGTGTATTCGAACACGTCGAAGACGGTATCCGTACCGAACTCTGGATTTATGTGGCTCTCGAAAACAGTATCAAGTATTCCGTACTGAAGATAAAAAATGAATCGGGCACATCCCGCTCCCTTTCCGCCACCGGCTATGTCGAGTGGGTCATGGGTGAACTGCGAGAAAAAACGCAGATGAGCGTCATTACTGAAATCGATCCTGTCAGCGGCGCGATTTTCGCGCGCAATCCCTACAATACGGAATTCGCCGACCGGATTGCGTTCTTTACTGTCAACACACCAAACCGGACTGTCACAGGCAACCGCGCCGAATTCATCGGGCGTAACAATACGCTGAGGAATCCGGCCGCCATGTCGCGCGCCTACCTGTCCAACCGGGTCGGTGCAGGATACGATCCGTGTGGCGCGATTAACGTG
>JAHYZB010000054.1:37903-50897 GCA_019424645.1 Oxalobacter formigenes
GCAGGTCAGGAAAAAGAAATCCAGTTCATGCTCGGGACAGCCGGTCGCAGAAGTGCCGATGCCAGCCAGTACGTTCACCGCTATCGCAGTGTCGAGGCGGCGGAACTGGCTCTTTTGCAGGTTCAGAAATACTGGGAAAAAACCCTCTCTGCCGTTCAAATCAGAACACCGGATACCTCGCTGAATGTTCTGGCGAACGGCTGGCTGATGTACCAGACGATTGGCTGTCGCCTCTGGGCAAGAAGCGGCTTTTACCAGTCGGGTGGGGCATTCGGTTTCCGCGACCAGTTGCAGGATGCCATGTCCGTCATCCATACCGAACCGGCGCTGCTCAGGAACCAGATCCTCCTGTGCTGCGAGCACCAGTTCGTCGAGGGTGATGTCCAGCACTGGTGGCATCCGCCGTCAGGCAGGGGCGTTCGTACCCGTTGCTCCGACGATTATCTCTGGCTTCCGCTTGGTCTGTGCCGTTACATCACGACGACGGGCGACATGAGTATTCTGGACGAAAAACGCTTTTTCATTGAAGGCAGACCGGTTCCTGAAGACGAGGAATCCTACTACGACCTGCCTCAGCGTTCGCCAGAAGAAGGAACGGTTTACGAGCACTGTGTCCGGTCCATCCGGCACGGTTTGCGTTTCGGCATTCACGGATTGCCGCTGATGGGTTCAGGTGACTGGAACGACGGCATGGACAGGGTCGGCATCAAGGGCAAGGGCGAAAGCGTCTGGCTTGCTTTCTTCCTGTATCGTGTCCTGAATGAATATGCCGGTCTGGCGGACAAGACCGGCGATACCGGATTTGCCGATATGTGCCGACAGGAAGCGAAAGGGCTTCAGCTGAATATCGAACAGAACGCCTGGGACGGCCAGTGGTATCGCCGCGCCTATTTCGATGACGGCACACCGCTGGGTTCACACGTGAATCCCGAATGTACGACCGATTCCATTTCACAGAGTTGGTCCGTTCTGTCCGAAGCAGGAGAAAAAGAACGGAGCCTGCAGGCCATGCAAGCCCTGAACCAGCGGCTCGTCAAACGGGACAAGAAACTTATCCAGCTTCTTGATCCGCCATTTGACAAGTCCGACCTGAATCCGGGTTACATCAAGGGATATGTCCCGGGCGTCCGGGAAAACGGCGGACAGTACACGCATGCCGCCATCTGGGCGTCAATGGCCTTTGCAAAAATTGGCAATGCCGATCTGGCATGGGAACTGTTCAGGATAATCAATCCGGTCAATCACGGAATGACACCGGATGAAACCGAACTGTACAAGGTCGAACCGTACGTCGTCGCGGCTGACGTGTATGCCGTTTCGCCGCACACGGGTCGTGGTGGCTGGTCATGGTATACAGGCTCGTCCGGCTGGATGTACCGCCTGATTCTCGAGTCGCTGCTGGGTATACGGCTTGAAAACGGACATCTTGTTTTTGTTCCATGCCTGCCGTCGGAATGGACATCGGCCGAGGTCGTTTACCGGTACAGGAACACGGCCTACCGCATTACGGTAACAAACCAGCCGGAGTCAGCTGAAACAGAAGTCTGGCTCGATAACGTCCAGCAAACGACGGCGTCGATTGTGCTTGAAGACGACCAGAAAGACCATCAGGTAATCGTCAGGACGGGAGGGAACAAAACCGATCCCGAGCCCCTGACGCTGATCTGACCGGTTGACAGACACGATTCCGGATTTCCGCAACGGGATAAATCCGGAATCGTGAGTTTCTTTTCCCGATTAATCACGAGTTTTCGGAATTTTCATAAAAAGGAGGGATTGCAGGAACCGTCTGCCTGTTTCCGGCAGGCAAGCCGAAAGCGGCTTCATCCTGTATCATATCGAAAAAATTCATTTGGCAGTCTGCGCTTCTACCCGAACACGACTTCTGCCATTATCACGAAGTGACCATGTCATGTTTAAAGAAAATACGCTCGTCAATAAAGTCCTTTTTTTCATTCTTCTTGTACTTTGCCTGACACCTTTCATCTCCATCCCCGTTGCGCTATTCATGGGTCTTGCGTTCGCGCTGGTCTTTAAAAACCCCTATCCTGATATCAGCAAGAAAGCGTCCAAATACCTGCTCCAGTTTTCCGTCGTCGGTCTGGGTTTCGGCATGAACATGTATGAAGCGTTAAAAGCAGGGCAGGAAGGCATCACTTTTACCATCGTATCCGTTTTCGGTGTGTTGGCAATCGGCGTTTTTCTGGGCAAACTGTTCAAGCTGGAAAGAACCATCGCTTACCTGATTTCCGCTGGAACGGCGATTTGTGGTGGCAGCGCCATCGCTGCCGTCGCGCCTATCGTGAAAGCGAAAGACACGGAAATCTCCGTTTCCATCGGAACCGTCTTCATCCTGAACGCCATCGCCCTGTTCATCTTCCCGATACTGGGCCATCACTTCGGACTGTCCCAGACGCAATTCGGGACATGGGCGGCGATTGCCATTCATGACGTCTCCTCCGTCGTCGGGGCAGGCGCCGCCTATGGGGAAGAAGCGCTGAAAGTCGCCACTACCGTCAAGCTGACCCGGGCGCTCTGGATCATTCCGGTTGCCGTCGTGACATCGCTTTTCTTCAAACAGAAAACCGACAAGGTCTACAAGCCCTGGTTCATCCTGTTCTTCGCGCTGGCAATGCTCGCCAATACATTCCTGCCATTACCGCAACTGCTGGTGGAAAATATCCTGATGGTCGCCAAAACCGGCTTTGCCGTCACCCTCTTCCTGATAGGTACCGACCTGTCCGTCGACGTGATCAAAAAAGTGGGCGTCAAGGCGATCCTGTTCGGGGTGATATTGTGGGTGCTCATCAGTACCGTCAGTTTTATCGTCATCACGATAATGTAAAACCCGGGAGATGGATTGCTCCCTGAAAACGGGATCTGGTTCCTGCTTTTTTTAACGATAAAGCAACAGGTTTTATTGTCTGCGGACTGGCACAAATACAGATCACTTTTATCCGTGCTGGCGGCGGTAAGTATTTTTGACGCGTTTCGATTTGAGAAGATAAGCCGTCCAGACGATGGCCCAGAACACGGATTTCGTAAAAGTACCCAACATGTCTTTTATAAAACCGACCATCATATCGGTTCCGAAACTCATGTAAAAATACAATCCGACCAATACAACGGAAAAAGGGCCGATCAGCCATAACGCACTAATCGTGTAACGTACCGATTTCCAGTCGTGTTTTTTCCAGAGCAGACATCCCGCGGCAATACTGATGGCAGAAGCGACCAGAACGGCGCCCCAGCTGAACCATTTATATTGAACGTAAGCCGAAATATGCAGCATGATCGGTGCTTCCATTTCGATATCATGGAACTTTTTCGCCAGCATCCCGATGTTGGCGGCCGGACTCAGGATCGTCAGGATAATAATCAGGAATGCGAGCCATCCCCCAACCCCTTTCAGTGCATCCGGCGAAAAATCGGGAACATCTTTTTTTGCAGAGGGCATGTTTTCATTATCCATTGAGTGCTGAACCTTTCATTCGAATTTTTACTCATATCGGCAGTCATTTTAGCCCGTCCATTTGACGGCCTCATTAAAACCGTCATACTTTTCGATGATAGATGCTGTTTCGCCTGTTTTTTATCTTTTTTGCAACTATGTCACCCGGCATGCCTCCCGTGTTTTCCGAGTGCATCGTCCCATCCATCATCCGGTTAACATGCTAATATCAAAAATCTGTCTTCCCTGAAAATACTCATATGAAAATAGCCACCTGGAACGTAAACTCGCTCAAAGTCCGCCTGCCGCACGTATTGCAGTGGCTGGAAAACAACCCTGTCGATGTCCTGTGCCTTCAGGAAACGAAACTGACGGATGACAAATTCCCCGTTATGGAGATTGAGGCGGCCGGCTATCAGGTGGCTTTTACGGGACAGAAAACCTATAACGGCGTCGCCATTCTTTCAAGGAATCCGGCGAGGGATATCGTCAAAAACAATCCACTTTTCCCGGATGAGCAACAGCGCATCGTTGCCGCGACTGTCGACAATATCCGTATCGTCTGTGCCTACGTTCCAAACGGGCAGGCTGTCGGGTCTGAAAAGTATTCATACAAACTCGACTGGTTGCGTTCCCTGACTGAATGGCTGGGACAGGAATGCCAGAAGTATCCTTATCTGGCACTTTTGGGTGACTACAATATCGCGCCGGAAGACCGCGATGTTTATGACCCGGTTGCATGGGAAGGCAACGTGCTGGTCTCGCCACCGGAACGGGACGCTTTCAGGGCCTTGGAAGATATCGATTTCATCGACGCATTCCGTCTTTTCGAACAAGCTGAAAAATCCTGGAGCTGGTGGGATTACCGACAGCTGGCTTTCCAGAAAAACCGCGGATTGCGGATCGACCATATCCTTCTGTCCAAAGCGTTGGCACCGCATTGCACGGCATGCACGATCGACCGTGCTCCACGCAAATGGACGCAGCCTTCTGACCATACGCCGGTCATTGCGGAACTGGATATCTGATCCTGTCGCTTTTCAACAAACCTGTGCATCGAACAAACGGCACTGGTTTGCGCATTCCCGAAAAGTTACAATAGGCAATTTTGCGGATTCTGAAAGCCATTCATGGGTACCGTCCTGCTCAAGGCACTCTCGTTTGTCCTGATTATCATCCTGGGATACGTGCTTAAAAAACTGGTATTCAAGAATCCGAAAGACCACCAGATCATCGCGTTCATTCTCCTGAACGTCACGCTTCCGGCAACGGTCATCCATGCTTTCGGCACGTTCCGGCGGGACACCTCCCTTTTCATGATCATCCTGATCGGCTTTTTGTGCGCCGTTATTCCGATGCTTTTCGTTTTTCTGATCAGTCGCCACCAGAAAAAGGACAGGCGCGCCTTTTCGATGATCAATGTCTGCGGGTTCAATATCGGCTGTTTTGCCCTGCCTTTTGTCCAGAACTTTTTCGGCCCCGGCGGGATGATCATTGCCTGCCTTTTCGATATCGGTAATGCCTTTATGGTGACCGGCGGCTCGTTCGCATTCACGTCGACTTTCCTGCAAACCAATCAGGAAGAAAAACAGACGGCTGGTACACTTTTGAAAAAATTCGTCAGTTCGATCCCCTTTGATACCTACATGCTGATGCTGGTGATGGTCATGCTGAATATCCCCGTACCTGACGTGGTGATCACGCTTGTCGAACCCATTGCTGCCGCCAACAGTTTTTTTGCCCTCCTGCTGATCGGGATGATGTTCGAGTTCCGCTCCCGTGCCGATAAATACCGGACCATGTTCGGGGTGCTGGGCTTGCGCCTCTTTTTCGGTGCGGCATTTTCGGCAATGCTTTATTTTTTCCTGCCTTTTTCGCTTGAAGTCAGGCAGGTGCTAGCTGTCGTCGCTTTCGCGCCGGTTACGTCGCTGGCGCCGATCTATACCGAACGCTGCCAGAGTGACGGTGCCCTGTCCAGCCTGACGCTCTCCATTTCCATTGTCATCAGCCTGACGGTCATGATCGGGCTTGTCCTCGTCATGCAAGCCTGATTCCGTTAAAAAAGTGTGTCAAATCATGTATTTTGAAAGGTTTTAACGCGATAAACAAGGCAAAAACCGAAACGGTTTGACTCCTCTCGGGTATAATTTCTTTTTTGCACTTAGGATTTCATTACATATCATTATGGAAGCAGAACGCCTCAATTCAATCTCCCACCGTATTTCCGACCTGACCGAACGTGAAGCTGCCTTACGGGGGTATCTTTGACTTCGCTGTCAAGTCAGACAAGCTTGAGCAGGTAAACGCCGAACTGGAAGACCCGGACGTCTGGAACGATCCGAAAAAGGCACAGGATCTCGGCAAGGAAAAAAAATCTCTTGAAAATGTCGTTCTTTCACTCACCCGGATCAAATCCGGTCTTGACGATGCCGCCGAACTCTTTGAGATGGCGAAGGAAGAACAGGACGACGACACCCTGAAAGCGGTCGACGACGACACGCTTGAACTGCAGGACCAGATCGAAAAACTCGAATTTCGCAGGATGTTTTCCAATCCGATGGATCCTTGCAACTGTTTCATCGACATTCAGGCCGGCGCAGGCGGTACCGAAGCGCAGGACTGGGCTTCGATGATTCTCCGCCAGTACCTCCGCTACTGTGAACGCAAGGGCTTTGATGCGACGATTCTGGAACAGTCCGACGGTGAAGTGGCCGGTATCAAAACCGCGACGATCAAGGTCGAGGGCGATTACGCCTATGGCTATCTCCGTACGGAAACCGGCGTTCACCGCCTTGTCCGAAAATCGCCTTTCGATTCGTCCAACGGTCGCCATACGTCATTCTGCAGTCTTTTCGTGTATCCGGAAGTCGATGATTCCATTGAAATCGACATCAATCCGGCAGACGTTCGCGTCGATACCTACCGCGCCTCCGGAGCGGGTGGCCAGCACATCAACAAAACAGACTCTGCCGTTCGTCTGACGCATGCCCCGACCGGCATTGTCGTCCAGTGCCAGAACGACCGAAGCCAGCACCGCAACCGTGCCGACGCATGGGAAATGCTGAAGTCCCGCCTGTTCGAGCTGGAACTGCGCAAGCGCATGAGCGAACAGCAGAAACTCGAAGATTCCAAGACTGACGTCGGCTGGGGTCACCAGATTCGCTCCTATGTGCTGGACAACTCCCGCATCAAGGATTTGAGAACCAGCCATGAAACCGGCAACACCAAAGCCGTTTTAGATGGCGATCTGGACGATTTCATTCTCGAATCGCTCAAACAGGGTGTATAAAGAACTTTAAAGAATGTTTTTTCCCAAATAGATAGAACTCACATCGCATCATGACCACGCAAACACAAAACAACGAACCTGCGGCTCCCGCCCAGGATGAAAATTCCATTATGGCGGAACGCCGCGCCAAACTGGCCGCCCTTCGTGAACAGGGCGTTGCTTATCCAAACGATTTCCGTCCGAAAAACAAGGCTGACGACATTCATGCCCAATACGAGGCAATGGATAACGAAGCGCTGGAAGCGGCAAAAATCGAAGTGTGCGTTGCGGGTCGTATGATGTTAAAACGGGTCATGGGAAAAGCGTCTTTCGCGACATTGCAGGATTCGTCCGGTTTGCAGGCCAACGGCCGTATCCAGCTTTTCCTTTCCAACGATGCCACCGGCAAGGAAGCGCACGACGCCTTCAAACGCTACGATATCGGTGACATTCTTGGTGCAACCGGTACGCTGTTCAAAACCAAAACGGGAGAACTCTCCGTTCGCGTGTCTGAAGTGCGTCTGATCACCAAATCCGTTCGTCCATTGCCTGACAAGTTCCACGGCCTGTCCGATCAGGAACTAAAATACCGCCAGCGCTATGTCGATCTGATCATGAGCGAGGAAACGCGCAAAACGTTCAAGGCAAGAACGGCTGCCATTGCATCCATTCGCCGATTCATGGGCGACAACGGCTTCATGGAAGTCGAAACGCCGATGTTGCACGCCATTCCCGGCGGCGCTGCGGCCAAACCGTTCATCACCTACCATAATGCCCTGGATATGCAGATGTTCATGCGTATTGCGCCGGAACTGTATCTGAAACGCCTGCTGGTCGGCGGTTTCGAACGGGTGTTTGAGCTGAACCGCAACTTCCGTAACGAAGGTGTTTCCCCGCGTCATAACCCCGAATTCACGATGATGGAATTCTATGCCGCCTACGTCGATTACAAGTGGCTGATGGACTTTACCGAAACGGTTATCCGTCAGGCTGTCGTTGATACCTATGGCACTTCTGTCATCACGTATCAGGGCAAGGAACTGGATTTCTCCAAACCATTCCGTCGTTTCACGATTTTGGAAGCGATTTCCAAATACGCGCCACATTACACATCCGAACAATTGAACGATGCCGACTTTTTGCGTACCGAACTCAAAAAATTCGGTGTCAAGCTCCTGCCGACCGCTGGCGTTGGTGCACTGCAGCTCGCCCTGTTTGAAGAAACGGCTGAAGCGAAACTCTGGGAACCGACTTACATTATCGATTACCCTGTTGAAGTGTCCCCTCTGGCACGCGCATCCGATACCCGCGAAGGCATTACCGAACGGTTTGAGCTGTTCATGGTCGGTCGCGAAATCGCCAACGGGTTCTCCGAACTGAACGATCCCGAAGACCAGTCTGCCCGTTTCATGAAACAGGTGGAAGCCAAGGATGCCGGTGACGAAGAAGCGATGTACTACGATTCCGATTACATCCGTGCCCTCGAATACGGCATGCCTCCGGCTGGCGGCTGCGGCATCGGTATCGACCGTCTGGTCATGCTGTTGACCGATTCCCCGAACATCCGCGACGTTATCCTGTTCCCGCATATGCGCCGCGAAGATTGATTGGCACGTTCCCGAAATAAAAGCCGGCTTTTTCGCCGGCTTTTATTTTGCTTTCCATAAATATCAGTTCGCCTCTGACTGAGATCAAAACCGGCATTTCATTCACTCATTAAGATTGAAGAATGAAAGAAATTGCAGGGAGCGTTTGTCCTGTCACTTTCATTAAAAATTCAGCTTTCTGCAGGAAAGTTTCTTTTGATGTAACATGTTTTCATCCTAATGATCAGTTCGACGATGGTCTGGACAATGAAAAAATGAGTCCCTCATCATCTGCCGACGATCGTTCCAAGACCAAAACACGTTATGTACCTTTTATGATTGGAAAGAAAATGTCCACGAAACAGTCCGTCGCAACAGGTAGCAAGGCCGCCAACAAAATTGAACTATCGAGGTCCTCCATGAAAAAATCGAATCCGGTTTCCCGTCTGAACACCCCTTCCGACCTGTCAGCGGAAGGTATCACCAAGATCCAGCAGGCTTTAAATCCCATGCTGGCCGATGTGTTCGCGCTTTACATGAAAACCAAGAATTTCCACTGGCACATGAGCGGCCCTCATTTCCGTGATTACCACCTGCTGTTCGATGAACATGCCGACCAGATTTTCGCCATGACGGACGATATAGCCGAACGCGTCAGAAAACTGGGTGCAACCACACTGCATTCCATCGGTGAAGTCTCCAAACTGCAGCGCATCCGCGACAACAATGAGCCTTTCGTCGATCCGCTGGATATGTTGAACGAACTGAAAGACGACAACGTGAGCCTGCTGGGTTCCATGCGCAAGGCACATGATGTGTGCGACAAATTCGAAGATGTCGCTACCGCCAGCCTGATCGAAAACTGGATCGATGAAACGGAAAGACGAATCTGGTTCCTGTTCGAAGCCGCACAGGACATGGATTCAACCGGACATTAATCCCGATTTTGCCTTCTCTTCCTCTATTTATACGGAATGGTGCAAACCATTCCGTTTTTTATGCCTTTCGAACCTTCCCTTTTCGCCTGTTTTTCATGCGATGCCTTTCAATGGATTCTGAAATTTTCCCGGTGAAAACTTTCTGACAAGACCTTTCTTTTTCCCAAGCACGCTGACCCGTTTAATCCCTTTCCGTTTAATGAAGCTCAAAGGATAAAACAACATTCAGGGTACATTAAATCCGTTCGTTTACACGATTTTTCCGTTTGGCATTTTTCTATACCAGTTCAGGCTGATTTCACAAAACTTCAGTCCCTGCATAAGAAATACGGAAAAACAAATAACGCCCGTATTGACTTTGTGTCTTTATGGATCGAACTGTTATCAACCCTCAAGTAAACCGGAGGCTTCAATGGCATATCTTAGCAATAACGATCTGACTCACAACGATCCGATCTTCGGCTCCAGGTTCGTCTCACAGGCAGCCAATAAAAAGACCTTTCCAAATGACGAGCAAAACGCTTACGACGTTTATCAGGTCGTTCATGATGAATTGTATCTGGACGGCAATGCCCGCCAGAACCTGGCAACCTTTTGCCAGACTTTTGAAGAAGAAGAACTTCATGCGTTGATGGATCTGTCGATCGACAAGAATATGATCGACAAGGATGAATATCCCCAGACGGCCGCTATCGAAAACTATTGCGTACACATGATGGCCGATCTCTGGAATGCACCGGATTCGGCAACGACCATCGGCACATCAACCGTCGGTTCCAGTGAAGCCTGTATGCTCGGCGGTCTGGCCGCCCTGTGGCGCTGGCGTGCAAAACGCAAGGCGGCAGGCAAGCCAACGGACAAACCGAACATGGTTTGCGGTCCTGTACAGGTTTGCTGGCATAAATTTGCACGCTACTGGGACGTTGAAATCCGCGAAATGCCAATGGCTGACGGCCATTACGTCATGACACCGGAAGACATGCTGTCCATGGTCGATGAAAACACAATTCTGGTTGTTCCGACATTGGGACAGACATTCACCGGCCTGTATGAACCGGTCAAGCCGCTGGCTGATGCACTGGACAAGCTGCAGGCTGAAAAAGGACTGGACATCGACATTCACGTCGACGGTGCCAGCGGCGGCTTCCTCGCCCCGTTCTGCGCTCCTGACATGGTTTGGGACTTCCGTCTGCCACGCGTGAAATCCATCAGCACGTCCGGCCACAAATTCGGTCTGGCTCCTCTTGGGGTAGGCTGGGTCGTATGGCGTGAAACGAAAGACCTGCCGGAAGGCCTGATTTTCCACGTCAACTATCTGGGTGGCGACATGCCGACTTTCGCCCTGAACTTTTCGCGTCCCGCCGGTCAGGTGATCTGTCAGTTCTACAACCTGCTGCGTCTGGGCAAGGAAGGCTATCAGCGCATTCATGGCGAGTGTTACAAGACTGCGCAGATGCTGGCGGAAGGATTGCAAATGATCGGTCCGTTCGAGATGCTCCACAGCGGCAAGGAACAGGATGGCATTCCTGCACTGACATGGAAAATCAAAGGTGGCGCAAAAACCAATTATTCCCTGTACGACCTGGCAGACCATCTGAGAACGCGCGGCTGGCTCGTTCCTGCCTACTCGCTGCCACCGCATGCCGACAACATCATTGTCCAGCGCATTCTGGTGAAACAGGGCTTTTCTGCTGACATGGCGTCATTGCTGCTCCAGGATTTCAAACGCTCCATCGACTTCTTCGACAGCCATCAGCCACACGGCTTCACCGGCAAGGAAGCCCAGATGGGCAACCATAGCGGCCGATAGGCACCCCTTTGGCAACGCAGAGGAAATAAACGAAAACATTCTCATAAAAAGGTAAAAACATGAGTGTCAATCAATATCAGGAGCAAAGGAAACAGGTGTTGGACTTTATGACCTCTGCTCACCAGACTTTCTCTTCAGACAAGGGCGGAGCGAACGCCAGTTACATTCCGTATCTGGCATCCGTCCCTTCCGATCTGTTCGGTATCGCCATCTCGTTTCCTGACGGTCAGGTACTCGAAGTCGGCGATACGAAATATGAATTTGCGATCGAATCCATTTCGAAAGTATTCACACTGGCGAAAGTGCTGGAAGAAATCGGCAAGGACAAATTTCTGGCCACCATCGGTTCAGACGCGACCGGTGAACCGTTCAATTCGGTCATTGCGCTCGAATTGCACAAGGAACACCCGAGCAATCCATTCGATAATGCCGGTGCCATCGCTACAGTCAGCCTGCTGAATGCCAAATCGGCTGACGACCGCTGGAACCAGATCATCAGCACCTACAGCCTGTTTGCAGGCCGTGATCTGACCGTCAATGACGAAGTCTACAAATCCGAATCGGACACGAACGCACATAACCGTGGTATTTCATGGCTGTTGAAAAATAGCGGAAAAATGTTCACTGATCCGGATCAGGCGTGTGACGTCTATACACGCCAGTGCTCGGTATCGATCACCTGCCGGGATCTGGCCATTATGGGCGGAACGATTGCCAATCATGGTGTCAATCCGGTCACGAAAAAACAGGTCATCAGCCGTGAAAATGTCCAGCCGATCCTGGCTGAAATGGCAATGAACGGTCTTTACGACAATACAGGCACCTGGCTTTACAACACGGGCTTGCCTGGCAAGAGCGGCGTAGGTGGCGGCATTCTGGCTATTGTCCCCGGTGTCTGCGCATTAGCGGTTTTCGCACCTCCCCTGGATGTCTTCGGAAACAGTGTAAAAGGACAGAAAGTGGGGGCTTTCCTGAGCAAAAAATTGGGTTGGAGTCTTCTCAACAAATGATAAAGCAATCTCCGGACTTCCCTCTCTGGAAGTCCGTTTTTCAAAGAAGAGGTATTTATGGCTACCACTACCAATACAAAAGCGCGTACTTATATATCATGGCTGACCATCTCGTTCATGATGGTCGCCGCCGTGGCAAGTATTCGTTCGCTTCCGGCCATGGCTGTTTACGGTCTTGGTTCCATCATGCTGTTTCTGATTCCTGCCGTCCTGTTCTTCATTCCTGTCGCCCTGGTCGCATCCGAACTGGGTACCGGCTGGAACGGTGGCATTTACGGCTGGGTCAAGCAGGCTTACGGAGATCGTCTCGGATTTTTCGCGATCTGGTTCCTCTGGATTGAGGTCGTTGTCTGGTATCCGTCCGTGCTGGGTTTTGCCGCCAGTACACTGGCTTATATGTTCAACCCGGAACTGGCCAATAACGGTCTGTTTACCTGTATCGTTATTATCGTCTTTTACTGGGCATCGACATTTCTGGCGATGCGAGGCATGGATACACTGGCCAACTTTTCCAAATGGTTCATGTTGCTGGGTACAGCCCTGCCCGCTGCCGCACTGATCATCCTTGGCATTATCTGGCTGGCAATGGGCAATCCTTCGGCCGCTCCCCTGACATGGAGTGCCCTGATCCCTTCCGTTTTTCATGAACACGCGCAGGCCATTACAAGCCATCGTCTGCATGAAACTCCATGGCAGCTCATTCTTGGAAGTATCACAGGTCTAGTTCTGATCGTCAGCAACTTCCTGGCATACGCCGGTATTGAAATGAATGCCATTCATGCCCGCGACCTGAAAAATCCTGAAAAGCAAATGCCGAAAGCCATTTTGCTGGCCTGTATTATGATCGTCGTGATCTTCATTCCGCCAACCATTGCGATCTCTCTGGTCGTTCCAGCCGATTCAACCAGTCTGACCGCAGGCGTCATTCAGG
>JAHYZB010000054.1:50907-77280 GCA_019424645.1 Oxalobacter formigenes
TTATGCCGCCTTCTTCGACGCTTTCCATATAGCATGGATCACTCCGATCATGGGGGCATTGCTGATCATCGGCGCGCTGGGCGGTGTCTTGACCTGGACAGCCGGCCCATCCAAAGGTTTGCTGTTTGTGGGTAAATCAGGTTGTTTCCCTCCTGTCCTGCAAAAGGTCAACAAAAACGGGGTTCAATCAAACATCCTGATCCTGCAGGCCATTCTGGTTACCCTGCTCTCAACGATTTATATCTTCGTTGACAATGTATCCGATGCTTTCTGGATGATTTCCGCCATGGCTGTCCTGATGTATCTGACCATCTACGTTTTCATGTTCATGTCGGCTATGAAACTCAGAAAAACACAGCCGAATGTCAAACGGGGATTCGTCCTTAAAGGATTGCACTTCTGGTGTTATCTGGGTCTGGCTTCCACCATTGTCGCCATTATTTTCGGTTTCATACCTCCTTCCCAGTTCAGCAATATGCCAATACTGGAATACATCGGGATTCTGGTCGCGGGACTGATTATCACAGGCGTTCCACCGTTCATTTTCTATGCGGTCAGAAAACCATCGTGGGCGGTAACACCAAAAAGCATAACAGACCAGTATTCTGCGGCACTGCAGGATCTGGAAAATTCTGACGAGGCAACACCACCCGCTGCACCACCTGCCACTCCGGCTCCAACAGCAACAACGAAATAATCTTTTCGACATTTCCTTCGTCACTTTCAACCTTCCCTTCGGGGAAGGTTTTTTTGTACTTTACTGTTCAATGGACACGCATGCCCTCATGACATATTTCATTTATGCCAGTGAAGCAATGTACAATACGTCCTGAAACAAATCAGGCTTTTTCCCTGATTTTTAACGCCATTTCCGCTTGTGACTCCCCATGCTGCGATTAACCGAAATCAGATTGCCGATCGATCATAATGAAGATGATCTGAAAAAAGCCATCCTTGAGCGCCTTTTTATCTCTGAAGAAGAACTGAACGGCTTTACTGTTTATCGCAGAAATTACGATGCCCGCAAAAAAACCGCGATTGTCTTTTCCTATACGGCCGATGCAGAAGTCGCTAACGAAGCTTCGCTTCTCAAACGTTTTGACGGCCATCCGCATATCCGCAAAGCGCCTGACATGGATTACAAATTCGTCGCTCACGCGCCAGACAAACCGTTTCAGCGTCCCATCGTTGTCGGCTGCGGCCCATGCGGACTTTTTGCGGCATTGATCCTCGCACAGAGCGGATTCAAACCCATCATTATCGAACGGGGCAAGAACGTCCGGGAACGTACCAGAGACACGTTTGGTTTCTGGCGTGAACGCCAGTTGAACCCTGAATCGAATGTCCAGTTCGGTGAAGGCGGTGCAGGTACTTTTTCGGATGGAAAATTGCACACCCAGATTCGTGACCCCAAACACTACGGCAGGAAGGTACTGACCGAACTGGTCAAGGCTGGCGGTCCCGAAGAAATTCTCTATATCGGCAAACCGCATATCGGAACATTCAAGCTCGTCAGGATCATTGAAGAAATGCGTGAGGAAATCATTTCACGGGGAGGCGAGTATCACTATGAAAGCCGGGTCGATGACCTGATCATTGAAAACGGGCAGATTCAGGGCATTGTTTTACAGAATGGCAAAACGTTTCATTCCAGCCATGTCATCTTCGCCATTGGACATAGCGCACGAGACACGTTTGAAATGCTTTACAAGCGTGGTGTCGCGATGGAGGCCAAACCATTTTCCGTCGGCTTTCGTATCGAACACCCGCAATCCATGATAGACGAATGCCGGCTCGGTCCCAGTGCAGGTAATCCGCTTTTAGGCTCGGCCGATTACAAACTGGCCCATCACTGTAAAAACGGCCGGACAGTGTACAGTTTCTGCATGTGTCCGGGAGGCACAGTTGTCGCAGCGGCTTCCGAACCGGGAAGGCTCGTGACCAATGGCATGAGCCAGTATTCCCGGAATGAAAGAAACGCCAATGCAGCGATTGTGGTCGACATTTCGCCTGACGATTATCCGCATGGTCCGATGGGTGGAATTGCCCTTCAG
Organism: Oxalobacter formigenes; assembly: GCA_019424645.1. GTDB lineage: Bacteria > Pseudomonadota > Gammaproteobacteria > Burkholderiales > Burkholderiaceae_D > Oxalobacter > Oxalobacter formigenes_D. The sequence continues at coordinate 52,962 of JAHYZB010000054.1, forward strand.
AGGGAACTGGAACAAAAAGCATTCGAGCTGGGCGGTTCCAATTACAATGCACCTTGTCAACTCGTCGGCGATTTTCTGAAGAATAAACCGTCAACAACACTTGGCTCGGTTGTTCCCTCCTATACACCCGGCGTCACACCATGCAATCTCGCCGATGCACTGCCAGAATTTGCCATTACCGCCCTGCGTGAAGCCATTCCGGCCTTTGACCGTTCAATCCCCGGATTTTCATTGCATGATGCTGTCCTGACCGGAACGGAAACCCGGACATCTTCACCCGTCAAAATCGTCCGTAACCGCGACAATCTGCAAAGCATCAACATCAAAGGCCTGTATCCTGCCGGAGAAGGTGCAGGTTATGCCGGAGGTATTCTGTCCTCGGCAGTAGACGGCATTGAAGTCGCCGAAGCGATTGCCAGGGATATCGTAACAGGAAAATAGAAAAGGAAGAGAAGCCGAATTATTCGCTTTCGTCGCGGAAGGCCTGAAGAATCTGTTCTTTTTCGGATTCGATTTTCTGTCTGTCTTCCGGATTGGTGATGCGGCGTGCGCCGTTGAAACGGGATTTCCAGTAAGCCATGTCCATATTGTCGATACGGACTTTTTTGCCGGATGACGGGGCATGAATAAACTTGTTGTCTCCCAGATAAATGCCGACATGGGAATAACTGCGGCGTCTGGTATTGTAAAAAACCAGATCACCGGGCTGGAGATCGGCCTGGGACACTTCCTCACCCGCCCTGCTGAGTTCCAGTGAAGTACGTGGCACAGTCGCGCCCCATGCTTCCTTGAATACATAACGCACAAGACCGCTGCAATCGATTCCTGTTTCCGGAGTATTGCCGCCATACTTATAGTGCGAACCGATCAGGGTCATGGCCGTCATGGCCAGTTCGGTGGCTTTGTGGGTAAAACTGTGGATACGCTGCATGGCAGGTGCGGATGTGTCGGAATCCGGCATCGTTTCCTGCGCCAGAGCAGAAGACTGGGCAAATCCAAACAATAACGCTGCCATCCCGGCAGAAGCACAGAATTTCTGAAAAAAAGAGTGCTTTGTTTGCGTCATTGCCAATTAACCCGTTCGTTTTAAGGACCAGCCAAAAATGTAAGCGAATACGGCCTTCTTGTCAAAGATTTTTTTGTAAAAAGCGCCTAATTCAGGCTAACTTCGACGATCTTTGAATTAAAATCAATTCAAATGAAGTGCATTCTTATAGGGCTGATGAATCAATGCTGTGAAGCGGCATCATCGTCAAGTCCCAGCTCGGCAATTTTCCGGGTAATCGTATTGCGGCCTATACCCAATAAAACTGCCGCCTCGTTTTTGCGTCCCCGGGTATAAGACAAGGCTGTTTTGATAAGTATTTTCTCGAACGAAGAACCCAGTTCGTCCATCAGCTCACCTTTTCCGTCTGCCAGCATTTTTCTGACGGTCTCTTCAAGCCGTTTTTCCCATGATGCAGGAACGGAGTCGTCAGCAGTTTTTACAGGGACAGGAACATGGGTGTCTGATTCACTTCTTCCGGAAAGATGTTTTGCCGCCTCGACATAATCATTCGCCGTTTCATCGGATTCCAGCAGTTCAACCGGCAAATCCTTGGCTTCTATCGTCTGCCCCGGAATCATTACCGTCAGCCAGTAACAGACATTTTCCAATTGCCGGACGTTCCCGGAAAAATAACACTTTTCCAGAAATGCCGTCGCTTCTTTAGACAGGCGTTTGGAAGGAACATCGAGCTGTTTTGCACTCAGTTTCAAGAAATGTTTTGCCAATACTGCAATATCCTCCGCCCGTTCACGAAGGCTGGGCAATCTCAGGCGAATGACGTTCAGACGATGAAACAGGTCTTCCCGGAATGAGCCTTCCCGGACGAGCCTTTCCAGATTCTGATGCGTGGCGGCGACGACCCGGACATTCGCCCTGACCGACTGGTTGCCTCCTACGCGATAAAAATGGCCATCGGATAAAACCCGGAGCAGCCTCGTCTGCATATCGAGCGGCATATCACCTATTTCGTCGAGAAAAAGCGTCCCGCCTTCAGCCTGTTCAAAACGGCCTCGCCGCATGACCTGCGCACCGGTAAACGCACCTTTCTCATGCCCGAACAATTCCGATTCAAGCAAGTCTTTTGGAATGGCTGCCATATTCAGTGCCACAAAAGGCTGTGACGCCCGCGGACTGTGCCGGTGAAGCGCCCGGGCAACCAGTTCCTTGCCCGTACCGGATTCGCCTGTCACCAGCACAGTCGCATTGGAATGGGACAATTTACCGATGGATCGGAAAAGCTCCTGCATCGCCGGAGCCTGACCGATAATTTCACTCACCCGTTCAACCGGTTTTTCAGTAACCGTTTCCTGTTCATTCTCCTGCATGGCCCGTTTAATGAGATCGACTGCCTTATTGAGATCGAAAGGTTTTGCCAGATACTCGAAAGCACCACCCTGAAATGCGGAAACAGCCGAATCGAGGTCGGAATAGGCGGTCATGATAATGATGGGCAATTGAGGGAAACGAGCCCTGGCCGCTTCCAGCAGATGAAGGCCGGATGTTCCCGGCATGCGAATGTCGGACACCAGTACCTGAGGGATTTCTTCTTCAAGCGCTGCCAAAACATCGTCAGCACTGGAAAAGGTTCTCAACGGGATATTTTCACGCGAAAACGCTTTTTCCAGCACCCAGCGAATGGAATCGTCGTCATCTGCAATCCAGACTGATCTCATCATTTCTCCCATTAAATCATGTTCAATGAAAAGGCTTACGCCCTGACCAAAGGCAGCCTGATCAGAAACTCGGTATGCCCCGGAACGCTTTCACATTCGATAATCCCGCCATGCTGCTGGATCAGCGTTTGTGACAAGGTCAGGCCCAGACCGCTTCCCCCTTCCGTTCCTGACACCAGAGGATTGAAAATCTTCTCGATGAGGTCATCAGGTATACCGGGCCCGTTATCGATAATATGCAAGTTCAGTGCCAGTTTATAACGAACCCTGGCAAGCGTTACCTGTCGTGAAACACGCGTTTTGAAAACCAGTTCCGCGTTGCCCTGCCTGATCCTGTCCGTCAGGACATTTGCCGCATTCTGTACGATATTCAGGACTGCCTGAATCAACTGCTCTTTATCGCCTGTAATCTCGGGAATCGACAAGTCGTAATCCCGCCTGATTTTCAACCCCTTCGGATGTTCTGCCAATATGAGGCTGCGTACCCGTTCACACACTTCATGAATATTGATATTGTTTTCGATATGCGGACGGCGGTGCGGCACCAACAGCCTGTCGACCAGCTTTTGCAATCTTTCCGTTTCCTTGACAATAACCTGAGTATATTCGCGGAGGTCTTTCAATTCCCGGCCAGGCAATTCCATTTCAAGAAGTTGTGCCGCCCCGCGGATGCCGCCAAGCGGGTTCTTGATCTCATGAGCCAGATTGCGGACAAGCTCCTTGTTCGCCTGAGTCTGGTCGACAAGCCGGTTCTCCCTTTCCTGACGGATCTGTGCAATATTCTCACGAAGCTCTATCAGGACAGGCGCTTCTGGCAAATCAACCGGCTTGACGATGCAATGAACGTGCAATGCTGGCCTGCCGATCCTTTCCAGCACCAGTTCCTGCCTTACCTCGAGGCAATCGTGTGAAACAACCTGTTCGAAAAGCGGCTCCAGTACATCGCCATTTGGAAAAACCTGTTTCAGACTTTGAAAAAGCAATACCTTCGAAGAACTTTCGAACAAGTCTTCTGCTGCCGGATTGACATAAACGATTACTCCGCTCCGATCCAGAATCAGAACGGCAGAAGCCAGTAAATCCAGTCCTTTCAAGGAATCCATCATGGCAAATCCCGGTTTTGTCCAACTTGATACCGAGTGAAAAAAAGGCGAAAACGTTTCCATCTTCGCCTCTTCTTACACTGTTTGATTCACCTTACAGTGAATAATACATATCGTATTCAACCGGATGAGGCGCCATCCGGAAACGTTGGACTTCCTGCATTTTCAGTTCGATATAGGCGTCGATCATCACATTGCTGAAAACGCCGCCGCGTGTCAAAAATTCACGATCCGCGTCCAGCGCTTCCAGCGCCTGTTCCAGAGAGGAACAAACGGTCGGGATCAGGGCATCTTCTTCAGGTGGCAGATGGTACAGGTCTTTCGATGCTGCTTCACCTGGATGGATCTTGTTCTGCACACCGTCCAGACCGGCCATCAACAATGCTGCGAAACACAGGTACGGATTGGCCAGCGGGTCCGGGAAACGCGCTTCAACGCGACGGCCTTTAGGATTGGCAACATGCGGAATACGGATCGAGGCCGAACGGTTACGGGCCGAATAAGCGAGCTTGACCGGTGCTTCAAAACCCGGAACCAGACGTTTGTAGGAGTTGGTACCCGGGTTGGTAATGGCGTTCAATGCACGTGCATGCTTGATGATGCCGCCGATGTAATACAGGGCAAAATCGGACAGGCCTGCGTAGCCGTCACCGGCAAACAGGTTTTTGCCGTCTTTCCACACGGACTGGTGAACGTGCATGCCGGAACCGTTATCCCCCATGATCGGCTTCGGCATAAACGTTGCAGTCTTGCCGTAAGTATGGGCGACATTCCAGATGATGTATTTCATGTTCTGGGTCCAGTCGGCACGTTCGACCAGTGTCGAGAAACGTGTACCGATTTCATTCTGGCCTGCGCCTGCCACTTCGTGATGATGGACTTCGACAGGAATGCCCATGCGTTCCATCAGGGTACACATTTCAGAACGCATGTCCTGAAAACTGTCAATTGGAGGAACCGGGAAATAACCGCCCTTGACTGCCGGACGGTGACCGGTATTGCCGCCTTCGATTTTGAGACCGGTTGACCAGGAGCCCTCTTCCGAATCGATCTTGAAGAAACAGCCCGACATATCGTTATTCCAGCGAACACTGTCAAAAATGAAGAATTCCGGTTCAGGCCCGAAAAAAGCGACGTCGCCCAATCCGGACGATCTCAGATGCGCTTCCGCCCGTTTCGCGATCGAACGTGGATCACGGTCATAACCCTTGCCGTCGGACGGTTCGATCACGTCGCACTGCATGAAAAGGGTCGGGTCTTCCATAAACGGATCCAGTTGGGCAGTGGCCGGATCGGGAATCAGCAACATATCGGAAGCTTCAATGCCTTTCCACCCGGCCATTGAAGAACCGTCAAATGCATGTCCTTCCTCAAATTTGTCCAAATCGAAACTGGACACAGGTACACTGACATGCATTTCCTTGCCTCTTGTATCGGTAAAACGGAAATCGATGAATCTGATTTCGTTTTCCTCAATCATCTTCAAGACGTCTTCTGCACTCCTGGACATACATTTCTCCTAAATAATCCTTATTAGTCGTGGCTTTACTGTTCTTTTACAATCAGGTGTTCTGTAATGAACCGGTACTATTACAAGCATATTCCGTGCCAGATTTTTTCAAAACCGGAATTTACGCATACTGGCGAATGTCAGAAACGCTTCAGGCTGAATCCTCCGATGATTGCACCATAGCGGTGCATTATATCGCTTATTCATGCATTCATTCAGTGCAACTTTTCTATTTGTCGCCCAGTTGATACTTCGCACCAATCCCGTCAAGCCCCTTTACCAGCATGGAAAACGCCTCATCCAGTTTTTCGGGATGCCCCTTCACGCCCAGTTCGACATAATTGCTCAGTCTGGTGTTTCCCATATGCGGCAGACTGAAAACCTTGATCGCCGGGAACAGGCCTTCAATTTTTTCCATCAGCGGCGTCATTTTCGCTTCGACTGCACCATATACCACAACCGATTTTTCGGCATATTCCGTCTGGTGGAACAGCGACTGGTGATAGGTATCAAGTGCCCATTCAATCATGGCTTTCGCCATCTGCGGAAAACCGGGAACGAAATAATGGGTTCCATAGGAAAAGCCCGGAATGCGATTGACCGGATTGGGCAGGATTTCCGAACCGGCAGGATATTCCCCCATCTGGAGCCGCCTGATGTTGTCCGGAGAAGCGTAATCGATATGCCCGGGGTCATTGGCTGTCTCTGCAATCCGTTCATAAATCTTTATTTTCGCTTCAGGATGCAATTCAAGAGGCTTGCCGACGGCGATGGAAACACATCGTCTTGTATGGTCATCGGGAGTGGAACCGATACCTCCACAGCAGAAAACGATATCGGAAGTGGCAAAAGACTCTTTCAAAACAGAAACGATCCGATCAGGATCATCTCCGATGTATCTTGCCCAGTCCAGCTGCAAACCGCGTTCCTTCAGAATTTGCACCACATTCGGGAAATGCTGGTCGCTTCTTTTTCCCGACATGATTTCATCACCGATGATGATCAGTCCAATTGCCATAATAATTTATTCAAATTTTTTAATAAAAGATAAGAGACAAACTGATTTTCCATTCTGACATAATTTACGCTTGATGGTACTATTTAACATTAACTGAACGTTTTTTAACTGGATATTATGCGAGGTAAAAGATGACGATTCTCATTACCCTTCCTTCAGGCCTTCAATATCGGGACGAAGTTGTTGGTACCGGAACCGAAGCGGGTAAAGGTTCTTCATTCGTAAAAGTTCATTACACCGGCTGGTTGAAAAATCCGGATGGAACACCGGGCAAAAAATTCGACTGCAGCCGGGAACGGAACGAGCCCTTCACATTTCCCATTGGCGTTTCCTACGTCATCCCGGGCTGGGATCATGGTCTCAAAGGCATGAAAGTGGGCGGCAGACGGACATTGCACATACCGCCAAAGCTCGCTTACGGTCCTGCAGGTTTCGGCAATATCATTCCCCCCAATGCCGAACTGATCTTCGACATCGAGCTCATATCAGCCTGATCCCGATAATAAAAAAGCAGCGTTAACGCTGCTTTTTTATTATTCACGGTTTATATTCTTTTTCGATCACAAAAAACCATATTCGGCAAAAGAGTAGGTATTTTTACCTGCAACAATGATGTGATCCAGTACCCGGATGTCAACGAGCCCCAGCGCCTGTTTCAATGCATGCGTCAGCGTTTTGTCGGCATTGCTGGGGTCCGCTTTTCCGGAAGGATGATTGTGAGCCAGTATGACACTGGCCGCATTGTTTGCCAGAGCCGCCTTGACCACTTCACGGGGATAAACACTCGTTTGCGATAACGTCCCCTTGAACATTTCCCGGCATTCGATCAATTTGTTTTTGATATCGAGATACAATACGACAAACGATTCATGGGTCAGGCGGCTGAAATAAAGCTGGAGATAATTCATCACCTTGTCCGAAGAAGACAGGGATACCCCGTTTTGCAAATCTTCCGCCAACAGGCGTCTGGCGAGTTCTACAATCGCCTGCAATTGGGCGAATTTGGCAGGTCCGATCCCGTTCAGATCCGAAAAATCGTTCAGCTGGGCTGAAAACAGTTTTGAGAGTGATCCGAAATGCATCATGATTTCCCTGCCCAGATCGACGGCGCTCTTGCCACTCGTTCCCGTTCTCAGAAAAATAGCCAGCAGCTCGGCGTCGGAAAGATACTGGGGACCGCCCTTGATCAATCGTTCACGAGGTCTGTCATGTGTGGGCCAGTCAGTGATAGCCATAATCTTATGTGTTAACCTTGTCTAATTGTGTTCATCGGTTTTTTTATTGAATTTTGGAAATTTTATTTCAAACCGGCCTGATTAACAAAAAAATTATATTTATACTCTGTCTTTTTTGACGATTACCTGACTATGCAACTGATATTGGCACAACCCAGAGGTTTTTGCGCTGGCGTCAAGCGCGCCATCGAAACGGTGGAACGGGCACTTGAACTCTTCGGAAAACCTGTTTATGTCCGCCATGAGATCGTTCACAATACCCACGTCGTCAATCGACTGAAAGGGATGGGAGCCATATTCATCGAGGAACTGGATGAAGTTCCGTCAGGTAGCGTCCTCATTTTCTCTGCGCATGGTGTATCGCAGGCGATCAGAAAAGACGCAGAAACCCGTGATCTGAAGCTATTCGATGCCACTTGTCCACTCGTCACCAAAGTACACGTCGAGGTCGCAAAAAACCGCAGGAATGGCCGTGAAATTATCGTCATCGGACATAAGGGACATCCTGAGGTGGAAGGGACGATGGGGCAAGCCGATACAGGAATGTATCTGGTTGATGGCTACAGTGAAATCGAACAATTGAAAGTCAACAATCCCGATGCACTGGCCTACGTCTCCCAGACGACTTTGTCTGTCGACGACACGGCTGAAATCATCCAGCAACTGAAAACCAGATTCCCGTCCATTGCAGAGCCCAAACAGGCCGATATCTGTTACGCGACGACCAATCGCCAGGAGGCTGTCAAGCGACTTGCTGAAAAAGCTTCACTGATCATTGTCGTCGGCAGCCGCAACAGTTCGAATTCCAACCGCTTGCGCGAAATTGCGGAAAAAAATGGCGCCCTGGCATATATGGTGGACAATGCCAGCCAGATCGATGTGGCATGGCTGAAAGGACACGATTGTATCGGTATCACTGCGGGCGCTTCAGCGCCTGAAATACTGGTTCAGGAAGTGATTTCCCTGTTGCGGCAACATGGAGGGAATTCAATCACCGAACAGGAAGGCCTTCAGGAAAATTTGAGTTTTCCCCTTCCAAAAGGCCTTAAATGACAAGGTGCTTTGCTTACACAACCGAGTTGCGTTTCAGGTAATTGTTCAAAAGCAGTGAGACACCCCCGAAAGCGGCGAAGGTATCGGTAATGACAAAAACCGGAATCTCTGCCAGATAACCGGAAAAACGGCCCTTGTCCTCAAAACGTTTCCGGAAACCGGAAACGAAGAAACGCTCACCCAATCGTGGAATGATGCCGCCGCCAATATAAATGCCGCCTTTTGCACCCAGCGTCAACGCCAGATTGCCCGACACGGTCCCGAACATTTTGCAAAAGACATCTATAACCTGATCATACAAACCGTTTTTTTCATTCGAGGCACGTTCAATGATGTCACTTGCGGGCAATGAACGTTTTTGTCCTTCTTTTATTTCCGACAGCAATTCATACAGGAACTCAAGCCCCTTTCCCGAGAGAAAACGTTCTGCGGAGACATGCCTGTATTTCTTTCTGGCGAGTTCAAGGATGTCGATTTCAAGCTCGTCAAAAGGTGAAAAAGAAACATGCCCCCCTTCTGCCTCAAGAGGAATCCAGACGTCTTGTGCCGGGATCAGTCCCGACACCCCCAAACCGGTACCGGCGCCGATCAGGCCAATGGCCCTTCCTTCTTTTGCTGTTTTTCCACCGCATTGTTTCGTACAGGCCAGTGGCAATGAAGGCAGCGCCATGGCCAGCGCCGTAAAATCATTGACCATAAGGAAAACCTCAAAGCCGAATTCAGCCCTGACACTCTCTATTGAAAAAGCCCAGTCCGAATTGGTCATTTTGATCCAGTCGCCGTCAATCGGATTGGCAATGGCAACAGCTGCGTATTTCAGTTTTCCCGAGCCGGCCGAAACCGCTTTTTCCTGTGACAGGTAATAACGAAGAGCATCGGCAAAACCGGCAAAATTTTTATTGGCATAGATGGCCGACGCCTCAAAGCACCCTGCCGCCGTTTCAATTGCAAAACGTGCATTCGTACCGCCGACGTCGCCGATCAGTCTGGGATAGTGTTCCATTTTCAATTTATTCAACAAAATCCGGTTATTGATTCACCTCCAGTGATTGTCCGAGAATGCCACGTTCGTCAGCATTTGAAAACGCCATTTCATTCAAAACCATGTGAATTGTTCAATAATTCCGCACAAATTTGCACAAAGAGATGAATAACGCGATTTTTCAGTCTGTTACAGTATGATAAAATTCAGCGTCGAATTAGCTAACTTTTCACAGAAAGAAAAAGATGTCTGGACATAGCAAATGGGCCAATATTAAACATAAAAAAGCCGCTACCGACGCAAAACGCGGAAAAATCTGGACCCGGTTGATCAAGGAAATTACCGTGGCAGCCAGAATGGGCGGTGGCGACATCAACAGCAACCCACGCTTGCGTCTTGCCGCTGAAAAAGCGACTGCAGCCAATATGCCGAAAGAAAACGTACAGCGCGCCATTGCCCGTGGTACCGGAACGCTGGACGGCGTCAATTATGAAGAAATCCGTTACGAAGGTTACGGCATCAATGGTGCTGCCATCATTGTTGACTGTCTGACCGACAACCGGGTCAGAACCGTTTCCGAAGTGCGTCACGCTTTTTCCAAATTCGGTGGCAACATGGGGACCGAAGGGTCGGTTTCTTTCATGTTCAAACATTGCGGCCAGCTGTTTTTCGCTCCCGGTACCGATGAAGACAAACTGATGGAAGCAGCTCTCGAAGCCGGCGCGGAAGACATCATCAGCGATGATGAAGGCGGGTTCGAAGTCATTTGTGCACCTAATGATTTTGCACAAATCAAGGACGCTCTGGAAAAAGCCGGTTTCACACCCGAAATGGCGGAAATTGTCATGAAACCAGACACGGAAACCGAATTTACCGGTACGGATGCTGAAAAAATGCAGAAGCTGCTGGATGCTCTGGAAAATCTTGACGACGTACAGGACGTCTATACAAACGCCATCATCGACGAAGAATAAAAATCTGTAGAACGTCTGTATAAACTGCTTGATCAACAGCCAAGGAAACACTCGCTCAATGAAAATTCTTGTGATCGGTTCTGGAGGCAGGGAGCATGCTCTGGCATGGAAACTGGCCCAATCGGTAAAAATCCAGAAAATCTACGTTGCCCCCGGAAATGGCGGGACAGCACTGGATACACGTCTTGAAAATGTCAATATCGCCCATCCTGATGAACTGGCGGAATTTGCCATTCAAAACGATGTCCAGTTAACAGTCGTGGGACCGGAAGCGCCGCTTGCTGCCGGCATAGTCGATATTTTCAGAGCGAAAAACCTGAAAATTTTCGGACCGACGAAAGAAGCCGCACAACTGGAAAGCTCCAAGGATTTTGCCAAGTCGTTCATGGAACGGCATGGTATTCCAACCGCGAAATACCAGACTTTCTCCGATCTGGCCGCGGCACATCGGTACATCGATGAACAGGGCGCTCCTATTGTCATCAAGGCAGACGGCCTTGCCGCAGGCAAGGGGGTCATTGTCGCCATGAATTTGCAACAAGCTCATGACGCAGTTGACATGATGCTATCCGACAACAAGCTGGGGGATGCAGGTGCCCGGGTCGTTATCGAGGAATTTCTTGAAGGGGAAGAAGCCAGTTTCATCGTTCTGGTAGATGGAAAAAACATTCTTCCGCTGGCAACGAGTCAGGATCACAAGCGTCTGCTGGACAACGACGAGGGTCCAAATACCGGTGGTATGGGTGCTTATTCACCTGCGCCGATCGTTACGCCTGCCCTGCATGCCCGGGTGCTTCGGGAAATCATCACGCCGACAATAAACGGCATGAAAAAAGACGGCATCCCGTTTACCGGCTTTCTGTATGCCGGTCTCATGATCGACAAGGACGGCAATCCGAAAACGCTGGAATTCAACTGTCGTATGGGCGATCCTGAAACGCAACCTATCCTGTCGAGGCTGAAAAGCGATCTCGTCTATGTCATGGAACATGCCGTTAACGGGACGCTGGATAAAGTCGAGCTCGAATGGGACAGGCGTATTGCTCTGGGCGTTGTCCTCGCGGCGGCAGGCTATCCGGAAAATCCGGTCAAGGGCGCTGTCATTAGCGGCATTCCGAAAGAAACGGAAAACCAGATAGTTTTTCATGCCGGCACAAAACTGGACAGTGAAGGAAAACCGGTCACGACCGGCGGCCGTGTCTTGTGTGTCGTCGGCCTGGCCGATACCATGCGCATGGCCCAGAAAACAGCCTATGAAGCGGTTGAATCCATTCATTTTGACGGCGTACAATACCGACACGATATTGGATGGCGCGCTTTGAAACCGTATCAGACAAGTTCATGATCATCATTATGTCATGAGCTGATATGTTCACTACGTCGTTTGCCCGTTGCTGAAAATGGTATCGGGCAGGCGGCTCAAGCTTAAATGGAGTCGATGTGACGAGACGATGCATTATTCTTCTGGGAGGCAGCTTCGATCCGGTTCATATCGGCCATGTCGAGCTTGGCAAACATTTTTGCAATCTGTTCAAAACGAATGAACTGCGCCTGATACCGGCAGGCAATCCCTGGCAGAAACCCCTGTTGAACGCAACGCCGGAACAACGGGTCGATATGCTAAGGCTCGCTTTCGAACCGCTTGACCAGTCGGTCACCATCGATACACAGGAAATTGACCGTCCAGGTGCCACCTATACTATCGATACCTTGAAGTCTATCCGCAAGGAAGTCGGCGACGAAACACCACTGGTTTTCATTATGGGAGCGGATCAGCTGTTAAGACTCGACACCTGGCACAACTGGCGGCAACTCTTTACATTGACGCATATTGCGGTATCGGCGCGACCGGGCCTTTCCAATTCATTGACATTGATTCCGAAAGCCATTGCAGATGAATTTTCGAAACGATTTGCCGAACCTGACAGAATTAAATCGTCACCATATGGTCTAACCTGTCTCGCCCGCGATGTACAAGTCAACGCATCAGCGACCGAAATCAGAACAGCATTGCAGAACGGACAAAGTCCGGTTACATTGGTACCGGAACAGGTTCTGAAATACATTAAAGAAAACAATTTATACAAAAATTAAATGGAAATAGAAAAATTACAGACTCTGGTCATTGACGCTCTTGAAGACGTGAAAGCGGTGGATATCGCCCTTTTCGATACCTGCAATCTGACGAGCCTTTTTGAACGGATCGTCATTGCATCGGGTAATTCCAACCGTCAGACAAAAGCACTGGCTGCGTCAGTGCGTGACAAGGTCAAGGAATCCGGTGGCGACATCATCAGTATTGAAGGCGAAGATACCGGCGAATGGGTTCTGGTCGATCTTGGCGACATTATCGTCCATATCATGCAACCGGCCATCCGCAATTATTATCGCCTTGAAGAAATCTGGGGTGAACATCCCATCGATATCGAGGCGGCAAAAAAACCGGTTGAGCCGAAAAAGAAAACCGTCAGAAAACCGGCTGCAAAAGCAAAACCGGTTACTGCAGCTGATGCGCCTGCAAAACCCGTTCGCAGAAGAACAAAAAAGGTAACTGAAGACAAACCGGCAGAAGGTTAACCGGCATGCAAGTCACCGTCGTCGCTGTCGGTCATCGCATGCCTGACTGGATCGAGTCGGGTTACAGGGAATACGCCAAACGGATGCCGCCTGAATGGCATTTCGGCCTGAAAGAACTGAAACCCATCGACCGGTCAAGCAGCAAAACAGCCCAGACCGTCATGGCTGGAGAAGCAGCGAAAATCCTGTCCGTCATTCCCAAAAATGCCCGTATCATCGCGCTGGACGAGCATGGGAAGGATTTTTCCACCGTACAACTGGCCAGCAATATGAAACAATGGCAACAGGACGGTCGTGACATTGTTTTCATCATTGGTGGCGCTGATGGTCTGGACCCCGACCTGAAGAAAAAAGCCGATATGCTCGTGCGTCTTTCTTCCCTGACGCTGCCGCATGGCATGGTACGCATTCTTTTGACGGAACAGTTGTACCGGGCATCGACCATTTTGCAAAACCATCCTTACCATCGGAGTTAGCCATGAGCCATTCCGACACGCAAATGATTTATCTGGCATCGAAAAGCCCGAGAAGACAGGAATTGTTGAACCAGATCGGCATTCAGTTTACCGTTCTCGATGTGCCTGCACAGGATACTGCCAATTCCGATATGGTCGATGAGACAGTTTTGACCAATGAAAACGCAGCTGATTACGTCAACCGCCTCTCCCGCAACAAAGCCGACTGCGCATGGCAATTTTTGATATCCCGTGACGTCGCAAAATATCCTGTCCTGACAGCCGACACGACTGTGGTGCTGGACAACCTGATTCTCGGAAAACCGCAAGACCGGGAAGAAGCTTGTGAAATGATGAAACGGCTCTCCGGAAAAACCCATCAGGTATTGACCAGTGTAGCCATCAAAAACGACGAGTTCTTTTCACAGGCTCTTCAAACATCCTGTGTGACATTTGCCGAATTGACTTCCGAAATGATCGAAGCTTATATCGATACCAGTGAGCCTTATGACAAGGCCGGTGGATATGGCATACAGGGACTGGCAGGCAAATTCATCAAACATATCGAAGGCAGCTATTCAGGCATCATGGGGCTTCCTTTGTACGAGACAAGCGAACTGTTAAGAAAAGCGGGCATAGCCGTACCATGAAAGAAGACATACTGATCAATATCACGCCTCAGGAAACGCGGATCGCGATCGTTTCCGAAGGTACGACACAGGAACTTCATATCGAGCGCTCCCTGACACGGGGACTGGCGGGTAATGTTTATCTCGGCCGTGTAGTTCGTGTCCTTCCCGGCATGCAATCCGCCTTCATCGATATCGGACTGGAACGGGCCGCTTTTTTACATATCGACGACATCTTTGAAGCGCATCGGGACAAGACATCCGAAGACAAGCCGATCCCGATCGAAAAAATGCTCACCGACGGCCAGTCGATCATGGTACGTGTCATAAAAGATCCTATCGGCACCAAAGGCGCACGGCTCTCGACCCAGATTTCCATTGCCGGGAGGATGCTGGTTTACCTGCCCCAGGAACCCCACATCGGTATATCCCAGCGCATTCTCGATGAAAAAGAACGTGAATCCCTGAAAAGCCGTTTGCAGCAACTCATGGCACCGGATGAAAAAGGGGGTTACATCATCCGGACGATGGCAGAAGACGCATCCGATTCCGATTTGAAAACGGATGCCTCTTTTCTTGAAAAAATCTGGAAAACACTGAAAGAAAAAGCGTATGTCACCCCGCCTCCGGCACTTATGTATCAGGATCTGAACCTGGCAGAACGGGTACTACGTGATTTCGTGCATGAAAAAACCAACCGGATTCTGGTGGATTCGAGAGAAGAATTTCTGAAACTTCAGGAATTCGCCAAAATATACACTCCCGATATTCTCGACCGTCTGGCCTTTCATGAGGGCGACCGGCCACTCTTCGATTTATATAACGTCGAGGAAGAAATACAGCTGGCTTTATCCAGACGGGTCAACCTCAAATCAGGCGGTTACCTTATCGTTGACCAGACTGAAGCCATGACGACCATCGATGTCAATACAGGAGGCTTCGTCAACGGACGGACATTCGACGATACGATTTTCAAGACCAATCTCGAAGCCGCTCACGCCATTGCAAGGCAACTGCGACTGCGCAATCTGGGCGGTATCATCATTCTCGATTTCATCGATATGCTCAACCCCGAACATCAAAACGCTGTCATGGATGAACTCCGGAAAACGCTGGCTCACGATAAAACCAAAATGTCGGTATCTGATTTTTCGGCTTTGGGTCTTGTCGAAATGACCCGAAAAAGAACGCGTGAATCACTCTCGCATATTCTCTGTGAACCGTGTCCCGTCTGTCAGGGGCGTGGCGAAATCAAAACCCCACAAACCATCTGCTACGAAATCATGCGCGACATCATGCGTGAGGCCAAGCAATTCAGCCCGAAAGAATTCCGTATTCTGGCATCTCAAATTGTAGTGGACCTGTTTCTGGAAGAAGAATCCCAGCATCTGGCGGCTTTGGGGGACATGATAGAAAAACCGGTTTCACTGCAGGTTGAACCCACTTATGCCCAATGGCAATATGAGGTCATTCTGATGTAGTGTATGAGGCTGCCTTACAAAAATTTTGTTTTGATATAACGCATTCCCCAATTCAAACCAGTCAAATAGCTCCCTTTTTTAAAGGAATATCGTGCATATCTGCGCATTTCCTTATAGTTTTTGGGCATTTCAAGCCCATCCCATACTGTTTTTTTCTGATAATTCAGATACAAGCCAGTTATATCATCAAATATGTTATAACAATGCCATGGTTTGACGGGCCCAACAAAATGAATAAATTTTGCATTTTCTGGAACCGAATATTTCTCCTTTTTCTTGTCTAATTGCTCTGCATTGATCATATAATTCCAAATGTTATCCAGGTAACGCACCTTATCAATCATAACCAGATTCAAAGCATCCTGGTCAATTAGATTGAAGCCGCTTCCTTTTTCATTCAAAACCGATAAAAGCTGCCCATACACGTTATTTTTATTCCATTTTTCAATATCCATCATCAGAACACCTGAATTGAAATAGCGTTTCTGGAATGAAGCGTTTTCATTAAGATAAGTTTCCGAGTCGATATCTTCTACAACTGCTAATATTTCATTTTCAGCCATTTCCAGATGAAACAAATCCGAAATGTTATTTATACAGATAATATCTGCATCCAGATATAATGCCCTGTCTGTCAGTCCTTGTAATAATTCCGGAATAAAGAATCTTAGAAACGCCCCCGAAGTGATATGTGAGAAATTAGAAAATTTTGGAAATATCGACAAATCAACATCAATAAAATGAAAATTTATTTCTGCCTGAAGCGTAAGCATTGATTTTTTGATTTCATCAATAACCTTATCACTCAAGTCATTATAGATAACATGGAAAATAATATTATTATTCTTATTATTTTCCAGAATGGAGGCTATTGTTACGCACATTTTAGGCGCATATATCGTGTCTACTCCAAAAGCTATATGAAACTCATTCTTCATAATATCATCCTGAACTTAGCTACAATCTCAATTAATATATGTCCAGCTTAACGCACCATCGAGAATTATACTTTTCAACACGCCCCCTCATTAGAAAGTATAAAATCCCGAGGAGCTCAGTAAATCCACCAATCATTACATTGATAATTTTTCAATATATCCGGATGTAATGGCTCAAGATTACCTTTCACAAATGATTCCAATCTATTAATAGAATCATATCCAATTACAAAAAAGCGTGAAGCATCATAAAAATCACTGCTTAAAACCAGCCGACGATTTGTTATGATTTTCCTATTCAAGATCAATGCCTCTGGAATACGAAAAGAAAATCCTTCCTGCTGATTTATGCGACACATATCAATGACTATTTCAGATTTGCTTACATAACCCAGATACCTCGAATACGACATGCGTTCCCGCTTAATATTATCTATATTAATGATATATTCATTAATATAATTGGGTGCAGATTGAAAAATTTGACATAATTTTTCCTTTATTTTCGAAAAATCATCCAATCTTGATTTATCCTCTACACTCTTATATGACCCTATGAAAGTGTATAAGTAATCTCTCACACCAATATCCATACTTTTAATCACTTGACCATTAACAGCATTTGGCTTGTAACCTATATCAAGTAATTCTGCATCATACTCTGAATAAGATTCAGCCCCCTCAATAACTTTATTTTCAATAAGACTACGAATATCCCCTCGCAGTTTCGCAGGATCATTCGTTATATGGCTGACACAATCATGCAATCGGATGTAAATCTTTTGATTTGGATGTAATATTTTATATGCTTTCAATAAAAAAGGGGAAACCATATTTGCAAATACAGAAATCCCGCTTGTATTATCACACAACAATTTACGTGAAATACCGGCAAGGACAAAAATTAAAAAATTCCGAGATGGCTTCGAATGGCCTGAAATCTCTTTTACACTATAATCAGGAAAATGGTATTTATAAATTTCAGCAACATGCTCATCGGGTGTAAATATATTCCTTTCACCTACCGAACCGCTTATAATATCAACCAGATTCCATATTCCAATTACTTTGCCATAATTTACAAAGAAACATTTTATTATTGCCCGTTTTATTTTATCAATCAAATTTAAATTTTTCTTTGGAGGGCTTCCATAAAAATGATATCGTCCAGATAATAGTCCCCAAAAAGAAAAATCCTTTATTCCTTTTTTATAATTGATATTTTCAAAATATCTCTTTAAAATACCAGGTAATTCTTCCAGAGAATGACATTCTGAAAGTATAAAAATTTCAAAATCGTTCTTCCTTCTTATCTTTCCTCGATATTTAATATTTCCAAACCATCGATATAATGTATGCATTGCCATAACAACATTCTGTAATATATTAGGATTTCTGTAAAAACCTGGTCAATTTAAGCTGCTGGAAAATACATTACAAAAAAATTTATCATACCTCAAAATTTTTCCAATACTCCAATAAACCGTTTTCCACATACGAAATACACTTTACATTCAGCTCATCCCCCACACTTATAAACTTGATATACCTTTTAAGGCCTCAATGCGGTTGCCTTTCAACGATCTTTCGAATCGATTCCAGTTTTCAGTTTTTGAACTTCTATCATTTTCAGGATGCCATAAATGCAGAACCGGCACGGCGAAACGACCATCTTTTATATGAACGCCTAATCTGAGCATACGAACGGCAAAATCCGAATCTTCATAACCCCAACCGGAAAAACTGGCGTCAAAACCATCAACGATCAGAAAATCTTTTCTCCAGACTCCGATATTGCATCCTCTCAAAACGCGCCAATCATTGGCACGACGATTTCTGTATTTTTCCAGATCCAGTCTGAGCCAACCAAGAGCTTTATTCGTCTTTCCACTCCATTTGGCAAGAAGCCATTGAAAAACGCCCCAGGAACAAGGCTCGTTTAGTCTGGATGAAATCAGTAAATCCGATGTATAAGTTCTTGATAAAAGAATTCTGTTACCCGCCACAACTTTTCCGGATTCTGCAAGTCTTTGATGCTGCGAAACAAAATCGGACATAGGAATGCAATCACCATCGAGAAATACAAGATAGTCTCCGGCAGATTCCAAAGCCGCCTTATTCCGTATTTCAGCCAGTCTAAACCCGTTATCTGGATGCCAGACATGTTTCAGGTTTTCACCAAAAAAAGGCCGATATTGTTCGATGACTCGCACCGTTGGCTCCCTTGAGCCATCATCAGCGATAATTAACTCCCAATCGTTTTGATCAATTTCTTTTTGCTGACAAAATCCGGCCAAAACTGCATTGAGTGCATCCGGACGATTATAAGTCGAGACAATGACAGAAATTTTCATGATTCTAAAAGACGAATTAACTCATCAAGATAAGCATCGAAGGAATAAGGATAATGAATGTAGCATTCAGGGGACGCAATCACCAGATTTTCCGAGTCGAACCTATCCAACATTTTCAGCAACAGTTCACGCAATGCATCAGCATTTCGCGCAAAAGAATAACTGGCCGGTTGCGATAACACTTCAACTGCACCAATCGTATCAGCCAATAGTACCGGCGTCCCACATAAAATAGATTCAGGCCCGACCAGTCCAAAAGGTTCATAAACAGAAGCCAGGATCGTTGCATCAGCTGCAGCATAAATTTCAGGCATATTCTCGCAAAATCCCAGATTCAGAACATGAGAACCTTTCAAAGGATTTTTTCCGGCCACAGCTAATACGAGGCGTTCGTCCATCCCTTCCAGCGCATCAAGAATCAGCCGTGCACCTTTTCTTTCGTGGTCATTTGAAGGAAACAACAAAACAAACTGATTCGACGTTACCCCCAGTTTCTCTCGGATTTTTTCGCGATTTTTCCTGGCATTGAGATTGAAAACCGCTGTATCAACTGAAGGATAAAGGGCTTTGACCTTTTCCGGACTGATCTTGTATTCGTTAATGATTTCATTCCGAATCTGATTGGAATGCGCAATTATCACTTTTGCATTGCCGTACAGTTTTTCTTCATTGGCAATAACCTGACGATCGAAAAAACCCGGTCTTTTTCCTTTGTCGCGCAAATGGACCTTGTGGGTTCCACCGGAAATAACTACCTCCACTTTCCCCGTTACCCGGGATATCCCAATAGTCGGCCAATTCTCATTCACATAATTTAGTGCCTGATGCTCAAAACGATTATTATTGAAACGAGAAAAAGGCGTTCTGTCAGGCAAAACAACAAACTCAACACCTGAAGGCTTTTCCTTCCATTCGACCTTACGGGTAATCACCCGTAAAAATATGCCTCTGGATGAAAATCCAGTAATCAAGTCCAATACATGCCTGTCCATTCCTCCTTGTGGGCGAATGGAATGAAAAACGAGATTGATTCCCGGCAAATTATTCATTTATTTTTTTCCTGGCGCGTCCGATTTCGATTGCATACGCATATTTAAGATAAGAGCCTACTCCAAGACAAATCGATAATGTCAGCCCATCATGCCCAATTAGAAAACCGGTCCTTAAAACATAATGAATCAGAAACGACCAGAAACCATGCATGAATGGTTGCCAGGAATACAAACGTTGGCACTATCTGCCAGATTTTTCGCCAGTCCGCATATTTATACTTTTCGACCATATCAAGATAATCTCGATATGAATAATGGATAATATGGATTGGCTCACTGATGGATGATTTCGCTTCAACATAAGTATGCGCGACAACAGGTATAAACCGTGCCCTGTTTTTTCTGAACAATCGCTTCATATAATCCGGATATTGACCAACATGCGGCGCAAAACGATCACCGATAAAATAATTCCGGCGTCGGGTCTGTATCAGATCGACACCCGGATCATCCAGGTTTGTCCGTTTGACATACTGGACGAAATCATCCTCCAGTCGTTCATCTGCATCCAGATTCAATATCCACTGATGTCGGCAATACGGCAAGCCATGAGTACGTTGCGGTCCATCGCCAAGAAATGGTTTTTGAACAATGACAGTTGCGCCCTCCGCTTTTGCAAGCTCCACCGTGTCATCGATACTGCCCGAATCAACCACCACAATATCATCACAAATCTGCTTCATGGAACGCAAGCAATCGACGATATTGCGGGATTCGTTCAAAGTGATTACCAAACCGCTTATTTCATTCATAGCCAAACCTCAAAATCAATTCGCAAATGTGACAATGCATAGCTTCCGGACTACCTTGAATATTTACTCGTCACGATCTCCTTAACCTTTTCAAAAATGAGTGAAGGCATCAATTTTTCCATGCAGTTATGGTGTCCTAAAGGACATTCTCTTTTCTGACAGGGTGCGCAATCCAGATCCAGTGACATAATATACGACTGGCTTGAAAATGGCGGGGTATGCCGATAATCAGTCGAACCGTAGAGAGCGACAACGGGAAGATCAAAAGCCGATGCCACATGCATCAGGCCTGAATCATTTGTGACCAGAAGATCGATTCCGGCAATCAATGCAATAGCTTCTTTCAGGCTTGTTTTTCCAGCCAGATTCAATGTACCAGGCACATTCGAATGAATGGCTTCACATACATCATTATCCTTTTTTGACCCCAGCAGAACAATCTGTGTCCCAGGGTAGCATTGGATAATTCGCGCGGCCAACGCTGAAAAATGAGAGACAGGCCATCGCTTTGCCGAACCGAATTCGGCACCGGGGGCAAAAGCAACGATCATTGTGCCTTTTTCAAGATTCAGCTTCTTTTTTACAGCATCAACCGCTTTCTCATCAACATGCAAACGGGGATGAAGAGATTCAAACCTGCCCTCTATATTTCCATCAGGTTTATCGATCAGAGCGGCATAAAAAGCCATCATCGGCCGTGGATGACGTTTATCGTCATAATGAATGACATTCAACAATCCATAACGAGACTCACCCAGATAGCCAATACGTTCCGGAATCTTCGCCAGCCATGGAATCAGGGCGAATTTCAGTGTATTAGGCAAAACATAAGCCTGATCATAATTCAACGTCCTTAAAAATTTCGCCATTGTCCAGCGATCTTTCAACTGCAATTTGCCGTGTTTGAAAGTCGATTCATGAACCTGATTCACTTCTTCCATTGCCTGCCAGACGGGAGCTACCCATGCAGGAGCCAAAACATCGATTGCCACGTCCGGATAACGCAGCCTCAACAATTGGAGTAAAGGCTGTGCCATAATGGCGTCACCAATCCAGTTGGGCGAAATGATCAATACGCGCGAAGGCATCATTCTTTGAATTGCAGATGGTAAAGATTCGAATAGGTTCCGTTCTTTTGCAGAAGTTCGGCATGCGTTCCGATTTCCACGATTTTCCCATTGGTTATCACAGCAATTCTGTCCGCATGCTCAATAGTGGAAAGACGATGGGCAATCACAATGGTTGTCCGACCTTTCATCAAGGTATTCAAGGCAGACTGAACAGCTTTTTCCGACTCGGTATCCAAAGCTGAGGTTGCCTCATCCAGAATAAGAATCGGCGCATCCTTGTAAATCGCACGCGCAATCGCAATCCGCTGTCGCTGACCGCCCGAAAAACTCATGCCATTTACACCTACCGAAGCATTCACCCCTTCCGGTAACTGTTCAATCACATCTTTAAGATGTGCCGCTTCGATGGCCGCTTCAATTCTTGACAAATCAGGGTTGGCATCCCCATAAGCCACGTTTTCCGCAACGGTTCCATCGAACAAAACGACTTGCTGGTTCACCATCGCAATTTGAGAGCGGAGACTTTTTAAAGACAGTTCCCGGATAGAAACTCCATCCAGTCTGATTTCACCAGAAGCCGGTGCATAAAATTCTGGGACCAGATGACTCAAGGTTGATTTTCCGCCTCCCGACATCCCGACCAGTGCCAATGTTTCGCCCGGATTGATCGTCAGGCAAATATCCGATAAAGCAGGCCTGCTTTGTCCTTCATAGCTAAACGTCACATGGTCGAATTCCAGTTTTCCTTTGGCTCTCCCGCTCAAGTCAAACCCATCCTGCCTTTCGATCGGAGAATCGATAAGGTTGAAAACCGACTTTGTCGCAACAATGCCCGCCTGCAAGTTGTTATTCACATCTGCCAGACGTCGAAGTGGCGGCAGCATCATCAACATGGCTGTTATGAAAGAAACGAAACCGCCAACCGTTGTTTGATCATGACTGGATTGGATCAGTGCAATCAGAATGACTACTGACACGCTTGTTGCCGCGATCAGTTGGGTCACAGGCATGGTCATCGCCTGGGTACTCACCATTTTCATCAGGAATCGTCTCAGCTGATAAATACACTCACTGAACCTGTTCTGCTCAAAGGTTTCTCCATTGAAAATCTTGATAACTTCCGAGGCACGGGTTGTCTCAGTCAGCATTTTAGTCAATTGCGCATTGACATTCCTGAAATCCTCGTTCAATTTCCTCAATCGTTTTCCTGACAATCTCATCACCACTGAAACGAGCGGGATCAGGATCATCGTCACAATGGTCAGACGCCAGTTCAGCCATAATAAATACACAAACAGGCCAAATGCCGTCAAAATATCCCGGACAATCGACGTCATGACATTCCTGAGCATATCGACGACCTGATTTGCTTCATACATGAGCGAATTGACGACCTGTCCCAGCGAATGCTTTGAATAATAATCCCTTCCCACACGCAAGACACGGACATACATTTTTTCGCGCAACTGGTTGACCAGATTCGATGTTATCCAGGCCATCGTGTAATCCGTCAGAAAAGTGGCACTTCCCCGGATAACGAAAACACCAATGATTACAAATGGAACCAGCCAGAAACTGAAGGTAGGATTTTTGACAAACCCGTCGTCCAGGACGAATTTCAGGATGACAGGAAATATTGGCTCGGTTCCGGCAGTAATCAACATACCGATCAATACAAGAATCATACGTCCCTTGTATTGGAGAGCCAGCTCGATCAATCTTTTGACAGGTAAGGATAAATTCATAAGTTCATATCGTTTTGCAAACATTCTGAATGCAAAATAAAAACATCTTTAAATTTGGCAAACCATCGATCAGTATATCTGATCGACAGGTTTCTCATTCTCAATACAAGAAGCAAAAAGGTGATTTTATTCGAAAAAAACCAAATAACCAATTTCAGATGAAAAAAGACAAGCACTTTCCATTAATCCGAAAGCTTGTCTTTGTTTGAAGAAAGAATTCGAATAAACTATGCAGACGTACAAAACTTGGCAAGCTATCCATTCATATGAAACTATCAGTCATTCTTATTACCAAAAATGAAAGCGCTAATATTCTGGAATGTCTGGATAGCGTTAAATTTGCAGACGAATGGATTATAGTTGATTCAGGTAGCAATGACGATACTGTTGCGCGGAGCCGTTCTTTCGGCGCGACTGTCATTGAAACGGACTGGCCCGGTTTCGGTCCACAAAAAAACAGGGTTCTGGATGCGGCAACAGGTGACTGGATTTTATCCATTGACGCAGACGAACGCATCACTCCAGAGCTCGCCAATGAAATTCTTCATGTTATACACTCGCCCGATACGGTGGACGCTTATGAAATCCTTCGAAAAGGATGGTATTGCGGCAAATTCATGAATCATGGCGATTGGTCAAAGGATTATGTTATCAGGCTATTCAAAAAGGG
>JAHYZB010000055.1 GCA_019424645.1 Oxalobacter formigenes
AGTTACTGGAGCAACTGGAATACGGAAGAAAGCCGGAACAAGCCTCTCGAAATCGTCACTGACGGGGTCAAGAAAGGCGCCAGCGATGCGCAAATCCTGTTCCTTTCAGGTTCGGTTGTCGTCGGGAAAACCTTGTACGACCTTTTCGGGGGCGATCCGACATCTCTTCAGAAAACACAGAAATTGCTTGATGACTGCCAGCTTGAAGCACAAAAAAGAAAACCGCTTGAACTGAAAGAGATCTATGTGGAAGGCGATCCTGAAAAGACCATGCAAAACGTGACCCGATATATGTATCAGGAACTGGGAAACCAGCTGCTCAAGGTACCGGCATATTTCTTTCTGGGAAAACTGGAGTCGATTGCCCAGTTGACAGGTGTTTCAACCTCAGTCATGACCGCACAGCTTCATGCCGATTTTCGCAAGGAAACGGGGGAAAGCCATATCGGAGAATCGGTGATGTACGCTGTGCCGCTTGGCCTGCTGAGCGGGATGCTTTGGCCAATCAGGGATGCGATCAAATTCAAGGGACCCAAGGAAGCGATGGACTATGCAGCATCGATGGTTTCCAGTGTCGCTGTGCATAAGGTTCAGGATGTCAGCAAGGATATGGCTGTTAATAAATATCACAATGATGAAATGAAGAAAAAACGTCGTTAAAACACTCTTTTTTTTGGCTTGACGTCAAAGGATAAGGCTGGAGATAATGAAACAGCCTTATCCATATTTGTTCTTCAAAATGAAATTTCTTTCAAAAATATTCTTTTTTTATTTTTTACTAGGTATAAACAGCAGTGTTTTTGCAGATAATGCAAAAACAGGGATAAGTTTGTTCGAGTCAGGGAAATATGAGCAAGCGATGACATATTTCCTGAAACCGGATGCTCAGAGAAATGCAGAAGTACTTAATCATATTGGTTATATGTATGACAATGGATTAGGTGTTGGACAAAATCCAAAACTGGCTAATCAATGGTATAGAAAAGCATCAGAAAAAGGATTTCCTGCTGCTGATTTCAATATTGGATTAAGTTTTGAATCAGGATCAGGTGTTAAAAAAGATATCAACGAAGCCATAAAATGGTATCTCAGGGCAGCAGAACAGGGATATCCAGATGCAGAATCCAAAATGGGTTATCTGACCGTAACCGGGAAAGGCGTCAAACAGGATTTCAAACAGGCCATGCAATGGTACCGGCGTGCCATTGAACATGGCAGTGTTCATGCCATTTCAGAGCTTGGTGTCATGTATGCGGAAGGGCATGGCGTCAAAAAGGACAAGACCCATGCCGTCCAGTATTACATCATGGGTGCCGAAAAGGGAAACGTCAGGGCACAGTTTTTGCTGGCGGAAGCCTACCGCTACGGCCGGGGCATCAAAAATGACGACGCTCGCTCGCTTTACTGGTATAACAAGGCGGCGGAAAACGGGAGTGCCGATGCCTACGATGCGTTAGGCAGTGTGTATGCCAACGAACAGCTGGGCCAGAAAAAGGACAGGAAAAAGGCGGGAGAAATGGTGGAAAAGGCCATTGAAATCCGCAAGCAGAATGGGGAGGGCGATCCCGATGCCAGACGCCACCTGAGGTTTTTCGGGGTGAAGCTGGATGATTAGCTTGCTCAAAAAGGAGAAGCCAAAGCGCAAAGTCTGTTGGGAACATCTTATGAATTCGGGACTGGCATCACCAAAGATAACGAAAAAGCCCTCTACTGGTACAAGGAAGCCGCCAGAAATGGCAATATCAATGCCATGAAAGAACCGGGTTCCATCTATGCCAAAGGTCGGCTCGGCCTCAAACCAGACCCGAAGGAAGCACAACGATGGAATGACATGGCTGAAAAAGCCGAAAAAAAGTGATTCTTCTTTAAAACGCGTCGACTCGCTCGAGAAGATCACTCATACTGTTCCAGCACGATATTCAACCTCTCCTTCAGAAAATCCCCGAAATCGCATTTGAAGCGCACATGCTTTCTCTTCAGGTTGGCAAACAGGCGGGAAAGCGTTTCCTCATTGATTTTGAAAGGCAGTTTGCCCTTTTTGTAATGCTCGAAGCACGATACCTTGAACAGGGGCAGGTAAACAGCCGAACACATCGGCTCGGTAAAATGATGGTGTTCCTCGCAGACCTTCTGCCATTTGAACATGGATTTCCTGTCCATGTGCAGCGCAAGGAAATCCTCGAAATTCATTCTTGAAAACATGAAGTCCGGTATCACCGGCGGCTTGTTGTCGTACAGCCTTTTCTGGCTGTTTATATAAATGTCCTTGTCCACCCAGATCACGATCTCGGCGTTTTTCATCTGCCGCCGGATATCGCGGTACCGGTTCACCGCCGCCTTGTAAGCTCCCGTACCGATGACCTGCCCCGAAAACGCGAGCGGGATATGATTGGCTCTGAAAAAACGGTTCAGCTCCTGCAAATACACATATTCGGACGAGCCTTCACAGATGACGACGACCGTTTCGACTAATGGGTGGCGTTTGGGTTTAATCATATGTAAGGGAACGGAATGCCTGAAAAACTGCCTGTCAGATATTGTTTTCTGAAATTCTCGATATTGCCGACACCCTTGAAGTCTGAAATCCGGGAAATGGCAGATCCCTTTTCCAGCGTCTTGCTGATGATGCCCACTTCGGAAACCCGAAGCAGATTCGCATCGAGAATGTCCGTATTGTGAACCGTGAAGATGAGCTGCGCACCCTTTTCGTTGTAGCGCCTGTCCTTGAAAAGACGTACCAGTTCGATCAGCAAAAGCGGATGCAGGGACCTGTCCAGTTCGTCGATTGCGACGACGCCACCAGACTCCAGCGCTGCCAGAAAAACGCCCAGCAAACCGGCGACGATCTGTGTTCCGGAAGACTCTTCTGTACGGAAATCGAACTCGACTTCTTTCCCCTCGACGTCTTCATGATAGGAACGGATACGATCCTTGTTCAGGATAATGTTCTCGCCCTCTTTCTCGAAACTCGTCAGGCGTTTCAGGAAATCCGGTTCCACGTCTACATACGTCCGCTCGTGCGGGTCGCGTTCGAGCCGTTTTCGGCGGCGGTCAAGCTCCATTCGGCAGATGTGGATATCAAGGCTTTCCAGCAATTCGGTAACCTTGGCGAAAGCTGTCTTCAAGGGATCGGGATCATCCATTTTCTCCAGCACCGCCGCCAGCCGGTCGACTCCCCGTGAAAGATGAATCCCGTTTTCACTGAAGACGGCGACATCTTCATGGAGATACCGGTATACCGACGTTACCAGCGGATTCAGTCCAGGATAACGCGATCCGATCACTGAGAGAAACGTCCTTGTCTGTTTTTTCTGCGGTGTGCTGCACTCGACGCGAAAAATCTCGTCCAGCCGCTGCGCCGGATACGATGCCGTTGCCACAGTACCGAAAACGCACCGCCCGCGATTGATCGAGAAAAGCAGCGTTTCATCCGCTTTCAGGGTTTCCTGAAGCACTTCGTCACGGTCGTATTCGAGCAAATAGACGAATTCCTTGCCTCCGATGACGAAACCCGCCTCGAAAATCGTCGACAGGTGTCCGGGATGCAGTTTGTCCGGCTGGTATTTACCGCCGATATCGGAAATGGCGCAGTCCCTGAACACGCCCATCGCCATCAGGACATTGGATTTTCCCGAAGCATTGGAACCGTACAGGGCAAGCGCCGGAATCAGCCGTTCCCCTTTTTTCGGTTCGGCAAAAAAAACGATATCCGATTCCTTGAAACCCGGAGGCGCTTTTTTTTCGGCGAAAGCAAAATTCACCTTCATATCGAGAATGGAGCGGAAATTGTGAATCCTGAAAAAAGAGAACACGAAACACTCCTTTCAAAAGTCCGGGCAAAAGAAAAAGACCTGTCAAATGATGGATTCAGTATACCGCATGGAAATCACGGACTGGTCACAAAATCGATTTCCCTTGTGCCAAAACGTCTTTGAAAACAGCACTGACGCCACTTTTTGCGTTTTCCCCTCGGGCGTTAACATAAACAGCCACGACCATTCTTCAATAAAACGGAACAGTGAATCCCTTTTTACCTGCTTTGTCCGAATAATTCTATTCAATACAATGAATCGATCATCCGGGGGTTAACGGATAGATTGCCGGGCAACGAAAGGGAGAGATGTTTTAATTTTGCTGTCCGATCCAGCCCCCGGAATGATTACTTTGCCCTTACCAGTGAAAAAGTCCCCGACCCTTCGGGGCTTTTTTATTTTCCGGCAAAATACAGACGCCATGAGTCATATCTCTGGCAAACGGTTTCCGGAAAAAACCGCATATCGAAAGTGCGCCGGTAAAAATTTCACAAGTCTTTTGCAAGAACACTGCCCGGGATTTTTATAACTGCAAGCAACGGGAATTCGACAGCGCACAATCCAGAAATATGAAAGCCTGAACCGAAAAATAATACTTCAATAAAATTGAAGAAAATGTCCTATTTTGCGTTGTTTATTAGATTAATAATTTCCAGTAATATACGCTCAATGGTTAGCGAATGAGTCACTCCAGAAGAACGGAATGACCCGTATGTAAGCCATCTACTCTCTTTAAAAGCTCCCTTCACGGGAGCTTTATTTTTTATGTTCTTCAAGCAAAAGACGCCATATTTTCCGAAACGGGTTTATCCGAGGCGGAAACCCTTTTCACTGTAACAGTTCGCCGCTTTCAGTTTTTCGACCATTTCGTCCGGGAGATGCACTTCTTCCGATTCGACGTTCATCAGCAATTTGCCGAAACCGTCGCCTGTATTCAGTACTTCGAAAAACAGGGTATGGTCTTTCGTATAAAAACCCAGTGCTTCTTCCGGCACGGGAATGCCCATGTCTTCAAGCACTTTTTTCTGTATAAACTTGTCGCCCAGCTGATCCGGTTTACTCATAACAGTCGTCCTGTAAAAAATAACGGCCAATTGAAAAGCGCCTATTGTACTGGGAAGATCCGGCTTGTCAGCGCATCGCCACGAAAAAAAACCGTGGAAACGGCAAAAGCACATTCCCGTCTTGCCTTTCAGGATAAGCCTCACGAAGTTTTTGGAGATATTGCCCGAGAAAATCCTGCTTTTCCGGTTCGTTTAGCGGTTCCAGAAAAGGCCGCAATCCTGTTGATTTCAGCCATTCGACAATCGATTCCGCCCCCGGCATCACGTGAAAATAAACCGTTTTCCACATATCGACACGCATGCATCCCGCCCGCGTGAGCAAATCATAATATTTGTCGGCTGACAGCAGACGTGTCCGGATGGCTGACGTGTCGCCGATTTTCCCTTTCCAGACTTCCGCTGTCGCCACTTCACGCATCAGGGCATGCGAAGGTTCGTCCAGATTGTCAGGCATTTGAACCGCCAGTACGCCATTCCCGGCAAGTTGGCCGACGAGACGGGGGATCAACTTTTCATGACCGGGAACCCATTGCAAAGAGGCATTCGCAAAAATGACGTCACACGGTGAGTCAGCCTGCCAGCTGGCAATATTGGCTTGCAGGAACTGGCACGATGGCAAGTTGCTCCGGGCTTTTTCCAGCATGGCAAACGAGGAATCCACCCCAACGACCGTTGAATCAGGCCAGCGCCTTGCCAGCAGTGCCGTACTGTTTCCCGGACCACACCCCAGATCGGCCACTACGGATGGGTTGGAAATATCAATACGGGAAAGCAGTTCAATGGCCGGACGTGTCCTTTCCGCCTCGAACCGCAAATAGAGTTCAGGATTCCAGTCTTTTTCCATATTTTTCCGCCCTGATAAAATCTGATGACATATTCATGACAATAACGGTCACAAAACCGGAAAAAGCCGTCAGTTGACGGCTTTTGTCATTCCCGGCAAAAGTTATCCACCGGGCAAGAAGAATCAGTCCGTCAGGAATTTTTCCGCTTGTATCCCCAAAAATTCGACCCGGTAAAAATCCGCCCCGCCAGCTTTTTCCGGTTGCGTTTTTTTCACGGCGCAAACCCTGAAGTCGTAGCCGTCATATGGAATGTCGATGTAGGCCTGCCAGATTTCCCCCGAATTTTCCGGCTGTTTTTCAAAACCGGCTTTATTCAGACTGTCCAGAATTTCCTTGCCGAAAACGGCGCAAAGTTCATCCGCATTGTCGAAAACACAATTTTCATAAGCGATATCGTCTTTTTCAAGATCGAGACTTTCCTCGTCTCCCGTCAGAGAGAAACACATTGAAATTTCGAGAGTCGGCAGGCCTCCGTGAATGTCCATATTGCTCTTGGCAATGTCGATATAAGCCTGTATGGTCGAATCGTTCACTCTGCCGGAAAAATTATCTTTTACAAACGCTTCAATCGTTTTTTTTCCTTTTTCGCTGATCATTCTTTGCATAGTCAACATCCCGTTTACTGACGTCTGATTTTTCATCCAAAGCCATCTCTTTAGCATGGTCTTTTTTATTTCGCAAGCTGAAAGAACAGAAAACAATCGGATTCTTTCGTCCGCGCAAAAACAAGGCACGCCCAACTTGTTACAGGCGGAATATCGCCTTTTGGCACTTATTCACCAACTTATCCACAGGAAATGGGGATAAGATTGTTTGGTAAATTTGCGACACTCATCAAAAAAGAATTTATCTGAACACACCCGACAGGACATCGGCCACGACATTCGTTGCGATGGCCGGTTCCGGCAAGACAGCATCCGTACCCCGCAAGACGTGGTAAATGGAAAAGCATCCCTGACGGCACCCTATTTTTTGGCGATTCCAGGAGAAAGCGGCTTGCCGCGTGCCAGATTTTTTATATGCAAAAAGACAAGATTTAACCCTTGATAACAGTAATCCGGCGCAAGAAGGCGCGCCCCGGCTGCTGTTATGCCAGCGATCACAAGAGAAGCGGAATCGGCACTATCGTCTTGTCCATGTTTGTTTTTCCTGTCTTTTTTGTTTTTCTTGCTGGCCTGTTTCATGGCCTCGCCAGCTTTTCCTTTTCCCTCGGGAGTATTGGCAAACGCAGGTGTACCAATCGGAGAAAATAAAACGACCGTCACGGCCAGTTATTTCCAGAGCGTGTTTGAAATTTTCACAACATGTTTAAAGATTTCATTCAATAACTCTTTCCGGATAAAAACAGAAATGATGTTTCATGCTTGGTTCCCTCAGCCTTCAGTATGGAAAAACGGGCAAGTCATTTTTGCATTTTTCAATTTGATTTTTTCACTTTTCCACCGGCCGTTTCACCACCCGGAGTACGAAAGACGTGTCAGTGCACAAAATGAAACTTGCCATTGGGAAACAATTTCAATACCCTTTCATTATTTCAATAAACGTTTTGTTTTCCGGATGCAATATTCCGGACAAAACAGGAATTTTGTCTGACCGGCTGACAATAAACAGGCTGAATTTGCCAATGAGACTATTTCTTTCGATTGCCCTTCTTTTTTTGTGCCTTGCGTCACAGGCGTTTGCCGACAATGCTGCCGGCAGGACGGTTCGTGTCGGCTTTCCGCCCATTCCCGGATACAACGAAGTCAGCAAGGATGGCGCTTTCAGCGGCTACGATGTCGACTATCTGAAAAAAATATCGCAGCAAAACAACTGGAAGTACCAGTTCGTTGTCGCTTCATGGAAAGATTGTGTCGAGATGCTCAAAAAAGGGGAAATCGACCTTCTCGGTGGCATGGAACGCACCCCGCAGCGTGAAAAACTGTTCAACTTTGCCCAGCTGGAATCCTTCCAGAATTCCGTTTTCCTGCTTGCGCGTTCAAATGATGAACGCTTTCTGAAGAAAAACCTGAATGAATATACCGGACTGACCGTCGGCGCATTAAAAGGCAGCCAGGATATCGAATCGTTAAAAAAATACAGTCATGAACACGGTCTCAACTTCAGATTGAAAGAATATACCGACCTGAACACACAGAACATCGCATTCAAAAAAAACGAATTCGACATTCTGCTCTCGAGCGGCATGAACAAGGTTCATGGTCTGCAAATTCTGGTTTCCTTCGCACCCAAACCCCATTTCTACGCTGTCCGGAAAAATGCTCCGGACATTCTGGACGAACTGAACAGCGCCCAGTCCCAGATCAAAAGCCATGACCGTTTTTTCGATTACCGGCTTTACGAAAAACACTACGGTTTTTCAGAATCCAACCGTCTGGTCCTCACCCGGGCGGAACGGGATGCACTGGATCACTTGCCAAGGATGAAAGTGGCTTTCGTCCATGGCTGGCGTCCCCTTGCCTATCTGGGCGAAAACAGGCCACAGGGTATCGTTGCCGATCTCTTTTCCTCGATTGCCGCCAGTTCCGGTTTGCGCGTCGAGTATGTGGATGCAAAATCGCATGAGGAAGCCGTGAAACAGGTCCATTCAGGACAGGCCGACACCGTTGCCTTTATCGTGCTGAATAATGAGCTGGCCAATACGGACGATCTGAAGGTCTCGATTCCCTTCCTGCAAATACCGGTTGCCATGCTTATGAAGAAAGACCGGGACAAAACCCAGCCTATTGAAAAAGTCGGTTTAACGCACATCATGAACAAACAGTTCATCGAGGATTTGTCCCACAACTACCCTTCGATCCGGAAAATGGTCAGAAAATCGCCTCATGAACTGCTGGATGCACTGGTGTCAGGTGAAATCGATGCCGCCTACGTCAATATCTACAGTGCCAACTCATTCCTGTCATGGCCGCAGTATTCTTCGATCACGTCCCGTGAACTGACCGATTACACGGTCGAATTCGCTGTAGCGTTCTCTCCGGAAACCGATCCGGACGTCATTTCGGCTTTCAATCAATATATTCGCCAGTTGCGTTCATTCAAATTGCAGGAATTCGTGATTGCCAATACCGCAGTAAGACCCAACGCCGACCTGTTTACCCTGATCAGGGAAAAACCGGCACGGGCTTTCTACATATTCTCGGTCATTCTCCTGATCACTGTCGGCATATTCACTTTCATCATCGTCACGCGCAACCGTTCCCATCGCCGGATTGCCGACCTGCTCTATTTCGACCAGATCACCCGCCTGCCCAATCTCGTCAGATTCAACGAACAGGCAGAAGAGGTGCTGAATAATGAGGCAGAGTCATTTGCACTGGTTTACATCAACATCAATAATTTCAAGCACATCAATGACATACACGATTTTTCGAAAGGAAATTTCCTTCTGTGTACGGTTGCAGACAAACTCAGGGGCTTCATTGATGAAACACACAGAGAGATGGCCTGTCGCATGACAGCAGACCATTTCGCCCTGCTCTTGTCTGTCGACGCCAGCGCAGACCTCAACAAACGGATCACTGAACTGGATATCCGGCTATCCAGCTTCAACGATATCGGGCTGAACATGCACATATCGTTCAGTTGCGGCATCTACCGGATCAAGTCGGGCGACAACATCAACACCGCCGTGAATTACGCCCATTACGCGCAGGTGTCCCAACGCCGTACGAGCTACAACACCTATACTTTCTTCGACGACAAACTGATCGAACGCATCCGCACGGACCGCGTCATTGAACGTGAAATGACAGCCGCACTGGCACAGGGGCAGTTCGTCCCCTACTTCCAGCCAAAAGTCAGCATGACAACCGGCCAGATTGTCGGTGCAGAAGCACTGACCCGATGGCTGCACCCGGAAAGAGGACTCATTCCACCTGACGAATTCATCCCGCTTTTTGAAAAGAACAATTTCATTATCCAGCTTGACCTGAGCATTTTTGAAGAAGTCTGCAAAATACTCGGAAAACTGATGGATGAAGGAAGGAAAGTCTTTCCGTGCTCGTGCAATTTCTCGCACAACCATTTCATGGACCGCTCCCTGCCCGAAAAGCTTCTTGCCATCACGACGCGTCACCATATTCCGGCTAACCTGCTCGACATCGAAATCACTGAAACAAGTGTGATCTACGATATGGACGCCGTCATCGACGTCACCCGTACTTTGAGGGAAGCCGGGTTCAAAATCTCGCTGGATGACTTCGGCGTGGGCTATTCATCAGTCAACCTGCTCTGCCAGATCGGGGTGGATACGATCAAGCTGGACAGGAGTTTTCTGGATCAGGCCTCAATCCTGCCATGCAAACGGACACTGGTCGAAGGCATTGTCGGCACGGGCAATGATCTGGGCATTGACGTCCTGTGTGAAGGCGTTGAAACGGAACTGCAGACAATCTTCCTCAAGCAGGCAGGTTGCTGGATGGCACAGGGCTATTTTTATGGCAGGCCTGTCCCGTTCGAGGAATTTTCCAAACGCTGGCTAAACCGTTATGAGCAGGATATCGTTCTGTCATAAACGATAATCGGGATTTCCCGTATTTACGGCGCTTTTTTGACAAATTCAGGCGCAGAGCAGCTTCATTCATGGCATCATGACCCGGTCTCAACCGTATTTTCCAGAATATAACGATCATGGCACGCAAAAAAACCTCTGTCACACCACCCCGGACAAATGACACGGAACTGGATGCACTCATCAAAAGCGTTCCGGGACGCAATCCGGCCCTTTTGCTCGACAAAATAGGCATTCTGGTTGAACTGGCCGGACGGCAGAAAAACCCGGAAGCGACGGAAAAAGCACTGGAATGGTGTGCGATTGCCAAACGGAAAAAACTCAATGGCGTACAACGCTGCCTGCTCGACTACTACACGGCAAACGCATGGATCAGCCGCCATCACGAAAAAAAAACATCCGCCAGCCGTGAGGCGGCGCAATGGGAACAGCCTGAAATCGAACAGGCGATTTTCCACCTGCAAAAAGCCGTGAACGACGCTGCCTTTCCGTTTCTGGACGAGCTCTTGCGCTGCAAGATACTGACCGGCCTTGGCAATCAGTTTGCCTTCATGGGCCACTTCATCAGCGCCCTGACATACTGGGACCGTGCCATCGAAATCGACCCGGCCTTCGGCATGGCACTCGGCAACCGGGGGAAAGGCATCGCCGAATATGCCGAACTCATCGCCGATGACGACAAAAAACCCGTCTTTTTGGGGATTGCCCTCGAAAACCTGCTTGCCTCGACAACCGACACCGCCCGCTATTTCGGCGACGGTCAGGGCAGGGAATACTTCCGCGCCGAGCAGGAAAAAATCGAAGCCATGCTTTACAACCCGGACGACGAAACAAGCCTTGCGTGTGCCACCCTCCCCAAATCCGGCAAAGCCGGAAAAAACAGGAGCGAGCGAAAATGGAAGCTTTCCCACAGGCTTTATCTGAACCCCGTTAATGACCTGTGCCGGACCTCAGCCGCTGCGTACGACCTGATGGAACAGCCTGAAACCGTGCCGTCTTCCCTGCGCATGACGCCGCAGGCATTTCGTTTCCTCGCGCAAATCCGGATGGAATATATTGCCGCACGCCAGCTTGCCTGGGACAGCCACAATGCCAAAGCCATCCGGAAAATGAAGAAAAACGCCCAAACCAGCGGGGAAAATGAACCTCTGGCGTATTCGCTGGCGATGGAATCCTTAAAGCTTGCTTACCGTTCGGCGTATTCCCTTTTGCCCAAAATCGCGCAAGTCATCCGGCTTTACTTCAGGCTGAAACTGGCTGATTCGAAAACCGGCCTCAAAAACGTCTGGTACAGGGATGGCAATCCTGCCAATGGACTTGCCAGTGTTTTCACCCGCCCGGACAACTGGCTGTTGCGCTCCCTGTTCTGGCTGTCGAAAGAATTGCCGTCCGAACGCCTGCTACCTTCAATCGATGCCGACAGTGACCGCCTGAAAACCATCGCGGACGAGCTTGAAAACCGTTACCTCCGGGTCGTTGAACGTGAACCGGCAGACGACGCCATTGTGGATAACACGATCACACGCGACAAGCTCGAAAAAGCCACAACGAACGTGCTTTCCCTTGTACGCAATGCCATTGTTTACCTGACGCTCGCCTTGCACATTGAAGAAAAAAAACGCATGCAAACGGAAAAGGACAATCCGGAATCGGCTGAATATGCTTCCGTCCAGACAAGGCTTAATGCATAAAACAGGCCGCGCAGGTATAATTTTGAATTGCCCACAAGGCATTTCAAAACGGGAAAATCATGAAAAAAAATTATGACACCCTCCTGCTCGACGCAGACGATACCCTGCTCGACTTCGGCAAGACCGAAAAAGCCGCCCTTGAAAACACGTTCGACGAATACGGCCTGACCTTGACCGAAGAAATCCGGGACATCTACAAAACCATCAACCACGAATTGTGGTCGGCCTTCGAGCGCGGCGAAATCACCAAGGAAACCATTACATCAACCCGGTTCCAGCGTGTCTTCGACACTGTGGGATACCGTGTCGACGGACGCACTTTCCACCTCGATTACCAGCGTGCGCTGGGACGCGGCTATTACCTGATTGATGGCGCAAAAGAACTGTGTGAAAAACTGGCCGGGAAATACCGTCTCTACTGTGTCACCAACGGTCTGGCCGTGACCCAGTACAGTCGCCTGTCCGGCAGCGGGCTGGACAATTATTTCGACAACATCTTCGTGTCCGAGGAAATCGGTTACCAGAAACCGAACCGTAACTACTTTTCCGCCGTATTCAAATCGATTGGCCTGACCGAACCTTCCCGTGCGCTGATCGTCGGCGATTCGCTGACCTCCGACATACAGGGTGGCAAAAACACCGGGATAGACACCTGCTGGTACAACCCGTCCGGCAAGACAGCTGAACCGGCACTGAAAGCCGATTATGACATCCGCAAGCTCGATGAACTCCTCCCCATACTGGAAGGAAACGGTGCGAAAAAACGCTAGGGACGGCAAAAACGGCAGGCCCATCCTTTGACAGGGCAACCCCAACTCGCCTAAGATGCCAGACTTCCCATGTCAGGCAGGGACATGAAAACCCCATGCCTGTGACGCAAAACCAGACCATCCATGAGCCAGCCGACACGCTACACCGACCATTACCGCAAACTGATCACGCTGGGCGTCCCGATCATCATCGGGCAGATCGGCATGATCATCCTCGGCTTTGCCGATACCATCATGATCGGGCACCACAGCACGGAAGAACTCGGCGCCGCCAGCTTCGTGAACAACCTGTTCAACCTCGTCATCATCGGCAGCACCGGCTTTTCCTATGGCCTGACACCTGTCATCGGCCAGCTCTTCGGCCATAACAAGCGCACAGCCATCGGCGGCAAGCTCAAAAACGCGCTGTTGGCCAATTTCATCGTCGCCCTCGTTTTCATCCTGGGAATGACCGTGCTGTTCTTCAACATCGACAACCTGAACCAGCCCGCCGAACTCATTCCCCTGATCAAGCCGTATTATCTCGTCCTGCTTGGCTCGCTCATCTTCATCCTGCTGTTCAACGCCTTCAAGCAGTTTGCCGACGGCATTATGGACACAAGAACCTCCATGTGGATCCTGCTCGTCGGCAACCTGATCCACATCGCCCTGAACTATGCCCTGATTTACGGTGCGGCAGGACTGCCGGAAATGGGACTCTTCGGTGCTGGCATTTCCACCCTTTTCTCACGTTTTCTGATGATGGCGATCTTCATTGGCATCTTCCTGTACCTGCCGCGATACAGCGAATACCGGAAAGGGTTTTTCAGCTCGCACTTCAACCGTGCCGACTACCGCCAGCTCAATGCGATGGGCTGGCCGCTCGCCCTGCAAATGGGCATGGAAACCGCTTCCTTTTCCCTGACCACCATCATGGTCGGCTGGATTTCCACCATCGCGCTGGCCGCCCATCAGGTCATGCTGACGATATCCACCATCTTCTTCATGATGTACTACGGCATGGGCGCCGCCACAGCCATCCGGGTCGCGTATTACAAGGGGCAGGAAAACCTGCCTGATTTGCGCCGTGCTGCCTTTTCAGGATTTCACCTCATCATGGTCATGGCTGTCATCGCGACCGGCTTCTTCTGGCAGTTCCGCCACAGTATCGGAACCCTGTTCACCGACAATACCCTTGTCACAGCCACCGTCGCCAGCCTCTTCGTCCCCATGATGCTCTATCAGTTCGGCGATGCCCTGCAAATCGCTTTCGCCAATTCGCTGCGCGGCATTTCGGACGTGAAAATCATGATGATCTTCTCGTTCATCGCCTACTTCGTCATTTCCCTGTCGGCAAGCTACTTCTTCGGTTTCGTGCTCGGTTACGGCATCGTCGGCATCTGGATGGCCTTCCCCTTCGGCCTGACCAGCGCGGGCATCATGTTCTGGCTGCGCTTCCTTTACAAAACCCGGAAGCCATTAGCGAACTGATCATAAAAACGTTTAAAATCAACATCTTGTTATCAGCAACCAATCCAAAAATCGCCTAGAATAGGCATATGACAAATTTCTGCGGCTTTTTCGCCGGGAAGAAGACAAGAATGGAAAAGAAACTCCTGCTGATAGCGGCCACATTTCTGGCAAAACTCGTCTGGAAATTCGGGAAAATAAGCTCCGGCCCCTTGAGGCTGGTCGTTTTCTGGATCGTTCAGGCGTTCGTCATGGCGATGTTCAGGCTCATCCGGAAAACCATTACCGAAAAACGTCCGTTCAAAACCGGTCAGGAACCCGTCTTTTCCGCTGCTGGAGGACAGGCGAGAAATTCGCACGCATC
Source organism: Oxalobacter formigenes (assembly GCA_019424645.1). Taxonomy (GTDB): domain Bacteria; phylum Pseudomonadota; class Gammaproteobacteria; order Burkholderiales; family Burkholderiaceae_D; genus Oxalobacter; species Oxalobacter formigenes_D. The sequence continues at coordinate 14,509 of JAHYZB010000055.1, forward strand.
CTTTTCCTCTCGCGTGCGCGAGAACGCTGGCAGGCTCTGCCAGATACGGCGGCCGTAAGACTTGGATATCAGGCGGGGGTCGCAAATCATCAGAACCCCCCTGTCCCGTTCGTCACGGATCAGGCGCCCTGCGCCCTGTTTCAGGCTCATGATCGCTTCAGGCAGCTGGAAATCCATGAAACCGTTGCCGCCATCCTTTTCCAGCGCCTTGATGCGGGCAGACAAAACGGGATCATCCGGCGGTGCGAACGGCAGCTTGTCCACGACGACAAGTGAGAGGGCATCCCCCCGGACGTCAACCCCTTCCCAGAAACTCTGGCTGCCGACCAGAACACCGTTTCCGGATCGCCGGAAGCGTTCCAGAAGATCGGTCTTGCCTGATTCTCCCTGAACGAAAAGCGGAAACGGCAATTCCTTTTCCCTGAAGATTTCCCGCAAGCGTTCAGCAATCCGGTTCACCGCCCGCAAGGTCGTACAGAGAATGAACGCCCCGCCCCCCGCCGCCTCGATCAGCGGCATGGCGGCCTCGATCACGGCATCCGAATAATCAGGCGATTGCGGCAAGGGCATTGTCCGGGGAACGTATAAAAGGGCATGCTCGCCGTAATTGAACGGGCTTGGCCATGTTCTCGATTCGGCTTCCGACAAACCCATACGGGAAGCGAAATACGTAAAATCCTGCTTGATCGCCAGCGTCGCCGAGGTGAAAATCCACGCCCGTGGCGTCCCTTCCCGCTGCTTGTTGAACACTTCCGCAATCGACAGCGGCGTCAGGTGCAACTGAAGCGAGAGGCCGAAGGTTTCGACCCAGAGCACGTCTTCCGTCTTTTCCTCACCCTTTGCCAGAGAAAGCCATTTCCGGATGAACGCCCCCATTTCCGCGCACCGCATGCGACAGGTTTCCAGTAATTCGGAACGCTGCGCCTGCGCTTTCAACGGTTCATTCAATTCCTGCAAGGCACCTCTCAGTGCCTCGACTGCCGCGATGAATTTATCCTGTTTCGCAATCTGGTGAACCGCCTGCCGCGTCATCCCCTCGGGCATTGTCAGCCGCAACTCTTTGGACGCCTTGTCCAGCTTGCCGACCAGATCGACCCAGTCCGCTCCGTCACGTGCCTGCGCCAGCCCTTCGACCTGTGTATCCCGGCACAATTCATGAATCTGGCTCGTCGAGAAAAACTCGCCGAAAAACGTCGTCGCAGTATCCGGCAACTGGTGCGCCTCGTCGAAAACAACCGTATTGGCCATCGGTAACAACTCGGCAACGCCGGTATCTTTCAGGACCAGATCGGCGAAAAAGAGATGGTGGTTCACGACGACAACATCTGCCTGCTGCGCCGCTTTTCTTGCCTTCATGACGAAGCAATCCTGATAATGCGGGCATTCCGTACCCGGACAGTTTTCTTTTGTCGACGTCACCAGCCCCCAGATCGATGCCGTTTCCGGCACACTCGCCAGATCGGATTTGTCACCCGTGTCCGTCATTTTGGCAAACTTCACAATATCGCGCAGATACACCGTATCCGCCTTCGTCGCCATACGCCCGTATTCAGCCGTGCGTGCCAGATGCAAATGGCAGACATAATTGGAACGACCCTTCAACAGCGCGACCATAACCGGCGACACAAGCGCCTTGCGGACAGTCGGAATGTCCCGGAGAAAAAGCTGGTCCTGCAAGTTGCGCGTTCCGGTCGAAATGATGACCTTGCCACCCCACATCAGCGCCGGAACCAGATAGGCAAACGTCTTGCCCGTTCCCGTCCCCGCTTCCGCCACGAGTGTCTCACAACGGACAATCGCTTTCGCAATCGCCTGCGCCATTTCCAGCTGCATCGGCCGCCCGTTATATCCCTTGACCACATTGGCAAAAGGGCCGTCCGCCCCCATCAGGCGAACAAGATCCTCCTCATACACCTTGAGGTCGTCGGAATAAACAAGATGGGCCGGTGAATCCGAATCCAAGAAACGCTCCAGAAACTGTCGGGAAAGCCAGTCTGCCTAAACAAAACGGAAGTAACGCGACAGGATAAAAAACAGCTGCCATTTTACCCCATGATGTCCTGCCTGCCTTCCCCGGCGTCGTGCCGAAAACAGACACTTCTGCTTCCGAAGATGGAAAGTTGTCAAAATGTAATCTAGAATATCTCCTGAAAACAATAACTTGCGAACTTTAAAAAGCGTGTGTTTTCTGTTTTGGCTGAAAAAACCTCATCTCCGACACGTCACAGCAAAGGAAATCCCTGAGTGAAAAAAATTAAATACTGTATTGCCTTGTTGCCGGTATTTCTCCTTTCCGGTTGCTTTGTGACCAGAAAGGCACCATCGTGCGGATGAAATCCGAACGCGAAAACCATAACCGGCAGATCCGTGAATGGACAAGCAATATGAACCATCCTGGTCGCCAGATCCAGTCCTCTGGACGACAATTCCCACGTTTACCGGACCCCGGAAGAAGCATATAACGATTTCGGGCATGGTTATAAATGGCCATTCCGGACTGGATTGCAGGCAAAGCCTGTCCGGACAGGCTTTGCAAGGATTTCAGGTAAAAACACATTAAAATGAAAAAAAACGCTTACGCCATCATTCTGGCATCCACCCTCCTCACAGGATGTGCAAGCATTGAGGATTTCAGGAAAATGACGCCTGACGAGCGCGCAAACATGGTTTGTGAAGCCGACAGCAGACTGAGACAACTCCGGAAAGAAAAAGACCTGCTAACGCAATCCATCCAGTCCTCACAAGAAGCCCTTTCCCGGGGATACAGGCTGCACAGGGAATGCAAGGACATCGAGGTATATGGCGATTCGACCACCGTCTGCAAGGAAACACGCGGGAAAACCATCTGCAAGGAACACCGGCCTGTTTCGACCAGAACGGAATGCAATGACATTCCTGTTGCCATCGATTCGAAACTGGAAAAAGAAAACATCCGGAACTGGACAAAAAGCACCCGGCAACTCGACAAGGAAACCCGTTCCGTCCGGACTGCCTGTTATTCCCGCATCGTCAAAATGACGCCAGAACAGGCGTATGAACATTATTGACGGCACACCTGATCCTGTAAAAACAAATCCCGCTGCCAGCCCCTGCCATCCGCGATGGGGGAGCGTTCCCTTTTTCACCCCGGAATTAAAAAACATCAAGCCATCAGTATGGACAATCCCATATGCTGTATCACCTGTCTTTTCGTTTCAATCATGAAACCAGGCTGAAAACCATAGCTGTTGTTACGCCACATCCGGAGAAACCGAAAATGAAAACAAGCTCTTATTGCATTTTCTTGCCACTGTTATTCCTTTTCGGTTGCACGACAGTACAGGATTTCAGGGAAATGACGCCAGAACAAAGGGCAAAAACAGTATGCGAGGAAGAGGCAACGGTCAAACGCCTCAAAAATGAAAGAAATGACATGGCATGGAATATCGAATCCGCACAGGAAGAAATGCTTCGCGGATACACGTTCGACGAGGGATGCCAGCCATTCGCCTCTTCCGGCAATTTCGACAACAATCCGGGCCCGTATTGCGACAATTTCACGATGCCAGCCAATCCCGGCACACAAAAGCAGGAACTCGAAAACTGGAAAGCAACACTGAACCGGCTTGATAATGAGCTTCAGGTTGCCCGCTCATCCTGTTATTCGCGCGTGGTCAACATGACGCCGCAAGAAGCCTACAAATTCTATTGCGGCGACAATTGAACTTGCAAGAACATTCTTTGGCATCATTGACGAACCGGTGCATGACCAAACCGGTTCAGCTCCTTTGTGACGTGCAGACACAATCGATAAATCGAACCAGATTCAAAAATTGAGCGCAAGGCTGTCTCTGACAGTTGATCGGACAAACGGTTTATTCTTTATCATTTAACAGCGGGATCTGCTCAACTACTTTTTTTGCACCCCAGTAACTTAAATGGGGTCCGCCATTGTAATAGCCCCCTTCCTTGCCGATGATTTTGCAGTGATGTGGTGAATCACAGAAAATGTCCGTTTGCCTGACCTTGTACAAATTTTTCTGGTCGGGAATATACCTATCGAGTCTGGCATTATATTTCATCGCCTCCTCATACACTCCACCTTCGGAATACGTTACAGGCAAATCAGCCGATTTATGTTTTCTCATCCATGTCGTTACTGTTTTCTCCACACTCTGCCCCGGGTTTACCGGCATATAAATGAGTGTAACCTTATGTCCCAAAGACAACAGGGCCTTGATATTGTCCGCATAAGATTGCCATATTTCATCCTCTGCAGATGGATCGATCGTCCCTCCAGCGAAGCCGTCCCGGGCTTTTCCGACAGGATCGTCGAGTCTGGGTTTCCCTTTTACAAAATTATCCAGTGCGGCGGATATCACGATATTCTTCTTATCCTTGAATCCCCGAATCGTCTCCCATCTTTTCTCATTCACGATGGAACACTCCGGTGCAGTCCCAAACCACCATTTGGATGAAATAAACGGACACTGTCCATGCGTCAGGACAATGAGACCTTTATTTTGCTGCATCAGTTTTTCATGCAAGGCATAATCGAGTGAGCCTTCAAAACTGTCGCCAATCGATACCCAGCTTTCATCACCGAAACGACAGGCTTCTTCGCTCGTTCTGCCGAAACACATCTGCACCTGCTTGCCTGAAGCAAGATGTGTCCCGGGTTCCGGACTCGTAAGACGTGTGGATTCCGGAATTTTGTATATGTCATACAGTTTTTCAAGGCCTGCCAGTTTGTTGCCGAAACCGTCATGTGCAATGGCGGTGAATGCAAATGCACCACAAGCCGTCCAGACAGCGACGAGAACTCCCAGCTTGAGCGGCCCCATCCGTTTTTTTCTGAAAGGTGATTCGATGAAGCGGTAAGACAACCATGAAAGTACCAGACAAACGAGACAGAGCAGGACAAATTGTTCCGTCCGTATGCGTTCATACTTGATATACCGGAAATAAACGAAAAGAGGCTGGTGCCACAGGTAAATGGAATAAGAAATGACACCGATGAAAACAACCGGTTTCCACGAAAAAACAAACGTCACACCATCACGGTCGTGAGAAAACAGGATAAACAGGACTGTTCCGAGAACCGGTATCAGCGTAATGAATGAAGGATGTGCAACTTTGTCATCAATCAGGAAAAGACCGCCAAGCACAAGCAAAATGCCTGCCATCGGCAACCATCTCCAGACAGGATGATTCCGGATTTTCCCAACCAGAACATCCCGTTCGATCAGAACGATAAGACCGCCGAACATCAGTTCCCATGCACGCGTTGGCAACAGATAAAAGGAAAAATCCGGATAACGGCCGGTTGTCCACTGCGCAAAACAGAGAGAAACAACTGATAAAACCACCAAAATCCAGAATGTATTCGAACGGAAATAACGATAAACAAACCAGAAGAAAACCGGATAAAGCATGTAAAACTGCCACTCAACCGCCAGACTCCAGGTATGCAATAATGGTTTGTAAATACTGGAATCCGACATGTAAGCCGTATCGCCATAGAAAAAGAAATTGGAACCAAAATAAAGCGCCGATTTGAGAGACTGCGCAAACTGCATAAGCTCTGCCGGGAAAAGCAGCAGATAAGCGCCCACTGTGGCAACCCCCAGCACGATGAGAAAAACCGGGATGATTCTTTTTGCCCGCCGGATGTAAAAATCACGGAAAGAAAAAGTCTGGTTGTCCATAGCAGACTTGATCATTGCCGTAATCAGGAAACCCGACAGAACGAAAAAAACATCAACCCCGAGAAAACCACCCCTGAACAGATTTTGTCGGGTAAAAAAAGTATGTTCAAAAAGAGGATAGGAAACAAGATTCACATGATAAAAGAGCACAGCAATCACAGCCAGCGCCCTTAATCCATCCAGCTCCTTCCGATACTGCAACATATAAGCCCCAAAGGTTTAAAAAAAGGAAACATTTTAGCTTATAAGACATTGACTGGAAACAACTCGGAAATAAACAGATTGTTCATTCCACAGCAACATCTGGCCGGCGTTGCCGCATAAAAAAACCACCGATACACCAGACAATGTACACAAAGACCAGATACATGATCCATTCGCGATGATGCAGCCAGATCACGATCCCCGTCGTGCACAAGATGGCCACTGTCAGACCGATACCCTGAACGATCCGCGCTGCAAGCCTGCTTTTCCCTCCCCATACACGTGGACGGAATACCCAGTCAACCGGAACGACGAAAGCATTCAACAGGAGAATGGAATAAGACATGTATTCATGCTTCACCCCGAAAGCGATGCACATCACCGCAACCGCACCGATCATGGCACCGTAATACAGCCGTCCGATGAACGTGGAAGAACTCGTCGGCATATCCGTTGCCATGTAAATGGCTCCGAGCAGCACCCCCGCCAGTGAAAAACGGTACTCCCCGTCAGGCAGCAGCATGAAAAGCACCGTGAACGACACCGTCAGCGCGACAGGAATATGCCAGCTGATCCGGTTTTTAAGCAGCAGGTAAACCCCGCCGAGCACCAGCAGGACGACGGAATACTCCCCGATAGCGCCGCTTCCCCTGAAAATCAGGCTGCCCAAAAAGGTGTCCGGCAACCAGTCAAGACTGGAAACATGGACGGCATCAGACCGGTACCAGATCGCCCCGGAAGTCATGATCGCCGGGAAAAACACCGTCATGAATTCCCGGCCGACCAGTGCCGGATTGAAACGGTTGCGCCCCAGACCACCCGCCAGCAACTTCCCGAACAGGACCGCCATCGCCCCGCCGAATGCGACAATGTAAAGTGGCGTGAACGGTGCCAGCGTACAGGCCAGCAAGGTACCAGTCACCAGCGCGGAACCATCGGAAAGGGACGCCGTCTTGCCGACATAAAGCCGGGAAAACAAAAATTCGGTCGCAACGGCACTGCCACAAGCCACGAGAATCACCATAACCGGTTCCATACCGAACGCCAGCCAGGCCATGAAACAGACCGGTAACAAGGCAAACAGCACGTCCGCCATGATTTTTGAAACCGAATCGGTCGTGCGCAAAAAAGGAGGCAAAGGCAAGCGTGGTAGCGTCATGACGGGCTCCCTTCCCGAAGCCGGGCCTTGCCTGAGAAAATCGACGCCATCAACGGCACATTGGAAGGGCAAACCGATTCACACGCCCCGCATTCCACACACAGGTTCACATCGTACCGCTTCATCATGGCGAGATTTCCGAGTCGCCAGCCTTCGGCGTATTTCAGCGGCATCAGCCGCATGGGACAGGCGTCGATGCACCGGCCGCAACCGATACAGTTTTCCCGATCGACCGTTTGCCGTTCAAACACCAGCACGCCATTCGTCCCCTTCGTGACCGGCGACGACCAGTCCGTCACCAGCCTGCCCATCATCGGGCCACCGAGAACGATCGTATAACGTTCTGGCCTTATGCCCATCTGTTCCAGTACATACCCGACCGGCGTACCGATCGGCACCTCGATATTGCCGGGATGTCCCACCCCTTCTCCCGATACGGTCAGAATGCGCGAGACGACAGGGCGTTTTTCCACCACCGCCTGATATGCGGCATAAACCGTCGCCACATTGCTGACGACAATCCCTTCCCCTGCTGCGTGCCGCGGTGGAGCCAATTCCAGCCCGGTAACGGCACAGACCAGTTGCCACTGGCTGCCCTGCGGATACCCGCCTGACACCACCTTTACACGGAAGCCAGCATAACGCGGCTGCGTCAGGAAAGGGGCAAAAACCGCTTCCAGCTCCCGGTTCTTTTCCTCAATCGCAATTACGACCTCTTTTGCACGCAAAAGCGTGTTGACGAGCCGGATGCCTTCGAAAAACGCTTGGGTACGTTCGCGCATCACGGCATAATCCGCCGTCAGATAAGGCTCGCATTCGACCCCGTTGATAATGAACGTTTTGATATTCTCACCGGCAACGCGATATTTGAGGGCAGCAGGAAACTGCGCACCGCCCGCCCCGACGATCCCGGCCTCTTCAATCGCCTGCAAAAGGGCTTCGGGAGACGGATCGTCCCTTTCTTCATCCTGCAAACCGATACAGTCGTTTTGAAAATCATTCTGCAAAACCAGCATCGGCACTTTTTCCCCACCTGCCCCGGAAAAGTCCCTGACACCGACCACCGTGCCGGAAACCGATGCATGCACGTTTGCCGAAAAAGCGTCCTTCCGTTCGGCAACCAGTTGATACTTCATCACCCGTTCGCCTTCACGAACGACTGGACGGGCGAAATGGCCACGATAAGCGGACATCGGCATATACAGAAAAGGGGAATCCGCCAGACGTCTCACCGGCTGCCCCTTCGTCATTTTTGTCAACAACGCTTCCCGGTTCATACCGGCGCCTCCCAATCTGCCTCAAAACCGGCTGAACGTGTGACATTTCCAGCCTCGTCCATCAAAAACCCCTCAATGGGAAAATCCTTTTGCAAAAGCAGCATCTTTTCCAGAAAACCGGCAGGTGTTTCAGTGAACAGGCCGGTCGATACCATATCGCCCAGCATGGCACTTTCCGTCATCACACCGACCATTTTATTGGATGAGGGATAGCCGGTTTGCGGATTGAGGATATGTCCGTAACGTCTCCCGCCGATCTCCACAAAACTGTCCCCCTGCGCCGACGTGGAATACACGCTATTGGCAATATCAGCCACGAAAAGCGGTTCATTCGTCCCCGGGACATCCACCCCCACCTGCCATGCCGGATGACCGGCATTGTTGACCGCCGCCATCGTACTGCCTCCGGCATTCACAATCGCGTCTGTTATTTTCATCTCCCTCATCCTTTCAAGCAGCCTGTCCACTGCATACGCCTTGATGAAAGAACCGGTCACGATTTCCTGCCCTTTGGCGATCCGCACCCTGTTTCCATCGATGTCGATCATGCCGTCATTCACCAGCGGCAAAACCTGCGAGAGCTCTTCTTTTGAGGGAACACGTTTGACATCATCCTTGTAAAACCCCCACAAACGAACGAGCGGCATCACCGTTATGGCGTACCGCCCGTCAAAAAACGCGGAAAACTTTTTGGCCTGATGCAAAATCCGTACCGTCTCATCATCCACCGTCACAAATGACCCGGCATTTTTGTTGATCCGGTCGAAAAAAGACCCGGCCTGATAAGAGTTATATCGCTTGTCGACCGACTCGAGCAAACCGAAAAGCGAATCCATCTGATCCTCGCTACAGATGGCAGGGATCTTGATGCGGATCGAAGAATGGAACAGAAAACGCGTCTGGACCTTGTACAGGAATTCGTCCATGAAATGGAACCTTCTGCCGGTTATTTGGACGCGTGCGCTTTTTCAGGTTTGGCCTTTTCCAGTTTCGATTTCTTTTTGGCTTTGGCTTTTGCCTTTTCCTTCGCTTTGGCTTTTTCCTTCTCGGCCTTCTTCTTGCCCATTTCCATATCCTCCGCGGCAGCGGCGTTCTTCGCCTTTTCAGCTTCCAGTTTCTCCGCTTCCATTCTGGCAGCCTCTATCCTGGCCGCCTCGGCTTTTGCCTGTGCGTGGGCTTCATTTGTCCGGTATCCGAGCACAACCAGAACCACGCCGAAGAGAAACAAAGCGACATTTTTGACCGACTGCGTTAACCGTCCCATGATTTTTTCCCTGGCTGATATTGAAGAATAGTAAAAAAACAAAATCATTTTTTTATCATACCGCAAATAAGTGTTACACATCGGTAACGAACTCTTCCTTACACACTATGACATACCCTGACAAGCAGCCCGAAACATCGGCCAGCTATACCCTGCGCTTTTGAATAAACCATATACGGCTTATAATAGCCATATATGAACATTATGGTGAATCGGAGTTCAAATACACCCGAGACCACATGAATCAGAACGCATAAGGGAAAGGA
>JAHYZB010000056.1 GCA_019424645.1 Oxalobacter formigenes
AAGGTACCGGTGTTATCGCTGGTGGTGCTATGCGCGCTATTTTCGACGTAATGGGCGTTACCAACGTTGTGGCCAAGTCTTTCGGCTCAAGCAATCCATACAACATGGTCCGGGCAACGTTAAACGCTTTGGCTTCGATGAATACTCCTGCTGATATCGCTGCCAAACGCGGCAAATCAGTTGAAGAAATCATTGGATAAGGTGATCGATTATGTCTAATCAAATTACAGTGAAATTGGTCAAGAGCCTGATCGGAACCCAGAAATCACATCGTGATACGGTTCGTGGTCTCGGCCTTCGCCGAATGAACTCCGTTTCCACTCTGGAGGATACCCCTGCAGTTCGTGGAATGATCAAAAAAGTATCGTATCTCGTTCAAGTTGTTGCTTGATAGAGATTGCTAACAGGATGAATTATGAACTTAAATAATTTGCAACCTGCTTTTGGCGCAAAACAGGAAAAACGTCGAGTTGGACGTGGTATTGGTTCCGGTTTTGGCAAGACAGCTGGCCGTGGCCACAAGGGTCAAAAATCCAGAGCGGGCGGTTTTCATCGCGTTGGTTTTGAAGGTGGTCAGATGCCTCTGCAACGCCGTCTGCCAAAACGTGGCTTCAAGTCCCCGTTGGCTTTGACTCGTGCTGAAATCCGTTTGTCCGATCTGGAAAATCTGGGTGTTGCCGACGTCGATCTGCTGGTACTGAAACAGGCAGGTCTTGTTCCTGTGCTGGTTAAAAACGTCAAGGTTATTCTTTCTGGCGAAATCACCAAGAGCGTCAACGTGACCGGTTTGTCCGTTACCAAAGGTGCCAAAGCTGCTATTGAAAGCAAGGGCGGCAAAGTCGCTTAAAGTATAAAAACACAGAGGTATACACTTGGCTACGTCATCAAATTCAGCAAAAGGCGCTACTGCAGGTTTTCCCTGGGGTCGCTTGTTCTTTTTGCTGGGAGCATTGGTAGTATTCCGTATCGGTGCGCATATCCCGGTTCCTGGTATTGATTCCGAACAGCTTGCATTGCTGTTCAATCAGAACCAGGGGGGTATCCTGGGCATGTTCAACATGTTCTCGGGTGGCGCGTTGTCGCGTTTTACCATCTTCGCTCTTGGCATCATGCCGTACATTTCGGCCTCGATTATCATGCAGATGTTGGGCATTGTATCGCCTGCCATTGATGCACTGAAAAAAGAAGGCGAAGCCGGCAGAAGAAAGATGACGCAATACACCCGCTATGGAACGCTTGTTCTGGCAGCATTTCAGGGGCTTGGTATTGCGGTGGCACTCGAATCCCAGCCTGGTCTGGTGATCGATCCGGGCATGGCTTTCCGGTTTACGGCGGTTGTCACGCTCGTGACCGGTACCATGTTTCTGATGTGGCTTGGTGAACAAATCACGGAAAGAGGTCTTGGAAACGGTATTTCGATGATCATCTTTGCAGGTATTGCCGCAGGACTGCCAAATGCTATCGGTGGGCTTATTGAACTGGTTCGCACAGGTTCCATGAACACACTGACCGCTATCATCATCTGTGTAATTGTCGTTCTGGTCACGTATCTGGTTGTCTTTATTGAAAGTGGGCAACGCCGGATTCTTGTCAACTATGCCAAACGTCAGGTCGGTAACAAAATATATGGCGGACAAAGCAGCTTCCTGCCTTTGAAAGTGAACATGGCTGGTGTTATTCCCCCAATCTTCGCTTCGTCGATTATTTTGTTTCCTGCCACGATTGCCGGCTGGTTTGCAACCGGTTCAGAATCGGATAACGTGTTCATTCGTTTTCTGAAAGATCTGTCCGCTTCTCTGGCACCAGGTGAACCGGTTCATGCGATTTTGTACGCTGCGGCGATCATATTTTTCTGTTTCTTCTATACGGCACTCGTTTTCAACAGCCGGGAAACGGCTGATAACCTGAAGAAGAGTGGTGCTTTCATTCCAGGTATCCGTCCGGGGGAACAAACAGCACGATATGTCGATAAAATTTTAATGAGATTGACACTTGCAGGCGCGATTTATGTTACATTAGTCTGTTTACTGCCGGAATTTCTGGTGGCGCGCTGGCAGGTTCCATTTTACTTTGGTGGTACTTCTCTCTTGATTATTGTTGTTGTGACGATGGACTTCATGGCTCAAATCCAGAATTACGTCATGTCGCAGCAGTATGATTCTCTTCTCCGGAAGTCGAATTTCAAGAGCAATAACTAGCCGCCACGCTAATAATTACATAAAAGAAATCGGATTTTATGGCTAAAGATGACGTTATCCAGATGCAGGGCGAGATACTTGATAACTTGCCCAATGCGACGTTTCGCGTGAAGCTGGAAAATGGACATGTGGTTCTTGGGCACATCTCTGGAAAAATGCGGATGAATTATATTCGTATTCTCCCGGGGGATAAGGTAACGGTCGAGTTGACCCCTTATGATTTAAGTAGGGCTCGTATTGTTTTCAGAACGAAATAACTGAAACAATAGTTTGGAAGAAAGAGGGAAAAAATGAAAGTTCAGGCATCAGTCAAGCGGATTTGCCGCAACTGTAAAATCATTAAGAGAAAGGGCGTCGTTCGTGTAATTTGCACGGAAGCACGTCATAAGCAAAGACAAGGTTAATTAACGTCAATTTAGGACAGAACGAATGGCACGTATTGCAGGGGTAAACATTCCCAACCATCAACACATTGTCATTGGCCTTACGGCTATTTTTGGTATTGGACGTCCACGCGCAGAAGATATTTGTGCTGCGACTGGTGTCGATCCAACCAAAAAAGTCAAGGACTTGGATGACAACGATCTCGAAAAACTCCGTGATGAAATCGGTAAATTCGTAATCGAAGGCGATTTGCGTCGCGAAGTTTCTATGAGCATCAAGCGATTGATGGACCTGGGTTGTTATCGTGGTTTGCGTCATCGCAGAGGGTTGCCTGTCAGAGGTCAACGTACCCGTACAAATGCGCGAACCAGAAAAGGTCCACGTAAGGCCGCTCAATCATTGAAGAAATAATAGTAGACGGATCGAGGAAATTTTATGGCAAAAGCATCAAATAGTGCAGCAGCTCGCGTGCGCAAGAAGGTGAAGAGAAACATTGCAGAAGGTGTTGTACATGTGCATGCTTCCTTTAATAACACCATCATCACCATTACCGATCGCCAGGGCAATGCCTTGACGTGGGCAACTTCCGGTGGAGCAGGTTTCAAGGGTTCTCGCAAATCCACTCCATTTGCTGCTCAGGTTGCTGCAGAAGCGGCAGGCAAGGTAGCTCAGGAATATGGTATTAAAACTCTGGAAGTTAAGATCAAGGGGCCAGGCCCAGGTCGTGAATCGGCTGTTCGTGCACTGAACAATTTGGGAATCCGTATCACCCAGATTCAGGACATTACACCAATTCCACACAATGGCTGCCGTCCTCCAAAACGTCGTCGTATTTAATTTTCAGAATTAAATGAAGACCACTGTCATGCTTCATGGCATGACTTGCGCCTGAATATTGAGGCGTCAACAAACGAATAAAAGGAAATATTGTGGCACGTTATATCGGACCAAAAGCAAAGCTTTCACGTCGTGAAGGCACAGATTTATTCCTGAAGAGCGCAAGACGTTCTCTGGATTCCAAATGCAAACTGGATACCAAACCCGGCCAACACGGCATGAAATCGGGCGCCCGTACCTCTGACTACGGTAACCAGTTGCGTGAAAAACAAAAAGTCAAACGCATGTATGGAATTCTCGAAAGACAGTTCCGTCGCTATTTCGCTGAAGCAGAACGTCGTAAAGGCAACACTGGCGACAATCTGATGCAATTGCTTGAATCCCGTCTCGACAATGTCGTCTATCGTATGGGTTTTGGTTCTACCCGTGCAGAAAGCCGTCAGCTGGTAAGCCATCAGGCACTGATGGTTAATGGCAAGGTCGTCAACATCCCTTCTTATCTGGTGAAACCGGAAGACGTCGTTACGATTCGCGAGAAATCCAAAAAACAGAATCGTATCGTTGAATCCCTGTCTCTGGCGGAACAGATCGGCATGGCCGATTGGGTATCCGTCGATTCGAAGAAAATGGAAGGCGTTTTCAAACGTATTCCTGACCGTAGCGAATTTGCAAACGATGTCAATGAATCGCTGATCATCGAATTGTATTCACGTTAATTTCGGCATTATCCGTACCATCAGCCTTATTGGTGTAACGAGCCAAGGGTATTGAAAAGGACAAACTATGCAAAACACATTCCTTAAACCGCGTATCATCAACGTGGAATCGCTCGGAGCGGGCCGTTCCGTTGTTGAAATGGAACCGTTTGAACGCGGTTACGGACACACACTGGGCAATGCCTTGAGACGCGTATTGCTGTCTTCCATGGTCGGTTATGCACCGACCGAAGTCACCATTGCCGGTGTTGTTCACGAATATTCTACCCTGGACGGTATTCAGGAAGACGTCGTAGATCTTCTCCTGAACCTGAAGGGCGTTGTATTCAAGTTGCACAATCGCGATTCAATTACATTGACATTGAAGAAATCGGGCGCCGGCGTCGTTCTGGCATCCGATATCGAATTGCCACATGACGTTGAAATCATCAACCCTGAACATGTGATCGCCAACCTGACCGATAACGGCAAGCTGGATATGCAGATCAAGGTTGAAAAAGGTCGCGGTTACGTACCGGGTAATGTCAGAAGGCTGTCAGAAGATGCGAACAAGACCATTGGCCGCATTATTCTGGACGCTTCCTTCTCTCCTGTTCGCCGTGTTTCCTACGCTGTTGAATCCGCTCGTGTTGAACAGCGTACCGATCTGGACAAGCTGATTATCAATATCGAAACCAATGGTGTCATCTCGGCTGAAGAAGCCATTCGTCAGTCTGCCCGTATTCTTGTTGACCAGTTGAGCGTCTTTGCTGCTCTGGAAGGTACCGAAACGACTTCCGAAGCGCTGACTCAGGTTCCGGCTGTTGATCCTATCCTGCTGCGTCCGGTTGATGATCTGGAATTGACTGTACGTTCGGCCAACTGCCTGAAAGCGGAAAACATCAACTACATTGGTGATCTGATCCAGCGTAGTGAAAATGAATTGCTGAAAACACCGAATCTGGGCCGTAAATCCTTAAATGAAATCAAGGAAGTACTGGCATCGCGTGGTCTGACTCTGGGTATGCGCCTGGACAACTGGCCACCTGCCGGATTCGAAAAATAATTTTTAATAAAACCGGTCCGCAGTTTCGACTGATAGAAGAGCCGGATTGACAAGATTTAAAAGGAAAACATCATGCGTCATCGTCATGGTTTAAGAAAATTAAACAGAACTTCGTCTCACCGTCTCGCAATGCTGCGCAACATGACTGTATCCCTGCTGCGTCATGAAGCGATCAAAACGACTTTGCCGAAGGCAAAAGAATTGCGCCGTGTTGTTGAGCCAATCATCACTCTGGGCAAGACCGATTCCCTGGCTAATAAACGTCTGGCTTTCAACAGACTGCGCGACCGTGAAATCGTCGTCAAACTGTTTGCTGAACTGGGGCCAAGATTTGCCAACCGTAATGGCGGCTATCTGCGTATCCTGAAAATGGGTTTCCGTGTCGGTGACAATGCCCCGATGGCATATGTCGAACTGCTTGACAGACCAGAACAGCCAGAAGAAAAGGCTGAAGCAGCAAAATAAACACTTGCTGTCTCAAAGAACTTCAAAAAGGCCGGTCATACCGGCCTTTTTTATTGAGTGAAAAAACGGGTAAGATGAGATTAAGCTCATGAATTGAAAAGGAACGGGCATGCAACAAACTGTTTTTATCTATTGTACGGTTCCGGATATGGATACAGCGGCCGCTATCGGAAGAAAACTTGTGGAAAACCATCTGGCAGCATGCGTTAGTTTGGGTTCTCCTGTCCGGTCAATTTATCGCTGGCAAGGTGTAATTGAAGAAGCGATAGAGCTTGAGATGACCATCAAGACCCTTCAGGAAAATTACTCGAGGATCGAAGAGCTGATTTTGTCCATGCATCCATACGAAATGCCGGAAATCGTGATGGTAAAATTGGATAATGGCCTGAAACCCTATCTGGAATGGATCGCGTCTGAAGTGAAGTGAATGACAGGATGCCAGTCTCGTCAGGCCAGACTCAGAAAAAGTCCCATGACAAGCGGTATGGAGAAGTTATCGTCAATTCGGATCCTGTTTTCATAAATTTCTGCAAACATTGCCGCGGTTATGCCGAGAATGCCATACATATAGAACCAGATGGGTTGGCTGTAAAGCAATCCGAAAAAGAGAAGGATAAAGAAAGACGTAATCCAGAAGGCCACGCTTCCTTCAACACTTTTCCTGTTCTGGTTGATCATGTGTTTTCCGTATTTCCGGCCGATCAGTGCCGCTGCTGTATCGCCTATGAGCATGGTGGAAAGTGCTGTCATGGCGACGACATCCGAAAACAGGATCGTTACCATCAAGGCGGCTGCAATCACGTAGGGCGCACCGCTAAACCTGAATTTTTCCTGCGTTTCCTGTTCACGCAATATCCTGTTGAAAAGCCTGCCATATGTTTCTGCAAACAGTGGCCACTTCTTGTGATTGCCATATTCAATAAAACATATGGCGAAAAGAAGAAACGAGAACAGCAGAATGTTCAAAACAGCTGGAAAAACGCCGATAAAAACCACCATCCAGAGGGAACTCAGATGGATGGATTTGCGCAGAACCTCATACAAATACGAAATTTGCTGATTCACGTTAAAGACTTGATTAACCAAGATACACCCGATATACGCTTAAAAATAAGCAATATTATGCCGCTAAAGTGTTTAAAGAGGGCAAATTATTGTTCAGGCTGATCAGACGTGTCATGAGGCTCGTTTCCGTCTACTAGTTGCAGGATAGTATCTGTCGCTTCGTCGAGCCCGATTCGTTTTGTCGAAGAAAAAAGTTGAGCAGTGAATGGAAAAGGATTTCCTTCTTCATCGACATAGCTTTTCAGGATGGTGTCGACCTGTTTCAGGACCTTTGTGGATTCGCTGCGATTCAGTTTATCCGCTTTTGTCAGAAGGCAATGAACAGGTTTTCCTGTGACCGCAAACCATTCGAGAAGCTGGATGTCCAGGGGTTGAAACGGGTGTCTGGAATCCATAACAAGCACAAGGCCTGCCAATTGTTGACGATGAATCAGATAGTCGCTTAACAGCTTCTGCCAGTGCTCCTTGGCTGAGCCGGAGACCTGTGCAAAACCATATCCGGGAAGATCGACCAGAAACATGTCTATTTCGCTTTCCCTGACCGGATCGTGCCGGTGTTGGCCGACATGCGCACCACCGATCGAAAAGAAATTGATATGCTGGGTTCTTCCTGGTGTCTTGGAAGCGAATGCCAGGCTTTTCTGATTGCAAAGAGTGTTGATTGCGGATGATTTTCCGGCATTGGAACGGCCGACAAAAGCGACTTCGGGAACGACCAGTTTCGGCAAATCACGTAAATGATTGACCGTCGTGTAAAATCTGGCTTGCCATAATTTGGACATGGTGCGTTCCCGGTTGCTTTTGGATAATGAATGGTCAGGGCAAAACGCTTTCCAGCGCGAAAAGCTCTGCCGGTGTTTCGCGGCGACGAATCAGATAAGCGTTGCCGTTATCGACCAACACTTCAGCTGCCCGGCCACGGGTATTGTAATTAGATGCCATGGCCATGCCATATGCGCCAGCGCTCATGATGGCGAGAATGTCATCTGCCTGAATGACCAGTTCCCTCTGTTTAGCCAACCAGTCACCTGATTCGCATACAGGGCCGACGATATCGTATGAAACCGCTTCGCCATTTCGATTGGATACGGGCAGTACCTTGTGCCAGGCTTCATACAAGGACGGGCGCATAAGGTCGTTCATCGCCGCGTCGACAATGGCAAAATTCTTGTCTGAATTGGTTTTCAGATATTGAACCTGTGTCAAAAGCAACCCGGCATTTCCCGAAATCGAACGGCCCGGCTCGAACATCATTCCGATTGACCGATCCGGATACTTTTGTTTTTTCCAGTTTTCGACACGGGCGAAAAGACGCGTCAGGTAGTCTGATATGGCGACCGGCTTTTCATCATCATATGTAATGCCGATACCGCCACCGATATCGATATGGTTCAGCATAATGCCGGCATCCGAAAGCTGATCGACCAGATGCAATAATTTGTCCAGCGCTTCCAGCAAAGGAGCGTCGTCGAGCAATTGTGAGCCGATATGACAGTCGATGCCAGTGACGTCGATATTCGTCATGGAAGCAGCTGCCTTATAGCAGGCAAGCGCTTCTTCATAAGGAATGCCGAATTTGTTTTCTTTCAGTCCGGTTGAAATGTAGGGATGTGTCTTTGGATCGACGTTCGGATTGACGCGGAAAGACACTCGTGCCTGTTTGCCCATTTCCTGGGCAACCTGATTGATACGGTGCAATTCGGAAAACGATTCGACATTGAAACAGTGAATGTCGTGTTTCAAAGCCAGTCCGATTTCACTCGCGGTTTTTCCGACACCGGAAAAAATGACTTTGCGCGGATCACAGCCGGCAGCAACCACCCTTTGCAATTCTCCTCCCGACACAATGTCGAACCCCGCGCCCTCCTGACCCAGAATGTTCAGAATGGCCAGATTGGAATTGGATTTGACCGAATAACAGACGAGAAAATGAATCTTGTCTGATTCAAATCGTTTGCAGGTATCAGCGTATTGTCTGAAATTCCCGACAAGCGCTTTTTTGGAATAGACATAGAGAGGTGTGCCATATTCAATAGCAAGTTCTTTTAGTGAAACACCATCTATGGTCAGGGTATTGTCCTGATAGGAAAAATGCTGTGTCATATTATTGTTTACGGTAAAGTCGGATCACTGCCAGGAAGAATGCCCAAAGGAGCTCTTTCTGACTCTGGTTTATCTGTTTCCGGTTCTGGCAGGTTCTGTGGTGTAACAGGCATTCTTTCCGCATCAGAAGGAGGAAGTACAAGAGGACCTTTCTGCCCACAGGCGGAAAGCGTTCCGCACAACAAAACCAAGAGGGAAATCGCCAGTATGCCCTTCAAATAACGAATAGTATGCATTTTATAATCCTGTAGCCGGAAACGGGAGAATTCAGCTGATGAAAGAGTTTAACACGACGTGTCGCCGGGACTGAAATGCCGGTTCCTGAATATGAGGATAACCGGCATTTGCTAATCAGATTTTGCTCTTGAGGACATTAGTCTTCAAAAATTTCATCCTTGACGCTGTTATTTTCGGTTTCATGCATTTTATCGAGATCTTTTTGTCCTACGCCCACGTTGGTGACGATTTTTCCTGAAGGTGTCTCGGCATAGTACCAGTCTCCCCCTTCGAAAACGACTCCCGGGGGAGCAGGTCTTTCTTCGACTGGTATTCCGGCAAGCGCTTTTTGCATGTAATTGATCCAGACAGGGAGTGCCAGACCGCTACCGGTTTCGTGACCACCCATATTTTTTGGCTGGTCGAAGCCGAGCCATGCCACTCCGACAAGCTGAGGCTGATATCCGGCGAACCAGGCATCGACCGAGTCGTTCGTCGTACCGGTTTTACCGGCCAGATCGGATCGGCCCAGGGAATTGGCTCTGGCTGCCGTACCCCCTCTGACCACGTCTTTCAACATGGTTGTCATGATGAACGCATTGCGTGCATCGATAACCCGAATGCTTTCATCCCCGGCTCTTTCAGGTTTTGCCTGAGACAGAACTTTCCCATCCGAATCGGCAATGTAGGAAATGAGGTAAGGCTTGACCAGATAACCGCCGTTGGCGAAAACGGAATAAGCTGTTGCCATTTGCAGAGGTGTAACAGAGCCTGCACCCAATGCCAGGGTCAGATAAGGCGGGTTTTTTGCAGGGTCGAATCCGAATTTGGTGACATGCTCCTGACCGAACTGTGCACCGACTTTATCCAGGACACGAATCGAAATCATGTTTTTGGATTTCATCAGACCGCGTCGCATGGTCATAGGGCCTTCATATCGGGAATCGAAGTTTTTCGGATCCCATGATTGTCCCCCGGCCTGTCCGGCAAAGGACACCGGAGAATCATTGATGATGCTTGCCGGAGCCAGACCTTTTTCAAGGCCTGCAGAATAAATGAACGGTTTGAAAGAGGAACCCGGCTGGCGCCATGCCTGTGTTACGTGGTTGAATTTCTTGTGAGTGAAATCGAATCCTCCGACGAGCGATTTGATGGCGCCGTCGTTAGGATTCATGGAAACGAAGGCCGCTTCAAGCTGTGGCATCTGGGAAACGCTCCAGTTATTGTTGCCGTCCTTGATGACCCTGATAATTGAACCACGCTTGATCTGTTTGCCGGAGGAAGCACTGGAGCTCAACCCGGCAGCCGCAAAGTTGAGTCCATTGCCCGTGACCGTAATCTGTTCACCGGACGATACGACAGCCTTGACCTGTTTTGGCGATGCTTCAAGTACGACAGCCGCAAGAAGGTCGTCACTGTCCGGATAACGGGACAGTTCGTCTTCGATCGCGTCTGCAACGGCTTCCGCATTGGCCGGGATGTCCATCGAGCCTTCGGGGCCGCGGTAGCCATGACGCCTGTCATAATCGAGAACGCCGCGACGGACAGCCTGATAGGCCGCTTCCTGATCTTTTTGTGTGATCGTCGTGTAGACGTTCAGGCCACGGGTATAGGTTTCGTCCTTATATTGGTCATATACCATCATCCGGACCATTTCAGCGACGTATTTTGCATGAACGTTAAATTCGTTTCGGCTTGTTTTTACCTTGATGTGCTCATTTTTGGCCTGTTCGTATTGCTGGTCAGTGATGTAACCCAGCTGTTTCATGCGAAGCAGAATATATTGTTGTCGCTGTTTTGCACGGGTCGGGTTGGTGATGGGGTTGTTGGCCGATGGCGCTTTGGGCAAGCCGGCCAGCATAGCTGCTTCTGCCAGAGTGATGTCTTCAAGCGGCTTGCCGAAATAAACCTGTGCTGCTGCTGCAAAACCGAAGGCACGTTGCCCAAGATAGATCTGGTTGAGATAAATTTCAAAAATCTGGTCTTTGGTCAGTGCCTTTTCGATTTTCCAGGCGAGAAGGACTTCATAAATCTTGCGTTTGAACGTCTGTTCACTGGTCAGGAAGAAATTACGGGCAACCTGTTGTGTAATCGTTGATGCGCCTTGGCGGTTGCTGCTGACGAGATTATGAAGTGCTGCCCGCAAAATGCCGAGGTAGTCGACGCCCCCATGTTGGTAAAAACGGTCGTCCTCGATGGCCAGTACGGCTTTTTTCATGACTTCAGGGACTTTGTTGATACGAACGAGGTTCCGGCGCTCTTCGCCGAATTCACCCATCAAAACATGATCGGCTGTGTAAATGCGCAGCGGCATTTTGGGATGGTAGTCGGTCAACTGGTCCATTGGCGGCAGATTCGGATAAATCAGGGCCATGGATAAAATAATGATCAGTGCCCCGATCAATGCGATACCCGTTCCGATTGCGGCACCTGTGATCAACAGACGTTTGATGAGCGTTTTCCGGGATGGATTTCCATCCTCGGGGGATGGAGTCTGATTTTTGGTAAACATGCTAGCCAGCAAAAAAATGCAATGTGCGCATTATCCTTTAAACCGGGTTTTTACGCACACAAAGTTGTAAGTATATGTTTCTGATTGTGAACTGCAGTTACAGGAAAAGAATTGTCGCCGAAAAAAGGTTCCTTGTCTTCATATCTGATATATTCGACAGTATAACGGTGACATATTATATTTCTTATGCAACAAAATATCTTTTTGGTCGGTCTGATGGGGTCGGGGAAAACGACTGTCGGGCGTTTACTGGCAAAAAAGCTCGGGATGCGTTTTGTCGATTCCGATCATGAAATCGAGTCACGGACCGGAGCCACGGTTTCATGGATTTTCGAAATCGAGGGTGAAGACAGTTTCCGGCGCCGTGAAGTCGAGACGATTGACGATTTGACCTCTCAAAAAGGTGTCGTTCTGGCAACGGGTGGTGGTGCTGTCGTTCATCCTGAAAACAGGAAGAATCTGAAAGCAAGGGGGACTGTCATTTATTTGAGAGCTTCGGTCAACAATATCCTCCAGAGAACGATGCACGATAAAAATCGTCCATTGCTCCAGACGGAAAACCGGCGACAGAAAATCGAGGAGCTGGCGCGGCAGCGAGAAAAGTTTTACAGTGAAGTGGCGGATATCATTATCGATACAGGACGCCCGAATGTACATGCCATGATCCAGACGATAATGAATCAGCTGGCGAATCCGGACAGGAAGAAAAATTCATTCGACAGGCAGAAAAAACGTCCGAACCTGGATAATAAAAACGATATGCATACACAATCTAATAACACTCATTTGAAAGTCGATCTTGGGGAACGTTCCTATCCGATTGAAATCGGAACGGATCTGTTAAAAGATGTCAGATTACTGTCCAGGACGATTCGTGGCAAACGGCTTGCCATTATTACCAATGACGTTGTTGCGCCGCTTTATCTCGAAAAATTGACAGCATCCCTCAAACAGGCTGGCAAGCAAGTCATTTCGATCGTTCTGCCGGATGGTGAACAGGAAAAAAACTGGGAAAGTCTGATGAAGATTTTCGATTTTCTCATGCAAAACAAATGCGACCGCAAGACGACTCTGGTTGCATTGGGTGGTGGTGTCATTGGCGATATGACAGGTTACGCCGCAGCCAGTTTCATGAGAGGAGTTCCTTTTGTTCAGGTGCCGACGACGCTACTGGCTGAAGTGGACTCTTCCGTTGGTGGAAAAACGGGTATCAATCATCCTCTCGGAAAAAACATGATCGGCGCGTTTTATCAGCCTGAAGCGGTTCTGGCCGATACGTCGACGTTGAATACGTTACCGGACAAGGAACTGTCTGCCGGGTTGGCGGAAGTCATCAAATATGGTCCCATCATTGATGCAAAATTTTTCGACTGGATTGAGCGAAATATCGAAAAACTGTTGAGCCGTGATAGTGTCGCACTGGCTTATGCTATTAAACGTTCGTGTGAAATCAAGGCGGATATCGTCCGTCAGGATGAACGGGAAAGTGGCATCAGGGCACTCCTCAATTTCGGGCATACCTTTGGGCATGCCATCGAAGCTGGTCTCGGCTATGGGAAATGGTTGCATGGCGAAGCAGTCGGGTGCGGTATGGTCATGGCCGCCGATCTCTCTTGGCGGATGGGGCTTCTGGATGAAAATTCCAGAGATCGCATCAGCAATCTCGTCGAAAAGGCGGGGTTGCCGACGATAGCTCCTGATCTTGGAAACGACCGCTGGATCGAATTGATGGAAGTAGACAAGAAAAATGTTGGTGGTGAAATCCAGTTCGTTCTGCTGAAATCGATGGGGAGTGCTTTCGTAACGAGAGTGCCGGAAAATCTGTTGCTTGAAACTTTGAGCGCCTGTGTCGTTCAAAAGTGATTTGATGTCATTGTTGTGGGAGAGTGAATGAGTTCTTTGCCATTGGCTGCGTATGCCTGTGATCCGGGATTGTCGAAGGGCCGTCGTTATGAAGAACAGAAAGATTCCTCACGGACAGAATATCAGCGGGATCGTGACAGGATTGTCCATTCGGGAGCGTTCAGACGTCTGGAATACAAAACCCAGGTTTTCGTCAATCATGAAGGCGATCTGTTCAGGACGCGCCTGACCCATAGTATCGAAGTGGCCCAGATTGGCCGTTCGGTAGCACGCAATCTCAGGCTTAATGAGGATTTGACGGAAGCCATCTCTCTGGCCCACGATCTCGGCCATACGCCTTTCGGGCACGCCGGACAGGATGCCCTGAATGAATGCATGAAGGATTATGGCGGTTTCGAGCATAATTTGCAGAGCCTTCGCGTGGTTGACGTACTTGAAGAGCGTTATGGTACGTTTGACGGATTGAACCTGACATTCGAAACACGTGAAGGCATTCTGAAGCATTGCTCAAAAGAAGATGCTGCAAAACTGGGCGATGTCGGAGAGCGTTTTCTTGAAAACAGAAAACCGTCCCTTGAAGCGCAACTGGCTAATGTCGCGGATGAAATAGCGTATAACAATCACGATGTCGACGATGGATTGCGTTCCGGTTTGCTGACAGTCGCGCAACTGGCCGAAATCGATCTTTTTGCAGAGTACTGGTTCGAGGTTCAGACGTTGATGCCGGGAATCAACGAAAGGCGTGCGATTTACGAAACCATTCGCCGTATGATCGGGGCGCTGATCGTTGATCTGAGCAAAGCGTCCCTGAAACGGATTGAAGAGCTTAACCCGCAATCGGTTGAAGATGTTCGTAACGCTCCATTGCTGATCGCTTTTTCAGATGAGATGGGTCAAAAGTCACGTTCGTTAAAGCAGTTTCTTTTCCAGAACCTGTATCGTCATTATCAGGTTAACCTGATGAGCAGCAAGGCTCGCCGTATCATCCAGCGACTGTTTACGATTTTTATGGCCGAGCCCCAATTGCTGGCTCCGGAACATCGTGCAAATTCCAACGATAAATATGAACAGGCGCGGAAAATCGCTGACTACATTGCCGGTATGACAGACCGGTATGCGATGCGGCAATACCGAAAACTCTATGAGATTGAGGAAGTCTGATTTTATTCGAGTTCAGGCTGGACCGTTTCAATGCTGATCTGTGCACTTCCCGATGCCAGCTGGACCGAGACCGGTTTGCGAACCGGCAGTTGTGAAGGTGACCGGATGATATGCCCGTTCCTGTCTGTGATGATGGCGTAACCGCGTTCAAGCGTCCGTTTCGTGCTCAGCAGCTCAAGCTGTTGCGCCAGCGAGGATATTTCCTGTTTCCGCTGTTTTATCAGATGATCGATTCCTGTTTTCATCTGCCGCGAGCACGTTTCAAGCAGTGAACGGTAAGGTACGGTATCCGGCAATTGGGCTTTCAATCGGGTACCCAGATGGCTGAGCTGGTAATGCGCAGATGCCAGTATCGTATCGTTTGTATGAGTCAGTTTGTTGGCAAAAGTTTGCAGACGGATTTTTTCACGTTCGATATAAGACGATGGGCTGATCAGCCTGCGGGTCAGCAAATCGCTGTTCTGGGAAGCGTTTCGCAAAAGTCGTTCCATTGCCATTTGAAGATGGCTTGCCAGTGTTTCCAGATTGTCTATCCAGTCCTGATGTGCTCTGGACGCCATTTCAGCGGCACCGGTCGGCGTCGGTGCGCGAACATCTGCCGCAAAATCGGCTATGGTGAAATCCGTTTCGTGACCGACTCCGGAGATCGTTGGAATGGTGCAGGCAGCTATGGCTCGTGCGACGATTTCTTCATTAAAGCTCCACAGATCCTCGATACTGCCGCCACCCCGGCAAATGAGCAGCACATCGCATTCGGCGCGAGCCGAGGCCAAGGCGATGGCGGACGCTATTTTCCCTGCGGCGTCTTCGCCTTGAACCGGCGTGGGATACAAAATCACATTGACGTGAGGAGCCCGTCTTCCAAGCGTCGTCAGAATGTCGCGGAAGGCGGCTGCCTGTGGGCTGGTGATGATACCGATCGTACGTGCAAATACCGGCAAATTCCGTTTTCTTTCTTCGTCAAACAGGCCCTCTGTACCCAGTTTTGCTTTCAACCGCAAAAAAGCCTCATACAAGTTTCCCAAACCAGCGTGTCTCATCGCCTCGATATTCAGCTGGAATTCGCCTCTTGCCGTGTAAAGCGTGACGACTGCTCGGACTTCCACCTTGTCACCATCTTTTGGAATAAACCCGACCGATTGCGCTTTTCCGCGAAACATAACGGATCTGACCTGTGCATTATTGTCTTTGAGCGTAAAGTACCAATGACCCGAGGCCGCTTTTGTAAGGTTGGATATTTCGCCTGAAACCCACAAGAGTGGAAAGCTGTGTTCCAGTATTTTCGCCGCCGTGCTATTGAGTTCAGATACGGTCAGGACAGGTGCGGATTTATCCATAAAGATATTTTCAGATGGCTGGCGAACTTATAGTTAAACGTAATAATTCCTACTAAACAAGTCAGGAATTTTCTTGTAAGTACATGAAGTAGAGCTGTTTTATTATAAAAAATAATCTAATTCACAGATTTGTTCACAAAGTTATCCACAGAATGTCTCTGTATTGGATAATGGGATGAATAAATGTGGTGATTTTATTTTTTCTCTTCCGGTTTGATGGACCATGTCGGATAAAATTTCTCGACTGCCGGGCCGGCTGCATTCATGGTGTGACAGCCATCCATGTGGAAAGGTCTTTCTCCTTTTTTCTGGAAAGCGGCCTTGACGCGTGCTTCTTCCTCACCAAAAACGAAAACCTGCATCGCAACGGATGGAACGGCTTCTGCCAGTTCGTTCATATGGGTACAGCCATTAATGCCGGCAAACCTGTCTTTCAGTTCATGACGGAAATGATGCAGGATATTCAAGCCGATCAATTGCTTGTATCTGGAATGGATGGTTTCGCAAAAACCTTCGAAAGGCACTTCATCGAAAACAATGATCGCATCCACGATCGTGGCCTGTGCATTGATGGTCAGGCGCAGCCAGAAGTCATGCAATGCCCGTTTTGCAGGGATGACGATCGATGTCAGAAACAGATCATGCGTTTTGATATCGGTGAAACGTGCGTCAATGTCCCAGAGTTCATCGTCTCTGTGAAAAAACTGAACCTGAATGTTTCTCGTGTGTTTTAAAACACGCGGGTTGGTCGGGGATGGAAGTGGCATAGGTACCTGTTCTTGGTGTACAGTTTACCGATAAGGCAAAACAGCTGCCAACACTCATGCAGATCAACAACCGTTTGCCCCATGGTGTTAGCGTTATTATAGCGAACTTGCCCTTTGATTAAAAGAATCGGGCCGGATAATAATTTTGACGATATCGACAAAATATTAAATTATTTTTTCAAAAATACTGTTAATATATACAGCAACATGATTTTGAATTTTTTCTGAGCTATTTAAATTGAAAGAATCTTATGGACGATAATAAAAACGCATCCAATCAGGAGAAAAACAAGGCACTCGCAGCTGCGTTGGCTCAAATTGAAAAGCAATTCGGCAAAGGTTCCGTTATGCGCATGGCGCCCGGCGTTGTTGTGGAAGAAATTCCTTCTGTTTCGACAGGTTCTCTGGGACTGGATATCGCACTGGGCGTTGGCGGTTTGCCAAGAGGCAGGGTTATCGAAATTTATGGTCCTGAATCGTCCGGGAAAACAACCCTGACCTTGCAGGTCATCGCAGAAATGCAGAAACTGGGTGGAACGTGTGCTTTCATCGATGCAGAACATGCGCTCGACGTAGGCTATGCACAGAAACTGGGAGTTCATTTACAGGATTTGCTGATTTCACAGCCGGATACAGGAGAACAGGCGCTTGAAATTACGGATGCGCTGGTTCGTTCCGGAAGTGTCGATCTTATCGTTATCGACTCGGTTGCCGCGTTGACGCCGAAAGCCGAAATCGAAGGCGATATGGGTGATTCGTTGCCGGGTCTGCAGGCGCGTTTGATGTCACAGGCCCTGCGCAAATTGACCGGCAGTATCAACAAGACCAATACATCCGTTATTTTCATTAACCAGATCCGTATGAAAATCGGCGTTATGTTCGGCAATCCGGAAACGACGACGGGTGGTAATGCCTTGAAATTCTATTCGTCTGTCCGTCTGGATATTCGTCGTACCGGTTCCATCAAGTCCGGTGATGAAGTCATCGGCAGTGAAACCCGCGTCAAGGTTGTCAAGAACAAAACTGCGCCTCCATTCAAGGAAGCGTATTTCGATATCCTGTATGGTGAAGGTACTTCCCGTGAAGGGGAAATTCTGGATCTGGGTTCTGAAGCCAAGATTGTCGACAAGGCCGGGGCATGGTACAGCTACAATGGCGAGAAGATCGGGCAGGGTAAGGACAATGCCCGTAACTATCTGCGCGCCAATCCGAAACTGGCCCGTGAAATTGAAAACAAGGTTCGTGCATCGTATGGCGTTCGGGAATTGCCTCCTTTAAAAGAGATAAAGGAAATAAAGGAGATTGAAGAAAACGCCAAAGAAGCGAAATGACCGGATGTGCCGTTAAAGAGTCGTTTTTGAATAATCGGGAATGAAAATCGATGAAACCGAAAACGACTTTGAAAGCACGGGCATTACGGTATTTGTCCATTCGGGAATACAGCCCGAAAGAACTGGCTGGAAAATTGTCGACCTATCTGGAAGAGGGAGATGATCTGGCCGCTTTGATAGAGTGGTTGCAAAAGCAGGGATTTCTTTCCGAAGAACGTTTTGCTGAAGCCTTTGTCAGGCGTCGTTCCTCGCGTTATGGCAGTGGACGTGTCCTGCGCGAGCTGGAAATGCATGGTGTGGGTGAAAAAACGCTGGACGAAGCGAAAAGCGTGATGTCTGAAAATGAGTTTGAACGAGCGCTTGGTATCTGGCTAAAAAAATTTGGCATCAAGCCTGTCGATGCCTCCGAAAAAGCGAAACAGATCCGTTTTATGATGCAGAGGGGATTTTCCGGCGATATTGTTCGCCGTATCCTGAATCGGGAAGAACACGACTAGTGTTCTTCCCTTTTTATTTTATGTTACCGGAAAATATTCTTTTTTCTCGCGTGCCTGATAATCAGTATCCATGCCAAAAGGCCAAATACAATCATCGGGAGTGAAAGCATCTGTCCGGCAGAAATCGTTATGCCGAAGAAGCTTACTTCATAGTCCGGTACCCGGAAGTATTCTGTAAAGAAACGGGCAGAGCCGTACAGGAAAGCATACATGGCGCTGACTGCGCCGAGAGGTCGTTCTTTTCTGGCATAAATCCACAAAATAATGAACATCAGCAATCCATCGACCAGAGCCTGATAAATCGGAGATGGATGGCGTGGGAATGTATCGACGTTCGGCCAGATCATGGCCCAGGGCAAGGATGCGTCGGCGATGCGGCCCGGCAGTTCGCCGTTGATGAAGTTGCCGATACGGCCTGCCGCATAAGCGAGTGGTATCAATGGCGCTATGAAGTCCAGTGTCTGGACCATATTTCTTTTTCTTTTATAGCACCAGACGGCGGCAGCGATGATGACTCCGATAAATCCGCCGTGATAAGACATGCCTCCGTGCCATACCTCAAAGATCTGGATGGGATGCGACAGGAAATATGACGGATTGTAAAAAAATACCTCACCCAGCCTGCCGCCGATGATTACGCCC
This sequence comes from Oxalobacter formigenes, assembly GCA_019424645.1. Lineage (GTDB taxonomy): Bacteria > Pseudomonadota > Gammaproteobacteria > Burkholderiales > Burkholderiaceae_D > Oxalobacter > Oxalobacter formigenes_D. Next base: position 19,140 of record JAHYZB010000056.1, read on the forward strand.
AAAACGCCGTAAAACAACATATCGTCAAGGTCGTTTTTTTTCCAGCCTTCCCGCTCGATGTGGGGTTGTTTTAATCGAATTCTGCCCAGAATGATAAATTGGATAAATCCAAAGAGATACATGAGGCCGTACCAGTGAACGGGCAGGGGGCCGATTGAAAAAGCGACCGGATCGGGTAATGGATGTACTAGCATAATTTTAAGGGCGCATCGGGAAATGACGCCTGTTCTGTTTCTTCAAGGTAGCAATTGTGTCACATGTTTTTTATATGACACAGCTGTAGAACAAATAAAGTGCGAGTTTAACGCTATTGTCTGTAAGGTGCACGTTTAATAAAGATGTTTCATTTTGCATTTCGTGTCAAAATATTCCGTTACCGCAAAAATAAACTGGAGATTTTAAATGCCTCAATATCGTTCCTGGACTTCCACTCATGGAAGGAATATGGCAGGTGCGCGCGCGCTCTGGCGTGCAACCGGTGTGCAAGATGGCGATTTCGACAAGCCGATTATCGCTGTCGTCAATTCCTTTACCCAATTCGTTCCCGGTCATGTCCATCTGAAAGATCTCGGGCAGATGGTTGCACGTGAAATTGAAGCGGCGGGCGGCATTGCAAAAGAATTCAACACGATTGCCGTGGATGACGGTATTGCAATGGGGCACGGAGGTATGCTGTATTCCCTGCCATCACGTGAATTGATTGCTGATTCGGTTGAATATATGGTGAATGCCCATTGCGCTGATGCGATGGTGTGCATTTCCAACTGCGACAAAATCACCCCGGGAATGCTGATGGCGGCCATGCGCCTGAATATTCCGAGCATTTTCGTGTCCGGTGGCCCAATGGAAGCGGGCAAGATTCTGGGGGCTTTCCACGGCCAGAGCGACAAGAAAGTTATCAAGGTCGATCTGATCGATACCATGATTCAAGCAGGCAATCCGAATATCACTGACGAACAGGTAGCGGATTACGAAAGATCGGCTTGTCCGACCTGCGGTTCATGTTCCGGTATGTTCACTGCCAATTCAATGAACTGCCTGACGGAAGCGCTGGGTATGTCACTTCCCGGAAATGGCACATTGCTGGCAACGCATGCTGATCGCAAGGAACTGTTTCTGAATGCCGGTCGCCAGATTGTCGAAATCACCAAACGTTATTATGAACAGGATGACGACTCCGTTTTGCCAAGAAGTATCGTCACCAAGGCCGCGCTCGAAAATGCTATGGCTCTGGACGTTGCCATGGGTGGTTCGACCAATACCGTTTTGCATTTGCTGGCAGTCGCCAATGAAGGTGAAGTGCCTTTCGTGATGGCTGATATCGATCAGGTATCGCGCC
>JAHYZB010000057.1 GCA_019424645.1 Oxalobacter formigenes
GCCGAAATGGAACATACCGGTTTCCTGACCTTTCGTGAGATGCTGGCCTTCATAAACCCTTACATCACAGGTGGATACTTCAGCCATACCAACGGCCATGAAACACATGAGTCCGATATCCGGATTGTCCGCTTCAATAAATATCAGGGCTCGGGTGGCGACTTCAGCAATATAGCCTTGCGAGTCATTCGGTGCGGAAGGATCGTTTCCTTCACTCATGGCCTCTGAATAATAGGTTCCTTCAACCAGATAGGTTTTGACAACGGTACCGGATACAGGAGCATGCCAGCGGTGATAGCTCAATGCAGACAGGAATGCCTGATAGATCGTACCGCCTTCAAATTGGGTAGCCCATGGGTCATTATCCATCATGAACTGGAGTGCGTAAGGCTGTGCCTTGATCCAGAATTTGTCTTTCATCTGGACGTTCTGGGCAATGCGATACGGGGCAGATTCGCAGGCATTGACGATGACGGCATCATTGTCAGGCTCTGCTATTGGACGGGCACCCGGGCGAAAACGCCGCGTGAAAAAATCATCCCACGAAGTGAATCCATAATGAGGTTGTTTCGGATCACAAATAAAATCGTCGACAAAAGTCGGCATCGCTTTTTTTGCATCTTCTCCAAACCATCCGCTTTTCGGGTCATCACTCAAAACCGAGGTGCTTTCGGGAGATTGCAGGAAAATGGCCCATTCGTTCAGCATGACTTTCAAATAGGCGTTGACCTCGTCGTCCAGAAAGGCAGCCCAGCCTCCAGTCGTTGCCATGGACCAGTCGAGAATCGCGTTGAACGGAAAGCCGACCAGACCGGATTCATCGAATTCAGGCGCATGGGTCATGATGACATTGAATAGCCGCAACATATGATTGTAATCACGTACTTGCGGCATGCCTGATGGGGAGGTTTTTTCCTTTGCCGAAACCTGATCGAACATCTGTGTGAAAAACATGTACGCTTTGGAATCGGTTTCGATGAAATTTTTAAGGTTCTGGATGACGGGCAGGAGTGGACTTGTGTCCTTTTCACCCTTGCCCATGATTTTTTTCATCCATGCATTCAGGGTTTGCTGATCGGAAGGCATCCATTTTCCGGCAAGGTAAGTTTTATTGATCGGTTTTTGTGGTGTGTTCATCGTTGCTCCATTAGGTTGGTTCGGTTTATTCTGAAAAATTGGTCAATCTGAAACTGGTTTGCTTATGGCTTGTAAACGGTTGGAAGTGCACCGGTAAACAGCATCCAGAGGGCTATGATCGAAAGAACGACGAGTGTAAGTGCAACGACTATTTCGATCTTTGTGAAGACAGGTTCGTCAGGCGCGTTTTCTTTACGGGCCCAGATAAACACGATTAGCCCTACGGCATAGACGAATGTGCCGACGAGCAGATATTGCAGGCCGGCCGAGTAAACGAGCCACAATCCATAAAATGTGGCAATCACACTCACGAGAAGGGCCATTTTTGCACTGTATTTCGCCTTTGCCGGGTACTGTTTCGTACCGATCAGTTTCCATAAATATCCTGCGGAACCGATATAGGCAGGCAAAAGAACAACTCCGGTAATGGAGAGCATGACGTTCCAGGCATTGTTTGAAAAATACACCAGTAACATGGCGAGCTGCATGATGACGGTAGAGACCCATAAAGAAATCGATGCAATGCCGTTTTTGTTGGTTTTTCCGAAGACTTTCGGAAAGGTCCCATCTTTGGCGCATGCCCATGGCAACTGCGCCACCAGCAATGTCCAGACAAGCCATGACGACAGAAGGGCGATAATGACGCCAAGGTTGATGACCACCTCACCCCATGTACCTACCAGTTGTTTGAGGATGGCAGCAGTCGATGGTGGAGCCATAACGGACAGCTCGCCTTGTGACAGGAAACCGAATGGCAATACTGACACAATAACGTACATGATCGACACTGTCAGAAAGCCCAGGATGGTTGCACGACTGACGGTACGTGGAGAGGCTTTGTCAGACATGACAACGGCACCTTCAATACCGATGTACATCCACAAGGTCACCAGCATGGTGCTTTTGATTTGTCCGAAAACGTCACCGAGAGGTTTGTCTGCCAGGGCGTGACTGGAAACATTGCCCCAGAAGTCTGTTCCGAAAAGGTTGCCTCTGAAACAGAAGTACCCGGTAATCAGAATGAACAGGATGATCGGCACGAATTTGGCAATTGTGCCGATATTGTTCAAT
>JAHYZB010000058.1 GCA_019424645.1 Oxalobacter formigenes
CCCAAAAGCCGCATCACCTCATCGCAGCCGGATCGCGCTGACCCGTTTTCTTGCGGATTCTGATCGCCTCTTCTATATATTTTTCACCTTTTGCCCTGTCTTCCTTCTGGTTCAACAGGCCATGTACATAAATACCCCCCAGTGCCTGCAAGGCATCGGCATTTCCCTGTTCCGCCGCTCTACGATACCAGTACAAGGCTCTTTCGGGATCATCTTTTATTCCACGTCCGTAATGATAAGCATGCCCGAGATAAAACCGTGCAACAGGATCACCCTTCTCAGCACCTATGATGTAATACTGGACGGCACGGTTCTTGTTTTTTTTGACACCAAGACCGTCTGCATAAAAATGCCCTATGTCGGCATAAGAACCATAATCCCCATGTTCTGCCGCCAGACGATACCATTTCATGGCTTGGGAAAAATCCTGTTTGACGCCTCTTCCGCTTACTGTAAAGTACCCCATTTTTGCTTCTGCACCAGGATATTGCTGCTCTGCCGATTTGCGAAACCATTTGATCGCTTCATTGATATCTTCAGGAATCCCCAAACCTTTTTCATAAGCTACCCCTAGATTGTATTGCGCGACTTTATATCCCATTTCAGCCGATTTTTTATACCACCTCACGCCAACTTGTTCATTTTTTTCGACGCCCAAACCTTTCTTGTACATGACACCGATATGATTTAATACATCCGGATTTTTTTGCGCATCCGTCTTCATAAAATACATCATGGCCTGCTGGTATTTTTCTGCATCAAACAAACGTATACCTTCCTTAGCGTTATCTGCAAAAGAAGGAAAACTGAAGAGAAAGAGAAAAGTAATCCAAAGAATTTTGAACGAAAGTTTCATTTGAGATGAGACGCATGGATAGGGCTGATTCATTATGAACAGCCTCATCCATATTGGTCAAGCGAACTTTGATCAAATTTTGTTTAACGCGTATTGTCGTTTTCTCCACGTGAACCAAATTTTCTGACAACCATCCTTTCCCCCACATTCTGCCCCTTGCGAATTCCGGCTGTTGCCGCCATCGTCGTGACGTAATCCTTCGCTTCTTTCGCACTTTTAAACGACATGTTCAGCTTGAAAGGCAAGGCAAACGCACTCATCAAACCCAGCGGAATGGCATACATGACAGATTCCTGTATTTTGCTTTCGCCGGTGGAATCCCTGATATCGGCATGTAGCTTTGCCGTAAACGCTGCTGTTGACATACCGAATAATTCGGCGAAGGTATCAAGCTTGCCCCAAATGTAATAAGCCGGCACTTTGACAATCTGGTTTCCCAGTTCCTGATACATATATCGGGTCACGTTTTGCATGGTCGCCTCAGGATTTCCCTCGACATAAATCTTGTCCACTGTCATGGGATCGAGTTTTTTCATTTCAGCCTGATGGGCATCGAGCAGAGCCTGCGTCTTCCGGATCGATGTCGGATCACCCCCTGTAATGCTGTGCACAACCTCGCCGAGAACGACAGCACCGGAAAGAAACATGATTTGCGTATCTTCAACAGCTTGTTTCGCTCCGTCCGTGACCATTTTCCACGGTATTTTCCGGCTTTCTTCCGTATTCCAGTTGCTCCAGTAACTCATGTTCGGGTGCCCAACCACCTCCCGCCCCTTTCCGGTGACGGGACTGTTTACCCCCATGTTTTCAGAGACGCTCCCTATGGCATTGCCATAGCTCTCGTCAGGGTGTCCCACGATACGGTTTTTATCTTCTCCCTGAATTTTGCTGTCACGGCCCATCGCCTTGTTGACATACCCGGTAGCTGCTTTCCCGGCCTGCCTCACTGGTTCGGCATAACTTTCATCCCGGGCTCCAGCTACCCGGTTTCCGTCTTTTCCGTGGATATTAGTGTCTTTGCCCAGTCCTTTGTTGATGTAGCCGGTGACATTGTTTCCGAAAAAGCGCAAGAGTTCACCCATGTCCAAATCTGGCGGATCATACACATGCGCTGTCTGTTCCAGAATGTTTCCGGTTTTCACGTCTTTTACCGGGTCATTGGCATATTGAATGGCATTCTGTATGGACGGCTCGCCATCGCGTTCGGGTCGGTATTCAAGGGTATGAAAAGCGTTTGACGGTTTGTTTTTATCTTCCAGCCGGAGTTCAAGTGTTGTGCCTCCTTCCTGCTGTTTTTGTCTGAGCTGGCTTTCCAGTTCTATCCATTTCCTGAAAACCGGGTCATGTCTGGAGTTCAGGATGAAGCTGATATCTTTCTGATCCTGTGTCATACCTCCAACCCTGTTTTTCCAGCCATGGATGTAGTCGTCTTTTTCCAGTCCTTCCATGGTGCGACCAAGGGGGCTTTTGGGGTCGTTTCCTTCGCTAAAACGATTATGAGCATGTCGTTTCGTCTGTTTGCGTCCAGTCCCTTGCAGGGGTCGTCAGGGTCGGTTTTGAAGACGGGAGCCGGTTTGGTGTTGTCGATGTTAACTGCCTGTGGAGACGCTTGCCGCAGGGATTTTTGCTGTTCGGCCTGCGCGGCCTGTTGTTGCTCTCTCAATATTCTGGCCTGTTCCCTTTCCTGTTCGCGCCGCTGTCTCTCCGCTTCTCTCTCCAGTGCATGGTTTTGCTCAACAAGGTCATAACTGCCTGAATACATTTCTCCGGCTGCCCCAAGGTAGTCTTCGATTCCACTCATTTCGTATCCTTTGCCAATGAAAAAGCCTTCCGGCTCATGAGGTATGGCGGAAGGCTTCAGAAATAAAAAAAGCCTCTCCCGTCCGGAGAAGCCCTGACACATCAAAAACGGGCGCAAAGCGCCCTACCCCTTTCTTTTTACACGCCTTTTCCTCTTCTGTCAGCTATGCGCAACGGCAAATGCAGCATATTAACCACTTCACTGCACCACAAGCGCAATTTGCGTACAAAGCCATCCGATATCGGATACTTCCTGTTATGATCCAGACAAGTTAATGACCTTTGACCCAAAGTAAAACCGTAAAATCATGGCACTTCCCTCTTTCCTGTCATCCCCTTTCATCAAGTGGTTCTCCCGTCTGGCGCTCGTCTGTTTCATCCTGCCCGCGATGCCAATCCCGGCCGGGGCGGAAGACCGGAGCGAAGGCATGAAGCTTTACTATAACCAGCAATACAAAAAGGCCGCCCCTTTCCTGATGAAAGAAGCAAAAAAAGGCAATGCCAAGGCACAGGTCTGCCTTGGGATGATGTATCAGGAGGGTCTTGGCCTGAAGCAAAACTACACGCTGGCCAGACGCTGGTATGAAAAATCGGCAAAGAAAAACCGGGCTGACGCACAAACCTTCCTCGGTATGCTCTACAGTCAGGGGCATGGTGTGGCGAAAGATTTCGAAAAAGCCAAATACTGGTTCGACAAGGCCGCCGGACAGGGCTTTGCCCCTGCGCAGACACTCGTCGGCCTGATGTATGCCAAAGGCGTCGGCACGGCCAAAAGCATGACGCAGGCAGAAAAATGGCTGCGTCTGGCCGCCAAACAGGGTGAACCGGATGCCCAGACCTATCTGGGTCTCCTGTATCTGGACGGTACCGAACTGCCGCAGGACGTACCGGAAGCGGCGCGCCTTCTGAAAGAAGCCGCTGAAAAAGGCGACCCGAATGCCCAGTCGGCACTGGGCATGATGTACTTTTCCGGCAAGGGCGTCGAACAGAACATGAAAGAGTCGGAAAAATGGCTGGAAAAGGCCGCCATTGCCGGTAACGTCGATGCACAGACTTTCCTCGGCAACCTCTACTACAAGGGAATCGGCGTCGCGAAAGACGACACCCGGGCACGCTACTGGCTCCAGAAAGCGGCGATTGCCGGTGACCCGGACGCACAGGCCACCTTGAATGACATGTTAAAAGACGATGCGTCTCCTGTTTTGCCTTTCGAGGACAAAAAGCCCCTTTCCGGTTCCCTGTAAAACCCGGCGGCCAAACGTCTAGAAAACGCTATACAGGATAATCCCGACCATCCCGGACACCAACATGATCAGGATCGGGTCAAGCTTTTTGAAACGTCGCATGAGAATCAGCGAAACGGCAAAAATGCCGACGGCAACATAATCGGTTTCATCAAAATATTTGGGCAGGCCGTCGCTGTGCCAGAAAGAAAGGAACATGATCGACAGCCCGGCAAAAGCAATCATTGCCACCACGGCGGCGCGCAACTGCAAAAGCACTCCCTTGATCAGCTTGAGCTTGCGGTACCGGTAATACGCAAAGGCCAGCGACAAAACGATAATGCACGAAGGCAACACATTGCCAATCGTCGCGATAACAGCGCCGGGGATACCCGCGACCTGAAGGCCGACGAAGGTTGCCGAATTGATCGAGATCGGGCCCGGCGTCATCTGGGAAATCGTGATGATGTCCGAAAACTGGGCCATCGTCAGCCAGGGATGCACTTCGACCACCTGATGCTGGATCAGCGGCATCGCGGCGTATCCGCCCCCGATGCTGAAAAGGCCGATCTGGAAAAAACTCCAGAAAAGTTGCCAGTAAATCATGGCTGCCCTTCCCTGTCGCGATGCCGTTTTTCCCGGGACTGCTTCAGTCTGGACAGTTTCAGTTTCCGGAGCCGTTCGCCGTAAACCGCATCGACCACCCCGACCGCGCCACACACGAGAATGACGATGAACACGTTCACGTCAAAGAAAAAGACGGCCAGAAACGACCCGGTGAGAATCACATAAGGAAGCCATTTTTTCGGGGCGAGGAC
>JAHYZB010000059.1 GCA_019424645.1 Oxalobacter formigenes
GGGCGCAGCTGTATCTCGGTACGCTGTATGCCAATGGGGTTCATGTGAAAGCCAATCCCGGCGAGGCGGAAAAATGGTTGTCGACTGCCGCAGGACACGGGTCTCCCATGATTCAGCTGTATCTCGGACTGATGTATGGTCAGGGCAGGGGGGTACCCCGTGATCTGGACAAATCGCTTTTCTGGGTGGAAAAGGCGGCGGACAGGGGCTTGCCGCTGGCGCAATTGGCGAGGGGCCTGTTTGCCTCGTTTTCCCATTATTATCCCCGGGACGATAAAAAGGCTGTTCTGTATCTGACGAAAGCGGCGGAGCAGGGGATGCCGATGGCCCAGTTTTATCTGGCTCTGATGTATCAGCGCGGCCGGGGTGTCGGGCAGAGCAACGATGAGGCATTGCACTGGAATATGCTGGCGGCGGAGCAGGGGTATCCGGATGCCGAGTATGCGATGTCGCGTATGGCGGAACTCGGCATTGGGGTGACGGCCGATAAATCATGGAGCATGATGTGGCTGGATCGTGCCGCCCATCACGGGATGCCTGTGGCGCAGTATCAGATGGGGGTGGCTTATCTGGAAGGAAAGTCGGTACCTCAGGATTTGCCGGTTGCGGCGGCCTGGTTTTACAAGGCGGCCATGCAGGGCAATGCCGATGCCCAGTTGCGGCTCGGTTATATGTATGCCAGGGGTCTCGGGGTTCCTGTCGATAGACAGAAAGCCATTGCCTGGCTGGGGAAGGCAGCCGGGGCAGGGAATCCGGTTGCAGGACAGTGGCTAAAGCAACTGGATTGACCGCGATAAGGACGAATCCGGAATCGGAAACGGTTGGCAGAAAAGGGGCGTAAAGCCCCTTTTTTGATGGGGTTTATGTTCGCTTTGGCGGGTTTGTCGGCTTGATAGGGTATAAAATATTTCACTGCGGCATTTTTTTTGCATTGCCGTTTTGTCTTCCGTTTTCCCGTTTTTTATCTTTTTTGCCTTTGTGACGCACAGGCTTGCATGGGTATGGATTTTTCAACGTCTTATGATTTCGTTTTCTGTCAGTCTTGTCTTGCTGGTGGTGGGATATTGGGTTTATGGCCGTTATACCGAGAAGGTGTTCGGGATCGATCCTGACCGTAAAACGCCGGCTTATGCTCTCCGTGACAATGTTGATTATGTTCCCTTGCCGGGGTGGCGGGTTTTCCTGATCCAGTTTTTGAATATTGCCGGTCTTGGCCCGATTTTCGGGGCGATTATGGGGGCGAAGTTCGGCGCGTCGGCGTATTTGTGGATTGTTCTGGGCTGTATTTTCGCCGGGGCGGTGCATGATTATTTTTCGGGGATGATGTCCTTGCGCACGGGTGGCATCAGTTATCCGGAGATTATCGGCAAGTTCATGGGCAAGCCGTTCATGCAGGTGGTGAGGGTGTTCACGCCGGTTATGATGATTCTGGTGGGGACGGTGTTTGTGGCGGGGCCTGCGGGGTTGCTGGTGAGCCTGACGAAGGAAACGCTGGGCTTCGGTTTTTTGACCTGGGTGGTGATCATTTTCGTGTATTACATTGCGGCGACGCTCTTGCCGATTGATCAGGTGATCGGGCGGCTTTATCCGCTTTTTGCGGCGGCGCTTCTGTTTATGGCGTTCGGGATTCTTTTTAGTCTGTATATGCACATGCCGGCTTTGCCGGAGGTGACGGATGGTTTGATGAATACGCATCCACAGGCACTGACGACGCCACTGTTTCCGATGCTGTTCGTGACGATTGCCTGCGGGGCGATTTCGGGTTTTCATGCGACGCAGTCGCCGATGATGGCACGTTGCATGATGAATGAGCGGCAGGGGCGGCCGATTTTTTTCGGGGCGATGATTGCGGAAGGGGTGGTGGCGCTGATCTGGGCGGCAGCGGCCAATTATGCGTTCCATACCACGGAAGGGAAGGCGTTTTTCACGAGTGGCAACGCGGCGCTGGTGGTGGATTTCGTGTCGAAGAACTGGCTGGGGACACTGGGGGGCGCGCTGGCGGTGCTGGGGGTGATTGCGGCACCGATTACGTCGGGGGATACGGCTTTCCGTTCGGCCCGGCTGATTATTGCGGATGCCCTGAAACTTGACCAGAAGAGTATTTTCAACCGGCTTTTGGTGTCATTGCCGCTTTTCGTGGGCAGTTCGGCGCTGATGTTTATCGATTTCAATGTGATCTGGCGGTATTTTGCCTGGTCGAACCAGATTCTGTCGACGATTACGCTATGGGCGATTTCGATTTATCTGGTGATTAACCGGAAGAATGTCTGGATCACGTTTATTCCCGCGCTCTTTATGACGACGGTGGTGTCGGCGGTTTTCTTTGTGCGTTATAAAAACGGGTTGAATGCGGAAGGGGCGAAGGACAAGGCGTCGGCAGAGGCGGAGATTGCGGCAAAGGGGCAGTGAGGCTCTTTGATTTGAATGGTTCTTGCCAGAGGCTTCTTTCTTTTTCAAGTGGATAAATGATTTAAAAAGGGCGTAAGGGTGTTACTGGCCCAGCTCATATAGCCCCCTGTATGATGAAAATTTTATTAATATTTTTCAGTTTTGCTGCCGGATTACTCTTTTTTGTTTATGGCCATGCTGCCGATTTTGACAGGAATATGATCCGGAATTGCAAAAGTGTGGCAGAGAAACTGGAAAAACAGAACAGCAAATTTCCCACGATAAATGACGCGTCAATCACACCCCTTTACACGTGGCGCGCATCGGTTTGCGAAACGCCACCGTCAGGAAAAGGGGATGTTACCGCTTTATGTGATGCCCAAACCGTCAGTGGCTTGCATGTTTTCTTTTGGGAGAAGAAAAACAATCATTTTTCCGAACGGAATTTTCTTGTTTGCCAATAGCCATTTATTATCGGCGTCCAAAACCATTTATGACGAATGGGATTAATATTCATTTTCATGCGGCATAATCACTCCCATGCATGTTTCAAGTCACTCACGGTGACAAGGATTCAATTTCTGATGAATACCGGCTTTTCCTTGTCTTGAAGCAGCCCTTTCATAAAATAGCTGTGAAGGGCCACTGAACTGTTTTTGATATTTATTTCCGGAAAAAGCCTTATTTCGGGAATTTGACCTGAACGGGGATGGCGCTGCCACGAGTTGTCCCATTGCCCAGCTGGCCTTCACGATTGTCGCCCCATGCCCAGACGGTTCCATCTTTTTTGAGAACGAGGGAATGCAAATCGCCTGCCGCGATTTCGCTGGCCTGATCCATGACTTGATGGGGAGCCTTGTCTGCGTAAATGGTGGAGGAATGGGCTGCGGAGCCGTAACCGGAAGCCCAGACGGAGCCGTCTTTTTTCAGGTAAAGCTCGTGATATTGGCCTAAAGCGATATCGGCCACATTGTCGATATTGGTCACCCGTGTGGGAACCAGATGGGGCGGATCAAGACACTCGGCCTGATTGATGTTGAATTCACCGGCATACCAGACAGTCCCGTCATTGGCAACGATATAGGATTCGCCCCAGCGAGTAGCGATTTTGGTGACTTTCCGTTGCCCGAGTGCTTGGAGTTTGACCTTGACGGGTTTGACGTGTTCTTTCCGGTTGCCAATACCGAGGGCACCGCACTGGTTGTCACCCCAAGCCCATAACGTGCCGTCTTTTTGAAGAGCCAGCGTGTGGTAATAGTTTGAACTGACCTGAATCACGTCGTTCATGATTTTACGAGGAATAATAGTGTCTTTACGACCGGCATCCCCCCGCTGGGCTCCCCAATGGCCCCAGCCCCATAGGGAATTATCCGGTTTGATGGCAAAAATAGTACCCGTGCCATTTACGGCAATAGCCTGATCCAGAACCTGTCTGGAAGTATCGACGAAAGCCGAATTCATTCGCTTGTCTTTCGGAAAAAGACGCAGTTGCCCGTAAAGGGTATTTCCCCAGCCCCAGAGCGATCCATCCTGTTTAATGACGAAAGTCGTGTTGCTGTTGAAGTTGGACTGGACAGAACGTCCTTCTTTCATGGCAATGGACGGGATCAGTTCATTACTGACCCCGTCAAGACTGGACCCTCCCCAAACCCAGACGTTTCCGCTGGAATCGATATAGAGACTGTGGATCAGGCCACCGGATAGATGCTTATTCTGGACCGGTTGTGCCGCAGCGACGCACAGACTGAAAAATAAACCGGTAATGAAACAGCCGAATTTGAGGATGGTTTTTTTCATACTTGTCTCTTAACGTTTTTTCTTGCCCCATAGGAATTCGTGTTCTTTCCGGAACCTGCCCGCTTTCCAGCCCTGTTTCGAATCTTCATATCGCTGAATCTGGTTTAGCCATTGTTCTCCGGCCGTGTCCCAGTCGTTTCGGAGGATGGACTGGTGAATGTCGGGATGTTTTTTAATCCAGCCTTGCCCTTCATTATAATAACGGGAAAAAATAATGGTCTGTTGATCCGTGTTCATTTCATGGAAATAAGGCGCATCCGGCCATGTTTTCCGTTGTTTGGCGACCTCGGTATCCCAGTGCCGGATCGCTTTTTTTCCCATGTCGATCAAGATACAGCGGTTGAGAGTATTGGTTTCATCCTCGCTTAATGTCAGGGGATGATTTCTCAGAAATTTGACCGCGTCACTCCGTTTTTTACCCAGATAAGGAGCGAATTTCTGTACGAGTGACTCAGGCAATCCCATGGCCCGGAGTTCATCAGGACGTTTTCTCTGACCGAGGTCGAAACCCGAGCCGATGGTGACACCCGATGAGTTGCCTTTGGCGGTTTTTTCCGACCAGGGGACATAGGCTTTTTTATGCGACCCGCCTTCATACTGGCTCAAGAGCTCGTTATTGATGCCAACGGGTTTGCACCCGTTTTTTCGGGTCAATTCCGCGTTGATGTCCAGAGTTTCTTCCGGTGTGATGAAACGGCTGTTTTTTTTCGGAACGATGCCCTTAACAGGTCTGACAGGCAACGGAGCGCAGCTGCCATAATCGGGTGAAGTTTGCTGTGAGGAATCGGAAAAACCGTTAGTTTTGCCTGCGGCGTTTGTCTGTCCATGAGATCCTTGTGATTTGGGATAGCCATACATTTCCCGGATATCGTCTTCTGTGGCGGCGCTGTTGAACTGGCCGAATGCCTGATTGAAGGTATTCATGACGTTTTCAGCAAGAGACGGTGGTTTGGTGGTGTCGCTCGTACCGCCCGTTCCTGACGGGCGTGGGGTGGTGTTTTCGGGTTGGATGGGCACTTGCGCCGGTCTGCTGACATGTCGCTGTCTTTGAACAGGCTGCGACCTGACCGGGGCCGGAGTTCCTTCTGTTTGTGCCGGTGCAGCCGGTTCTTCCCTGATGGGGGCTTGAGAAGTCTGGCCCGACAGTCTGAAATCGGGAACAGGGTTTTGATAAGGGGGTCTGCGCTCTCCAAAAATGTGTTTAAGTACCTGCCGTCCGAAGTCGGTTCCGTCCAGTGGAGCCTGTAAATTTTGTCCTTTTCCATCTTGCTGTCCGAAAGGGACATCTTTCTCCTTTTGCCTGGCTTGTCCCATTTGATCATAGGGGGCATTTGTGTCCGGGACAAAGGGCTTTTGCCTGATGGTGGGAAGATTAACGCCTTCTCCCTCGACATCAAACGGATGCCCTTTGTATAAATCTGGCATGTCTGAGCCAAGTGGATCAGGCTTGGCCTGTACTCTATCAAACTTCGGATTCAAACCCGCCTGCTCCTGTCTTTCCCTCTGGGCCTTCTCTTCATAATACGAAGGCGTACGGAAAAACGGGGTATGTGTGTCTTCGGGGTCAGGCAGTTTGTCGGTCAGGCCGAGTTTGTACATGTGGTATGCCGTGATGTTATTGCGGTCGGGGGAATATTTCGGCAAACCGTCGTCGTCGATTTCCATGCCGAATTGATTGTTTATACTCATAAGGATCCTCATGTTTAATGGCAGGCTGTTTATTGCCTGTACTGGATATGGGTAAAAGTGAAACGCTTCAATTATTTATACACCCGTTTCATGGCTCTTCCGGACATTTGTGGCACATTTGTGAAGGGGCGGTTTTACAGGATGAGCGATATTTGATGATTATTGTTTTAAATCATTTTATTATCGTGTTTTATTCATTAAATACATGATGTAGAAAATGCCTGTTTTCTTCGGTTGGCTCGTTCTGTTTTGCGGTTATTTCTTCTGTCAACCCCTGAACAGAAGTTTTTTCAATGTGTTTAAAGGGGGCAAAAAACGGGGTGGTGGAACCTGTTTTTGGTTGAGGGAGGGAAACTGGTAAAGGAATATAAAAGTGTGAAAGGGATGGCTTTCAGCCTGTTTTTCCGGTTGCCTATATAATGAACCGATTGCGTTCTGGAAATGTTTTTTTGCCAATGTGGCGGCGGGTTTGCCGATGGCTTTGTCATACGGGTTTTCGATGAAGAGACGGTTTTTTTATGGTGTGCTGTTTGCGGTGCTGGCGGGGTTTTCTGCCGGTGCGTTGGCGTCTGCGTCCGGCTTGTCGGACGGGCTGGCGCAGCTGAAACAGCGGCAGTTCGAGGCAGCTTATGCGACGCTTCTGCCGGAGGCGGAGAAGGGGAATTCCCGTGCGGCGCTGGAGGTTGGCAAGTTGCTGTTGACGGGCCGCGGGGTGGCAAAGGATGAAGAGGCGGCGGTGAAGTGGCTTCTGGTGGCGGCGGATGCTGGCAACCGGGATGCTCAGTATATGCTGGGGGCGATGTCGATGGAGGGGATTGGTCTGCCAAAGGACAGACAGGTGGCGTTGACCTGGCTGTCGAAGGCGGCGGTACAGGGGGATGCGCGTGCGAAGACGGCTTTGGGGATTCTGATGCAGTCCAGTGGAACGGGAACACAGCATACGGAACAGGCTGCCCAGTGGTTTGAGCGGGCGGCGGCTTCGGGGGAACCGGAGGCACAACGGCGCTGGGCGCTGATGCTGGCGTCTGGCCGGGGTGTGGCCAAGAATGAGGGGGAGGCGCTGAAGTGGTTCAGGAAGGCGGCTGTCGCCGGGGATGTGGAGGCGCAACGCAATCTGGGGATTATGCTCTCGACCGGTAAGGGTGTGAAGGACGGAAAGCCGGATTTTGGGGAAGCGGCTCGCTGGTACGGGATGGCTGCGAAGAAGGGGGATGCGAAGGCGCAGTATGGGCTGGGCATTTTGTATGCGAAGGGGCAGGGGGTGGCTGTCGATCAGGAAAAGGCTTTGATTCTGTATCGCATGGCAGCGGTTCAGGGCTTGGCGACGGCGGAGTATGCCGTGGGGCTGGCGTATGCGTATGGACGGGGGACGGCCCAGAATGATGTGAAGGCGGCGGATTGGTTTGAGGCGGCGGCGAAGCAGGGGGTGGTGCGTGCGCAATATAATCTCGGTATGATGATGGAGGCGGGACGTGGTCGGCCGGTGGATACGGTGGCGGCCAGCAAGTGGTTTTTGATGGCGGCGGAAAAGGGATTGCGGGAGGCGCAATATAATATGGGGTATCACTTTGCTGAAGGGCTGGGGGTGCCGCGTGATATGGCAAAGGCGGTGTTCTGGTATGAAAAGGCGGCCTCTGCCGGGGATGTGAAGGCCCAGTACAATCTGGGGATGATGTATCTGAATGGGGTGAACGGGAAGCCGGACGACGAGAAGGCGGCTTTTTTCTACCGGATGGCTGCGGAAGCCGGGCATGGCCCGGCAATGTACCGGCTGGCGGTGCTGTATGAGGAAGGCCGGGGGGTAAAGCAGAGTTATCAGCTGGCGGGGGAATGGTATGAGCGGGCGGATCTGGCAGCGAAAGAAAAGATTGACGAGGCGATGAAGAAGAATCCCCATCCGTTTGTGCAACGGACGCTACTGGTTCCCGATGATTTGAATCAGGCTGGGGGCAAGTTGGCGGGACATTAGGTGTGGTGCGGGTTTGAGACGTTCGGGCTCATTTTTTGTCCAAAATACCGGCCCAGGCCGTTTAATGAAATAGTTTCCGATTTTTATCAAATGTTTGTGCATATGCCTGTTGTAGCATCCAGTAAACAAGGATTTGTTTTGATTGTTTAATTTGATGTTATTTCAACAGGAAGGAAGTTCTTATGCGTACTTGCACTCGTGGATTGTTACTTGTCGCTGGCCTGGCATTGGCAGGTTCCGCTTTCGCCGCACAAGGCGTTGTCGAAGAAGCTCCAGTCCAGCAGGGTTATGGCACCGGCCCTTACGGTGGTTATGGCCCGGTTGGACCAGCTACTTCTCCGGCTGTTGTGGTTCCTTATCTGGCTCCAAACGGCACGACTGTTTATCCGATCATGATGAGCAAAAACTCTGTGAAACCGGGTCCGAACAGCACGGTCAAGGTCAATTATCGCGGCTGGCTGGAAGATGGTACTGAATTCGACAGTTCGTACTCCCGTGGTCAACCAGCGGTTTTTGAACTGAACAAGACGATTTCCTGCTGGCAGCAGAGTCTGCAGACCGTTCCGGTCGGCAGCAAGGTCAAGCTGGTTTGCCCTGCGGCAACCGCTTATGGTGCCAATCAGGTCGGCAATATTCCACCTAACAGCACTTTGACGTATGAAGTGGAATTGCTGGAAGTGATGAACTGATTCGTTCTGTCTTTCACTAAAAATGGCGCAAATTGCGCCATTTTTTTTGTGCTCACGTCGTCAAGCCCTTTTTTTCGCCCGGGATTGGAAAAGGGACTTTCCATTATTTTTGGGGGATGCCTGTGTGGCTTGTGTGGCTGGATGGAAACGGACTTGTACAGGTTTCAGGGACAGGTGTTTTGTGCCGTCGCCCAGCTGGCCGGCATCGTTGTCGCCCCAGCTCCAGACGGTGCCGTCTTTTTTCAGTGCGAGGGCATGATGGGGGCCGGACGCGATTTCGACGGCGTCGGAAAGTATTTGTACGGGTGTCGTCCAGTTTGAATTTGTTTTTCCGGTCACCGGCCCGATGCCATATGCCCAGACGCTACCGTCATTTTTGAGGATGAGGATGGATTCATCGCCCAGGGCAATGTCGGCAACGTTATCGATGAACTGGATTTTGACGGGGACGGTTTTGGACGGAAGATCTTGTGTCGGTTTGCCAGGCAGCATGGCGTTGGCGCTGCCCCATGTCCAGAGGGTTCCGTCTTCGGCAACGGCGAAGCTGGCGTTGTTGCGGGTGGCGAGTTTGACGATAAATCGCCCTTCAAGGGGGGAGAGGTCGGCTTTGTAAGGGTGGGTCTGTTTTTCTGTCGAGCCGGTTGCCAGTTCGCCGGAGTTGTTCTCTCCCCAGACCCAGAGGCTGCGGTCTTCCCGCTGGGCCAGCGTGTGGGTGGCTGAGGAACTGACGAGTTTGACGAGGTCCATGACTTTTTCCGGGTCGATCAGGGTGCCTTCGAGTTCTTCTCCGGGTTCCCGGTTACCACGGGAGGGGTTGTTCATGCCCCATGTCCAAAGGGAGCTGTGGCTGTCGATGGCGAACGGCGTGTCATGCCCGGCGTCGACGGTTTTGATGTCGGTCATGATGGGCATGGGTTCGATGATGGGGGCAACGGAGATGATGCCCATCTGGCCGTGGCTGGAGTCGCCCCAGCCGAAGAGGGTGCCGTCGATGGCGATGTAAAAGGAGGTGGCGGATGTGTCTCCTGCCGAAACGGTCATGACGCTGTCGGCGACTTTGACGGGAATCGCTGTTGCCCGGTTTTTGAATTTGGCGTCTCCCCATGTCCACAGCCGCCCTTCGGAATCGATGTAGAGGCTGTGATGGGCGCCTGCGGCAAGGTGATGTCCGTTTTCGGCGCTCGCGTAGGGATATCGTGTCCCGGATGGCCGGATGTTGGCTTGCCGCACCAGTACGACGATGGCGATCAGGCAGGCGATTGTAAACGTGATGGTAAAAAGCCGGTTACGCATAGTGATGCACCTGATTTGTTGAAAACCTGTTCATTAAAAAACGATTTAATGAAGGATAAGGCATTTTCCGGTTTTTTTGTTTTTTTTTGGGGACGTTTTGAATATTTTTTTACTGTGAGTAAAATATATAGAGCGAATGAAAGGAGGAATGCCCCCGGAACGAGGGCATTTTTTGAACAATTGAACAGAGCGTATTTCAGTATTTGATACCGGCGAGCAGGGTTTTTTCCTGTAGTTTTGTCATATGGTTTTTTTATAAAAAAAGCCCCCCAGGTTAAGGAAAGGCCTTGAAATAAAAAAAGGGCGTAAAAGCGCCCGACGCAGATAGTTTAGTACGGTTTTTCTCTTCGGTCAGTTATGTTTCTGGTTTTTTACATCGCTGGCATGGAAGGGGACCCAATCCATCCGGTATTTGCATTCGGTAAAGACATTTGCGCATGAGGATTGTAAAAGAACTGGAGTTCGCCGGTTTGTTGAGGAAATGGGATTCGTTTTTTCAGGGAACGGGTGAAACGTTTTTGTATGGCATGTTTTCCGCAGGTATCCATTTTGACGGTATTGTTTTGATTTAATATGATCAAGGTTTGATATAATGTGATCAAGTATAAGCTGTCAAATGATATCTGTTCTGGTAAACACTCATGGAAAGCAATAGTACGGACGTTGAAATGGGGCAGTCTGTCTTGAAAAAAGACGAATTCCGTCGCCAATTTGGCGAGGGGTTTCCTGTGGCGATAGATGCGTTGAATGTCGGGATTATCAGTTGCCTGCCGAATGAAGACCTGACTTTTATGTGGGGCAATGCCTGTTTTTTTGCCGGTACGGGCTATTCTAAAGACGAATTCCTTTATCGCTTCAATAATCTGCGGCAGTTTCTGGCTCCTTTCCCAGATGATTTTTCATCGATCAAACGCGAATTGTCGCGTGTCCACAAAGAGCCCGGTGCGGGTTTCGAGTTGACGGTGCGCCTGCCGAAGAAAAACGTCGGGTTTGTCAGAGTCAGGTTTTCGGCAACGGTGGTGATGGATACGGAAAAGGGGTGTTCGCTGGTTCAGGTTGTCCTGACGGATATCTCCGTACTGCTTGCCGGGAAGGAAGAGGCGATACGCCTGAAGGAACAGAAGCTGGATTATTTCCGCTGGATGATGGATGAGTATGCCGGGAATGTGTATATCAGCGATATGGACAATTACGAGTTGCTCTATGTAAATCCGAAGGCATGCGAGACGCTTGGGGTGCAAAGGAAGGATATTCTGGGCAAAAAGTGTTATGAGGTCATCCAGAAGAGAACGTTTCCGTGTCCGTTCTGTACGAATGCACAATTGCTGAAAACGGAGTGTTATAACTGGGAATTTTTCAATCCGGTTCTGGATCGCATGTTCATGATCAAGGACAGGATGATTGAGTGGCAGGGACGCCGTGCACGGATCGAGCTGTCGTACGATATGTTCAGTACGGAATACAAGCTGGCGAAAAAGGATCAGGAACGGGAAACGCAGATCCAGTCGATTATCCGTTCGATTCCGGGTGGTTTTGCACGGCTGGATGCGAGGGATTTCAGTACTGTCCTGTGGTATGAGGCGCATTTTCTCGAGATTATCGGCTATACGGCCGGGCAGTTTGAAACGGAACTCGGCTCACAGTGCCGTTATGTTCATCCGGACGATATGCAACGCCTCTTGTCTATCCTGAAGGATATCAGGGAGTCGGGAGAAAATTTTGTGACGGAATGCCGGATTATCACCCGCAGCGGCGAGACGAAGATCCTGATTTTGACCCTGTATTACACCAGTGCGGAAGAAAGTCTTGATGGCATTCCTTCTTTTTACAGTGTCGGGGTGGATGTCACGAAGGACCGGATGGAGCAGGTCCGCCAGCGCAAGGCGCTGGAAGAGGCATATGAGGCGGCCCGTATTGCGAATGAGGCCAAAACGAATTTTCTGTCTTCAATGTCGCACGATATCCGTACGCCGATGAATGCGATTATCGGGATGTCGACGATTGCTCAGGCGAATGTGGCCTCCCCGGAAAGGGTTCAGGAATGTCTGGACAAGATCAGTGTGTCGAGCCGGCATTTGCTCAATCTGGTCAACGAGATTCTGGATATGTCCAAAATCGAGAGCGGCAAGGTCGATCTGGTTTCGGAGGAGGTTTCGTTGCCGGAACTGGTACAGGATGTGCTGGATATGTGCCAGCCGCTTGTTCTGGCAAAGAGACAGCAGCTTGATGTCAGCGCTTCGCTGGTACGCCATGAGAAAGTGATCTCGGATGGCGGC
>JAHYZB010000006.1 GCA_019424645.1 Oxalobacter formigenes
ATGTCTTCGTCACAGTATGATGATCTCATGAGCTACATACAGGATTTACAGTAATTTCAAGAAATCGAGCGCAGATACACCTGCGCTCTTTTGATTTTTATACATTTTTTTCTTCTAACACTTCCGTGTCATCTCCGGCGGAATTCCCTTCCGACATCATATTATCAAATATCGTTTCCTCTATCACTTTCAGACATTCATCCGGCTTTTTTATTATATCCTTACCCCAAAACCGAATGACCGTCCATCCACGGAACAGCAGCGCTTTGTTCACCTCATCATCCCGCTCCATGTTTCTTGCAATCTTTTTTACCCAGAACGGTCCGTTGTTTCCGCGCTCCAGCTGAGGTTTCAGCACCTCCCAGTCTTTTCCGTGAAAAAATTCGCTGTCGCAGAAAATCACAATTTTATACTTCGTCAGAACAATGTCCGGTTTTCCGGGCAGTTCCTCCCAGTTTTTCCTGTATCCGTATCCGTGCTCTCTCAAAACCTTCCGCAGGACAAGTTCAATCTTTGTGTCTTTTGCATGGATCCGGCGCATGTTTTCACTTCTCCGCTCGCTTACCGGCTTCGGCATGACCGCTCACTCTCCTTAATAATGCACCAGTGCCGTGCATTTCAGCATGGAGGCCAGATCCCTCATGGGTCTGCGCCCAGCACAGGCTCCTTCCGTCCGTTCCAATGCATTTCGGCATGATTCATTGTCCATGACGGTCATAATCTCCAGCCGGATGCGCGCCCTGGATGCTCCGACATAAAACAGCATGGCATCATCGGTCACGGTCCGTTCCGTGAAATCAACCAGAATGACCGCGTCCGCTTCAAGTCCCTTGAATTTTCTGCAGCTCATGAATCTGCACTCTCCGTAAAAACCGTTCTTCGCGGCTTTATTCACAAGGCTGTCTGTTTCCGTTGACAGGGTCAGAATCACGATGTCATTGATTTCGTCCCTGTGCAACCCGTCAATCACGGTATCCATGTCTTTCAAATAGGTTTCCTTACTGCTGAAATGGATGCACGGGATTTTTCCCGCAATGCCGCGCAAAACCTCTGTCCTTCCGTGTTCCGGCAGAAGACTCAACGCGGTCCTGCATATGTTCTCCGTGTTCCTGCAGTTTTTGTGCAGGGCAAGACGGCATTCCGCATTCCGTATAAGCCACGGAACCTGATCGGACTGCACCGTCTGGAGTTTGTCGTAAAACACGTAAAAGGATGATTTTGAATCCGGACGGGCCATCACGGCGTCGTGCAGCAACTGAAGCAGTCCCGCATTCTCCATCGAGTCACGTCCGAAGTCCTGTCCCTCGTCCACGATGACATGATCATACGGGAAGCTGCCGTATGCCGCAAAATCCTTCAATTTCCGTTCCACCCGCCCATAATCCGAAACCGGAACGCCGCAAAGCCTGCACGCGTATCCGTCCAGGGTCATGAAGTCAATAAGCAGATTTTCATAATGAAGCGCAAGGAACTTTTTCAGTTCCGAATTGTAGCAGAGGAAAAGAACCCTTTCTCCGTCCGCGGCATGACGCACGGCTTTTTCAACAGCTATCATGGTTTTCCCCGTTCCGGCGGCGCCGTTTATGACCGCACTTCTCTGCTCCGTGAGGAAATTCAGAATTCCGCTCTGTTCGCCCAACATTCTGTGGAACACGGCGTGTTTCAGGTCAATGTCAAATCCGGGCGGAGGAAATATGTTAAATTCCGGGCAGAGAATCTCACGTACCAGGGCACGGAAATCCACGTCCGAAACATCGGTGACTATACCGGCAGGGACCTCCAGTGCAAACAGGCGGTCAATATACGGTGTGGGATTGGCAAGTGCTTCACTGCCCAGCGTAATTTCCCTGTCCGCTTCCAGCGGCATGTCAATCGCATCAATCCGGGCATCGGAAAGGGATGGGAACCATACCCCGTGCAGGAATTTGATTTTTTCCGTCAGAGAGCCGAGGCGGCTGTTTCCGATCAGTTCCATTAGTTTCCATTTGTTTGCCGACGCCTGCCGGAACGGACCTCCCGAACGCATCGGTGCCCCGTTTCCGTACATCCATCGGCCGTCACGAAAGGAAACAGACCCCGCTTTCGCTTCCAGGCACAGGATTCCCTTCTCCCTGTCGAAGATGATAAAATCCGTCTCGCTTTCATTCAGAATCCCATCCTTCACTTCCGTAAGTCGGAAGGAATGGAAAACCATGCAGGAATCCGGCAGTTTCCTTAACGCCTCGAACATCACGTCTTCAAGACTTCCTGTCTGAAACGGGTTCGGTATTTCCGGAATCATTACGGCCATCTCATTCCATCCCCCTGATTATACCCTGATTGTTTTCATCTGGCCCGTCCGGTCCGTAAATGCACTTCATGCCGTTGGCTGTCGCGGTTTCCATGGCTTTTTCCTGACCGGAAGCAAAATACATGATTTCCGAATCCTGCCAGTAATAATCACATTCCCAGGTACCGGAGTTCCCGGGCACGCTGAATTTCACATCCCGAAGCGGCATCCGTTTCCCAGCAAGCACGCCGCTGCTTTCAAGCCATTCGGCGAAATTCCGCTCTCCGTCGGTTTCCGAAAACTGTGCAATGTCGGAAACCACCGTTTTCCAGCTTTCCCCGCGCATGTCCGTTCCCGCGGTGATGAACACGCATTCGTCCTTCCGTTCGTTTTTCACCGTCTTCCCTTCCGGGACTCCGGTCACATGTTTCCACCCGTCATTTCCGTATAACTGTTCATGGAAAAAACCGAGTCTCTTATTGCCGTATGTTCTGGCAACCACTCCGCGATCCAGGAAAACATTGAATTCCTCACAGCAGGTTTCCGGGAGAAGGCAACAGGAATAACATGCCGCAAGGTTCAGGGAATCCCTTCCCTGGCCGTTGCTGAGGGAACATACCGGGTCATTGGAACAAATGACTGCCGATTCGATTGCCTTTCTGTATATGTGCGGGAACGTGTCGCATTTTCCCTGACGCACAAGTCCGCCGAGGGTGCCCTCCGAATCTCCGCTTGCCGTGTAAATCAGGATTCCGGCCATTTCCTTTCCGTCCGCGGCTTCACCGCAGTAGATTCTTTCCTTCAGTGAGGACACGTTGTATCCGCATTCAAAACTCAATTGCTTAATCAGCAGATGCGAAACGGTATGAAGAAGCAGGAATTTCCCGGAAATATCCCGTTTGTGCTGGCTGCCGATGAATGATTTGTCATAGTTTTCCTGAAGCATTTTCACGCGCTTTTCCAGTGCTGCGTTTCCGCTTCTCCACCTGTTGATTGCATCCTCGTCAAATTCGATGAAAATACCCTCACCGTACACGTTGTAGCCCGGATACCAGTCATCTTCCGCTTTTTTCACGGAAACAAACTTGGAATTTGACTCCCCGTCCGCTATCATGGATGCGGAAAAAGGGCTGATTCTTGAAAAACCGAGCATTACCTGCACTTCGCGTATTTTTTCAATCAGGGAAATGCTTTTTACAAACGGAATGCCGTATGTTTTTATGTCGGTTCCGACACGCTTGAAATCATCGTAGTCCGTTCCCGTGACGGAGGCTCGCCCGGAAAGGGCATCGAATTCCGCGGTCCTGTATTCGATGCTGCCCGTATCGTAATTGATCACCTCGCCCGAAGACATCCGCCTGCCAAGAATTTCGCGCACCTGTTCCCTTCTGCATCCGATGTTATCCGCAATCTTTTCCGCATATTCATCAATCTTGTTCTGTATGAAAACACTCGTCTGTTCTTCCGGAAGGTTCATGCTGTTCTTCATGTCCATGGCCGCCTTGATTGTGTTCCTGAACTCTTCATACAAGGCGCTGTCTTCGACGCGGCTGTTGATGATATCCGAAAACGGCGGAATGACGAGGGAACTTGCCGTTACCGGGAAATACACGGAAGAACTTCCCCTCTGCAGTACCTTCGGATAGCACGGGCACGCATCCGTCCGGTTTTTCCACGGATGTCTTCCTTCGCACGTGAAATCATATCTGTTTTCCGTTTTCTCATCTAACAGTCCGAATATCCCGTCATTGAAAGCATCCTTCAACGTGGCCGATGCATTGCAGGTGGTGCATTTCAGACTGAGACCTTCCAGTCCTTCCGATGCGACCGGGCTTGTCGTGAACGTAAGCTGCGGGTTCGCGCAAACCGGTTTCTGACCTCCGAAACTCTTGGCGTGCGTCCATTTCACCCACGGAAAATCATTGATGTGTCCCCGCTCGCATACCGTCACGATTCTTGCCACGACGAGTTCAACGCGATCCTTCGGACAGTAAAGCCTGCGGCTCATGTTCCGGTTGTTTGTTTTTTCCTGATCCTTCGCCTTTTTGTCAAATTCGGCAATCCATTTCGAAAGGGGCTGGAAGCGGCGGCATTTCGGGCAGAAGTACCATTCCGGGAACCTGGCATACGCGATTCCGTCCCGGTTTTTGCCGCCTGCCGGCATTCCGAAATACCGTACCCCGAGTGATTTTTCCAGACGTTCATCGTGAATGCGCACGATCTGATCGTTCCAGTATTCCGGTGCCGCCGTCATGAGTGTCTGGGAAGGGAAATCAACCATTGCACCGACACCGTACTGCAGCACCGCCTGGGACGCACGCACCGCATGGGATGTTGCGTTCAGTCTGATTTTTTCAATGTTTTTACCTGTCATCCTGATCGTCCTCCTTCCACTCGATGATGGAGCCCGGCACCATCACGTCAACGTTTCTCATGGATGTCATGGTTTCGAATGCCGGATCCTCCCGGAAGGTTCCGAACACTTTCATCAGGCGTTCTCCCGAAGCATCCGGATTTTTCACCATGAACTTTCTGCCATAGCAGAAAATCTCCTCCGCATCTCTCGCCAGATCGTCCCATTTTTCCAGAATGTCCTCCATTTCCCTTTTAAGGTCAGCGGAGTCGTCCTTCATGTGAGGATTGATGCGGCGGTTGACATCAACACAACGTTTTACCATGTACCCGACGATATTATCAACTGTCTTTTTATTGTCTTCCACGCGGAACTTTATTGCATCGGTTTCACCGGACAGCCCGCCCGCCGAAAGCCTTATGTAGGCAATCAGGACCGCATGAAGTGCCCTTTTCCGTGCAGGTGCCGAAAACGGGGTGGCGCCCGTCGGTTCCACGTGACGGTAGAAGGATTCGTGATACGGCCTGAACTGCTCATAATGAGATCTGTCGCGGCTCTTTCCTCCGTCATACATGGCAAACGCCACACCCGGATATTCACGTCCGACACGGCTGGATGCCTGGATGTATTCACTGGTGAGTTTCGGCTGTCCCACCAGAAGCATTACGTTCAGCCGCGCAACGTCGATTCCGACGGAGATCATGTTTGTCGCCAGCAGGACATTGCACGGATACGGCGGCAGGTGGTTCTTCATGTTTTCCGTTGAATACTTATTCTTTTCCAGTTTGTCCAGTGTCTGGTTCAGCTGGGTGGTGGAAACACGGCTGGTCAGTTCGTCCGCGGTTCCGATTTTTCTCACT
Source organism: Oxalobacter formigenes (assembly GCA_019424645.1). Classification (GTDB taxonomy): domain Bacteria; phylum Pseudomonadota; class Gammaproteobacteria; order Burkholderiales; family Burkholderiaceae_D; genus Oxalobacter; species Oxalobacter formigenes_D. Next base: position 5,483 of record JAHYZB010000006.1, read on the forward strand.
TCCGCGTTTGATTTCAAACGGTAACACATTCGCTTCATGAAGTCCTTGACGTCATCATCTACCATGGTGGCCGCCTTGCCAAGATCCTTCAGACTGTTGAAATAAGCGGTGAGCGTCCACAGTTTGTCCTTTACCTCGTCACTGGCATTCATATCTTTCGCTTTCTGCAGCATCGCGGCCATGGAGCGGATTTCCATCATTGCCTTGGTCTTGCCCGATGGCATGAGTCCCACGTATTTTCTTCCGAAATTTTCCTTACCGTAATCAATCTTCTTTTCCCTTGCGAAGAAGGAATCCTCCGCATCCAATGCCGGATGGGGGAACTGGCTGACATCCCGGTCGTAAAGAGCGGCGCACTGTTCCACCGCCCGGCGTATCGTCGCCGTTGACGCCACGATTTTCGTCACGTTTCCTTTTCTGCGGCAAAGGGCATCCACAGCGCTCTCGTACAGACCGACCATGGTTCCGAGCGGACCGGAAATCAGATGAAGCTCATCCTGTATGATAAGCTCCGGTGCCCGGTTCCCGGAATTAAGCGCAAAGAAATTTCCGATCCGGTTCTCCCACGGAAGCATCGCGAATTTATCCACCGTTCCGAAAAGGAGCGTCGGCGGTTCGTTGTACAGTTCCTCGTCCACCACCTGAACTGGAAGCCGGTTCCCGAACGGGCATGCCTGCCTCGTGCAATAAAGGGCAAAGTGATTCCCTCCGTGCATCTTGTAGCCGAAAGCGCCGCGGATTTTTTTATCCCCGTCCCTTTCCTGTGTCATGCGGGTTCCGCACCATGGACATTTCAGGACCTGAAACTTATTGTACGTGTCCTTTGCATATTCCAGATTGTAGGAGGTTGCCTTGCGAAGTTTTTCCAGATTCTTTTTTGCCCCGTCATCAGTGTTCGGCGTGTGCTCCCCTCCGATCCACAGTCCTATGGTGATAGGAACCGTTCCGAGTGCGTAATGCCCGTACACGGGGTTTCTTGATTCGCAGTCCTTACGGATCAGTTCGCAGGCACATATAAGCGTCGAGGCTCTCGTAAACTGCTGCGCCGCAAGCAGTCTGAGCGTATACCGCATGATGACGGTCGTTCCTCCGTCCAGTCCGGGATACCGGAAACGCCGGTAAAAAATGGTCATTGCGGTCAGTCCCAGGTATGCTTCCGTTTTTCCGCCTCCGGTCGGAAACCAGATCAGATCCACCAGGGAACGGTCGGCGCTGTCGTCATCAGTCACCGAGACCACGTCCAGAAGCATGAACGCAAGCTGGAACGGTCTCCAGGCATACCGATCCTTTGAAAAGATTTCATCCGCCGTTCTGTAATCCATGTTCCTCAAAACATCCGACAGGACTTTTTCATCCGGATACGATGCCGGATATTCTCTTTGGACCGCAAGCTGAACACGTTGCATGAACATGGCACGATTTGCAAGCTGAAACGCATCCCAAGCCATGTCGTCTTTTTCAAGAATGCGGATTCCATTCCTCATGCGTTCGCACGCTTCCCGACAGCTTTTCAGGTTCCTGTCCGCAGCCTTTGCAAAACGCGGTTCCAGTGCATGCGAACGAGCAACCAGATCATCGATCCATGCGGAATATGCATCGACCAGAGTTTTCAGATCATGGATTTTCACACCCTTTTCCGTGGTGTCCAGATCGGAAAGATATTTCATGGACAGTGTCCGGCCGTTGACCCCGCAATCATCCGGAAGTGCGAAATCCATGGACGGAACTTCAAACTCCGGGAAAAAGTCATTGCATATGAATCCCGTTCCGCTATCATCGATTTTCCAATTGACCGCCGTTCCGAGTCCGGTTCCGTATACATGCTTGTTTCTGTACTGGAGTTCCAGGGATTGTTCTTCTGCATCAAGAAGATCGAAATTTGTGGTTCCGGAATACTGCACAAACGAAAAACCATTATTTTCCGAATCCACCCGAAGCTCCGGTTGGAAAATGCAGTTGCTGCTCTGCGGCCGTTCCGTTTTGGCATTGACCACCATAATTGTCAGGGCCGTGGTTCCATTTTCCATCTTCCTCCTGAGAGCCGTTATTTCCACAAGACCGTGATCCGGAATGTGCGATTCATTCACGTAATCCCCTTCACCGAAGACAATCTCGTAATTATTCAGTTCACGTGGTTCCCTGACATAACCGCCCTGAAGCTGATCGGCAAGTTTGTACAGATTGTCAATAAGCTGATCCTCATCCGTGCCCAGCAGGTCACGTTCCTTCAGCTGACGGACCGCTTTCCGGTTGATTCCGCCTGTCAGTCTCAATGTTCTTTCTTCCCTGTCATACTTGACGTAACAGTCAAATTCTTCCGGGACGCTCCAATCCCCCGGTTTCGAGGGTGTAAACGGAATCCGGCAGTCTTCCATGCGGGCATCCCTGTACGTGCTGTACTTTAAGGATATCCTGACACGGTCGGTATTTCCCCGGACAAAAAACGTGATTCCGAAAGAGGACGGCATGTTCTGGGCCGCCAGACTGACTTCCTCGTCCAGATTGTCTTCCGAATCCGGGTCATCATCGGTCTCATCTTCTGTTTTTTTATCCTTTTCCGTTACCGTGATGTCCTTTCCGATATAATCGGACGCATCAAAGTCAACTGTGTCAGCCTGTTCCACGTCTTTCTTTTCGTCTTCCGAGACGGCGCGGTCCACGTCGTTCCCGTCCGCCTGCATTTTGTTTTCCTTCGGAAAAAGAATTCCGATGGAATACCTTTTTTCCGGAACAGTCGTGATCAGTTCATGTTCCGCATCCGGGACGGATACTTCCGATCCGGGACCGAGAAGTTCCGCTTTTACCAGGGCGATGAATTCGTCCCTGGCCTTAATCATTTCAGACTTAATTCCCATGTTTACAATCCCCCGTCAAGATCCAATGGCCGGTTTGTCATGTAAGCCGGCACCGATCTGTTATCCTTTATTATCGTTTCTATTCTGAGAACCGCCGCAAGGGTTCCAAGACGTTCCCGTATTTCAAGCGGAATGATTCCGTCAGGTGCCTCCTGTCCTTCCAGGAATTTAATAATGGCCGTTCCCAGTTCCCTCAGAATGTCTTTCCGCACCCTTCTGATTCTTCTGCATGCCTCGAAATACTCAGCCGCATGATCGAACATGTCCGTGTCATTCGTCAAAAGGGCAATCTGTTCCAAGGATTCCACTGACTGCGGTGCCACGATATGTGCATCCTCATCAATCCAGTTCATCACGGTGTTTTTCTGAACCCGGACACCGTTCCCTTTCATTTCATCGGCAAGCTGCCTTGGAGAATGACCGGTTTTTTTCATGTGTTCCAGAAGATCGTTCTTCCATCTGCGGGATATTTCATAATCCTTCACGGTTCCGTCGGCTATCCGACCGCCGTCGATCAGTTCCTGTAAAATATAATCGACAATATCCCTCGTATCTTCATCCCGGTTAAGGAAGATCATCCGATCCCCGGTTTTCAGATCATCCGCCTTTTTCTTTTCGGCTTCTCCCTTTTCATCGTTCAGTACGTATGCTTCATAATGTTTGGAAAGCATGGCTCCTTCCCCGTCCTCAAACCGGACAAGCACGGAAACATCCACGGGAGGAACCGTGTTGTTCTCTCCTTCCTGGCGCAAGGCCGCGTCGAACTTTTTCGTGACGATTTCTTCCGTGTAGGATGTAATTTTCTCATCCACATTCTCGATTTCATCCACATCCGTGACGGAAACATTTTCTTCGATTTCATCATTACCGTCATCAGCCGTGCACTGACGTTCATTAAACAGCCGCTCCGTCACGCGGCTCCGTTTCTCCCTTGCGTGGAACATGACGGCTTCCGCCTCGTACAGAAGCACCGTGATTTCCGCAGATGACATGCAGCGAAAAATGTCAAAATGTTTTCCAATCAGATTCCCGACAACCAGAATGCGGTCATATGCATGGGTTCCGTCAAAACGGGCCATCGTCACGATTTCAATGCCGGATGTTTCCGGGTCAAGTTCGGGCAGTACGTAATTCCATATGATGTCGGCATAATACGCCTTCGGAACCACCACGGCAATCCAGTGTCCGTGATTTTCTTGAATATATTCCTTCAGGAAACGGCGTTTTGGTGAATCGTCGTATCCCGCATAGTATGCGGTCTCCAGTGAGTCCGCAATTTTCTCCGCGGCTTGTGTCAGGTTGGCCGGTAATGCCTTCAGTTTTTCTTCCAGTTCTTCCAGGCGAACATGCGGCTGCCCCACTTCCCTGCGGATTTTTTCTTCCTTAACGGCATCCTCCATTTCCCTGACGGAAAACGGTGCCGTCATGAACAGGTTCATGAGAGAATATGCATTGGGAATTATGTACGCTCTTTCATCCTCGTCCAGTTCATCCATTCTGACATATCCGACGGCTTTTTTGAAATCCCGGTATGCCTTCCAGTCCGTTTCACCGTGCAGAATCACCTTATGAATTTCGCGGTCCATCATCGCATCTGCCTGACGTTGCAGTTCGACGGTCAAATCATTTCCGTTTACCGAAGGCAGGGTATGCTCCAGAAGGAAATCCTTCGTGCAGGCAAACACTCCCGCTTCTCCGTATTCCTTTATCAGTTCTTCCGCACAGGACAGATCCATGCCGCCGGACACGACCGAAAAACCGATGGATTCCCTGGTCATGACCTGCCCAAGTTCCGTGATTCCTCTTTCGATCAGGCCGTTCCCGCATACAAACATTCCGAGATACTCATTTCCGTCCGATTCCCATGTCATGTCCAGACCGACGGATATTTTTGACGCGAATTTTATCATTGCTTCGTTCTTCCCGGCATTGCCGCCGTACGGATACTCGTTTCCTTCCGTAAAATACGATGCGGTCACCAGATCCTGAAGACGTATTTTCAGATTTCCCGCCTGCAGAACCAGACCGTCCATGCAGCGGTTTGCCCGCTGACGGTCCATGACGATAATGACGGAAGCATCCGTCACGGAGGGGATGTCCTTTTTATCGCATTCAAGCAGCGTCGCCAGGAATTCTTCCCGGACACGGTTCCCGCGTCGGATTCCGCGCCCGTCATAGCGCTCCGACTGACCGTAATACGGCGTGATGCGTGCCCAGCTTTTTCTTCCTATCCTTGCCGTGCCGCCTCCGTAACGGATACTTACCCGTTCCATACCGTCCTCGTCCGTATTTAGGCCGATAAATTCCGCTCTTTTACGATCATAAAGGACTTTATCCCCCGGTCTGAGATTCCTGATGATGGATTCAACATCCTTTTCATTTCCGGCTATTACGGTCAGGGCCGCCCATGCAACCGCAATTGCGTCAAAACACGGTGAAGCCAGATGCAGCACGATGCTTCCGTTGTTTTCCTCCCTTCCGGCTTCATCAGCCAGAAAATCCATGAACGACTGCAGGAGCAGTTCTCCGGAAATGAGCTGATCCTCAAAATAAACGTCGCATTTTTTCATAATCTTTTTCAGATACTCAACTTCCACCGGACTCCCTCCTTTCGCGTTACATTTCAGCCGAAAATTTTTTCTTTTCCGCCCTCAGTTTATAGCCGTCACTGTCAAATTCCACGCATTTTGCGCGTTCCAGTCTGTGCAGATAATTATAGGCGGTGACGTTGGACTGTCCGAGCGCCGTTCCGATGTCCTCCGCACGAAAACCGTTGCTCAGTCCGATTTCCGAAACAAGCCGACAGCATTTTTCAACCGTCTTCGGCTTCTCATTCTTCAGCAATTTCCGAATATCGTTCTGCACCTTGAGCAGTGCCCCGGGAATTTTATAATGCTCCCTTTCCTCTTCCGAAAATTCCGCTTCCATCCGTGTCACACAGTCTTTTATGAACAGCGCCATCTCCTCAATGAGAGGTATCGAAACGGAATTGCCGAACTGCTTGAATTTCTGCTGATTCGACATTTTTTCCGGGAATGAAAAAGTCTCCTTCCCATTCCCGTCAAGAAACGCATAGCCGATAAATCCCTGAAGGCGTCCCCATTCTTCCGGGGTCATGGTTCGGATGCATTTTTCGTTTATGGGGGTCTTCTTTCCCTTCACATCCGTTCCGGCAATATCGCGACCGTTGACCGGATCATAAATCAGATTTCTTTCCTTGCCGGAACCTCCGGTTGCAAGAATGGTATGCGCAAGCGGTCTTGTAATGGAAGCATCATTGACAACCCGATAACCGAATCCGTTTCCGTTGCTTTTCTGCCTGGCCCGATGCTTTTCCAGCGTTTCCAGAAGACCGGATGAAAGGAAAAATTTCTCCGAAACCTCGGTATCCAGAATGTCCAAAACCGAATGGAATATTTCTTTCCGTCCTTCGGTCGGAGTTTCCTTAGGCAAAACATCCAGATGTTTTCCGAAATAATCTCTGCTGAATGCTACCATGTACACTCTCGGCCGGTTCTGCGGAAGCCCGAAATTCTTCGTGTTTCTTATGAAAGACTTTTTATCAAATGTCAGTTCGCCCTTTTCATCCCTTTCCACACCGATGACATGGTAGTTCAGCTCATTTTCCAGGGTATTTAGGATGATCCTGAAAGTCTCTCCTTTGTTATGACTTACCAGGTTTTCCACGTTTTCCAGAAACACGACCTTCGGCATCGTACGGTCGATGATTTCCGCTATGTCGAAAAATATGGTTCCCTTCGTGACATCACGGAATCCTTTTCGGAGACCGACTTTGCTGAATGCCTGGCACGGAAACCCCGCAAGCAGCACGTCATACTCCGTCCGCGTTACCAGCTCCTTGAATGCTTCATCCGTCACATCGTGTCTGGGATCATCACCGAACAGATGCTGGTACGTCCTGCACGCATATTCATCTTTCTCCGCAGAAAGCACGTTCTCGAAGTCTCCGGCCAGTTCAAATCCCCTCCTGATTCCTCCGATTCCACAGCACAAATCAATTGTTTTCATGATCCCATTCCCTCATTTTCCTCATTTTTCGGGCTTCTTAATCCAAACCGATTCCGCGGTTTTATCCGGCCCGTTTCACTCGCATAAAAAATATTATATTTCCTTTAAGTATATCACAGAATCCGCTTAAAACCGTCATGTATTTCGCAATCTTAGCTAAAATTTCCCATATTTTGCATTTTTATACAAAATATCCGTATCACATCGTACTGACGGATGAATGTGACGGGAGTTTTTTCATGCGGATTTTCAATATAATTATGGGAAGAAAACATGAATTATCAGTTTTGGGCAAAAGAGAAGGACAAGGATTTCTCCCTGTCCTGAATATTCTTTGCTTTATACCGATAAGTCCAGCGGTAAATCGCTGATGTCCTTCAGTCTCTTTCCTTCTATCAATGCGTTCAGCATCTCAATGGAATCCTCAGCCCCGGTATCTTTTACGGCTTTCACCAGTTCATACAGTGCAAAATGGTACATACAGTCAATGTCACCGGTTCCCAATGCCAATGAAGCAAGTCTGCTCGGCAGCGGCTCCCCGGTTACCACCACGATATGAGGCAGATGTCCCTTTCTGTTCCGGATCAGATTCAATGCTTCCGTTCTGCTGTTCTGGGCACGGTCACTTCTCATTGTCCATTTGGCTGAAATGGATGCATGCAGGATCGGCAATCCTCCGTTTTTTGCCCTGATATCCGTCTGCATGGCAACCGAATCATCAACGATCACAACCTGGCTGTTCAGTTCTTCATCCGTAAGCGGTTCCCGATATACAACCACATCCGGCGCAACCATGTAATCGTTTCCCATGCTTGCGGCCAGCTTTGAATCAACAGCCAAAAGCTGTGCCAGATAATCCAAATGCTCATACTGACAGAAACTGCTTGTTTTTATCGCATTTCGGTTTCCCAGTTTCACGATGTGCCATTTCCCCGGGCGGACGTTCTGAAGTTTCGGGAATGTCGCCGCCAGGAATTCCATGTTTATCTGCTCAAACTTGGCTCCCGAAGTTTGTCCCAGGGCTTTTTCATGTACCTCAGCCATAAGCTGATCCGCGATTCCCTTTGCAATCTCCTTCGACAGCCTGGATGAGGAATCCGCATTGCTCGGAATCCCGTTTTTGTCAACCGTCAGCACGCCGCCGTCAAGCAGCATCCGATGATAGTGTTTTCTTTCCTCAGTCAGTAACGCTTCCACCTTCCAATATCCTCCTTATCTCTTCTCCGACCGCCTGAGCCACCGGCGGCGGGAATGCATTTCCGATCATGCGGCATGCATGTGTCTTTTTGCTTCCGAAATCCCAGGTATCCGGAAAACCCTGGATTCTCGCGATCATCCGCGGAGTGAGTCTCGGCATCCCTTCAAAATCCTTTGCCGGTGCCTCATTCGCCACGCCGAGTCCATCAACACCGAGCGCTTCCCACGCCTTTCTTGCCCTGACCGGCCCCAGATCCGGACCTCCGTGTTTCTTTGAACCGCCAACAATCGTCGGAGCAATGCTGTTTGCTTCCTTTGCCCATTTTGCGGCACCCTGCCAGCCATTTGCTTTCATAAGATCCAACAGTGTTTCTCCGACCGTTTTGGCATTTTCCGGATGTTCCTCCGGGTAATGGAATTCCCCGTTTTCATTGTTTCTGATTCCGACAATGATAACTCTCGGACGAAGCTGCGGCACACCGTAATCACTGGCATTCAGTAATTTTATCTGTACTCTGTATCCCAGATCCGCAATCCGCTGCAGGATGGATGTTCTGTATTCGGTAAACTTTGGATCAAGCAGTCCGCGGACATTTTCAAGCATAACGGCACGCGGCTGGATTTCACCGATCAGTCGAATTGCTTCCGGGAACAGGTCACGCTCATCTTCGCTTCCCAGCTGTTTCCCTGCCTGGGAAAAAGGCGGACACGGAACTCCACCGGCCAACAGATCTATTTTCCCCTGATACGGTATTCCGGAAAACTCCCGGACATCCCTACAGATCACGTTCCATTCCGGACGGTTTCGCTTCAAGGCGGCACAATAGTCCGCTTCATATTCCACCAATGCCACATGAACGAACCCGGCCATTGCAAGCCCCAGCGCCTGTCCTCCGGCACCGGCACATATTTCCAAACTTGTAAGCATATATCGTAACCTCATCCTTATGTATTTCTCTTTACGTGAGTTACAATTATATCATACGGCAATGCTTTTATCCAGTCGTTTCGGCTTATATTCGCAACCGTATTGGGGAATCCGCTTTATAATTGAAAAAAAAGCACGCCGAAGAAATTCCCGGTATGCTGATTCTGTTTGCCTTTATTTATGCTCCGTGAACCGAATCACGTCATTCGGCGTACAATCCAGATAGGTGCAGATGCGTTCCAATGTAATCAACGTAATGTTCATGTTTTTCTTCAAACGATTAAGCGTATGATTGTCGAGGAGCTTATCCTGCAGCATCATATATTGTGTTATTCCACGCTTGCGCATTGTGTCCCACAACGGGCTGTAATCAACCATGATAGGTCCTCCTCCTGCGAACAATCATAGCTGATTTTTGTGCAAATCAATATTGTGCATATATCTACAATGTGCTATGCTGTTCAGACAGGAGGTATAAATATATGCAGGAATTTGATTTTACAAACAGGGATGGAGCCAACGAGTTATCCGAGATGACCGAGCATCTTTCACAAGATGAAGCCGCCGCTGCCATTGCGGCAATTCATGCAACAAGAGATGAAAAGAAAAATACTGAGGCGGAAGACTTCAAAAACTGGTTTGATGCGGCCTTTCTTCCGATTCTAAAGGATTTTGCCGCCCTTACCGGCTCAAAATTGACAATACAGCAGGATTCATTTCATGACATTACCGCCACTTTGGCCAGCCGATGCGGTTTTGATATCACTGCAACTCAAAAAAGAATGCATATGGTTGTAGCGGCTGCCGATCATATTTCAGTGAATAAGTGGTCTGACTCTGATCAGGTAGAATTCACGCGTATCTTTGGTCTGCCAGAAATTGAAAAATAAAAAAGCGATTTTTTTCTTAATTATACATTCTACTATACACAATAGAGCTAATGTAAGAATGCAAAATTTCTGCATTAGCTCTGTTTCTATGATATAATGTTTGAAACAAATATGTCGAAATTTGAAATACGTTAAATCAGACTTGTATGGATAGCTCAAGAATGATTGAACATATTGCAATATTTGTAATATAACTTCACTTTAAGATCATTATGACATATTGCAAAAACTTCCCTAATGTGAGGAAGCAATTTTTTCTTTGGGAGAATTTATAATGATTGATTACACTAAATGGGATGAATACTATGATGGTGGATTTGCCGACGAAGAACCCATAAATAATTTTAATGAAGAGTATGATGAACGATCAGAATTAGAAAAATTGGAATATGGCGGGCAAAAAACCAATGTAACAGCAAAACAAATCATGCAGGAAACAGGTACGACGGCCATATCCGAAAAGTTTTTATATCGAAATGGAGTCGTCATTATTTTACTTGATTATTCAAAAGGTATTTTCGATAAATGGAAAAATGGAAGGATATTGCATTGTCTCGGAGATCGAACGTATACCACCCAACAAAATACAAATGGCCTATCTATAATTGACAGGACGCTTTTTAATGCAGATTCTATTGATAAGATTATAGTTCGTGCGTTTTGGAAAGATGAAACTAAGAAGTATAGACTTGTCAATGGTTTGTTGGTATTAAGTAAAGAGAAACCTTATACTATAGAGGAAAATGGAAAATACAGATGGGTCTTTCCTTTATCTCTAATGTCAAAATACAATTTCCAAATGCCTGAAAAATACTCATATTTCTTAGACATAAAAAGCGTAAAAGAAGCAGCACTAATTAATGCAGATAAGGAAGACGGAGTCCGTCTGACAACGTTAAATAAACTTGCCCGTTTTTCCTCCAGCAAAAACGACATCCATTATAAACGAACTCCTCAAAAAAAGATTAAATACACAAGTGTACAGGAAAAAATTGAGAGGAGCAGCAAAATAGCTGAAAATGCACTGATTCTTGCCGATTTTAAATGTGAAATAAATAATGACCACTTTACCTTCATCAGAAAAAATCAAAATGTGCCATATACAGAGGCACATCATTTGGTTCCGTTGGCATACTCAGATTTGTTTAATTATTCCTTAGATGTTGAGGAAAATATAATTTCACTATGCAGTACATGCCATAACCAAATTCATTATGGAAAAGATTCCGAATCACTCATAAAAAAATTATATGCGAACAGAAAAGAATTATTGAAAGAAGCAGGAATTGTATTATCAGAACAGGAACTATTAGAAATGTATAACAACTCTTAAGATGATATCCTATTTTGTCAATGAATTCGTGTCATATAAAAGGAGATTTCCTGAACACTTACATAGTGCAAGGGAATCTTTTTTACACCTTTTTTCTTAATATATATTTCCACGAATAATCGAACCTGACGGAAGATAGCATTTTGACCCTAAATACGACGGCAATTTCAAAACGGGCCAATATATTAAACGTGCAGGAAAGATTAAAAGATCCGATCATTGAAACACGAGTGTAACGAGTGTAAATCAATGAATAAATTTGGCGTGAAACTTAAAATGGATTATAATGAAAATAATATCATAATATGTGTGAGAGTATGAAAAAATCTCTGTAAATAAGATTCTTCTATGATTAGAATGGCTAAAGGCTT
>JAHYZB010000060.1:0-30303 GCA_019424645.1 Oxalobacter formigenes
CTTGCTTTTTTTCGGCAGCTGTCTCGATTGGCGGGATTTCGACAAGCGGCATTTCCGGCATGGTTTTTCCGGTTTGGGGTGTATCGTCAAGCACATCGATTGAGGACGAAAGAGATTTTGGAGCCGGTTTCACGTCTTCAATCAATTCCTTTTGCAATGCCGCATCGTAGGTTTTTGCAAGGCATTGCTGGGCACCGAATGCCACCTGTTTTTTGCGTAGTTTACGCCGTTTATAGGTTCCGTTCGGTTGCAGTTCCCATGAATTCGTATTGTCTTTCAGGTAGTATTTGAGACCTTCTTCCATGACCCTTTTTTTCAGCGCCGGATCAAGAACCGGACAGGCGACTTCAATCCGTCTGAACAGGTTACGTGCCATCCAGTCTGCACTGGAAATGTACAGGTCGTGTTTCAGGTCGTTCCTGAAATAATAGATGCGTTCGTGTTCGAGGAAACGACCGATAATGGAACGGACGCGAATATTTTCCGACAGGCCCGGGACGCCCGGACGCAAGGCGCAGGCACCTCGCACGATCAGCTCGATTTTCACACCTGAAGCAGACGCCAGATAGAGTGCACGGATAACGGATTCGTCGATAAGTGAATTCATTTTTGCGACGATTCTGGCAGGACGGCCTGCTCGGGCGATGCGGATTTCATTTAAAATCGCGCGAATCAGATTCCTGTGAAGGGTGAATGGAGCCAGCCATAAATGTTCCAGTTTTTTCGGTTTCGTCAGGCTTGTCAAATGCATGAAAACTTCGCTCACCTCGTTGGTAATCTGCGGATGGGCGGTCAGGATGCCGAAATCGGTATAGATCTTGGTCGTGGCCGGATGGTAATTGCCTGTGCCAAGGTGTGCGTAATTCCTGAATGCGCCGTTTTCACGGCGGATGACCAGAGCCAGTTTAGCGTGCGTTTTCAGACCCATTACCCCGTAAACCACCTGGGCGCCAGCCTGTTCAAGCTGTTGAGCCCAGTCAATATTCTGTTCTTCGTCGAAACGGGCTTTCAGCTCGACAATGACGACGACTTCCTTGCCCTTGTTTGCGGCATCCATCAGGGCTTGTATCAGAGCTGACGTCACTCCTGCACGGTAAATGGTTTGTTTGATCACGACGACGTCAGGGTCTTCAGCGGCTGCACGGACGAAATCGACAACAGTCTGGAACGACTGGAAAGGATGGTGGAGAAGAATATCCTTCTTTTTCAGTGTGTCGAAAAGACATGCGTCGTTTTGCGCGTCCGGGGCGATTGAAGCCTGATAGGGCGGAAAATACATCGACGGCGTTTTGACGAAATTGAAGATTTCGGAAAGGCGTACCATATTCACCGGGCCATTGACACGGTACATGTGGCTTTCATCCAGATTGAATTCGTTCAACAGGAATCTGGCCAGATCGTCAGGACAGTTTCTGGCGATTTCGAGTCGGACGGCCGCTCCGAAATGTCGGTTTTGAAGGCTGACCTGCAGGGCTTCCCGGAGATTCTTGACTTCTTCTTCATCGACCCACAAATCGCTGTCACGAGTAACGCGGAATTGTGAGTAGGCGATCACTTCGCGTTCAGGGAAGAGATCGGATATATGGGCATGGATGATCGAAGTCAGCAAGCAGAATGTATAACCGTCTTCCGACAATTCATCTGGCAGTTTGATGACTCGCGGAAGAACCCGGGGTGCCTTGACAATGGCGATGGCACTCCCCCGCCCGAATGCGTCCTTGCCAGCAAGAGAAATGATGAAGTTCAGGCTTTTATTGGCGACTTGCGGGAAAGGATGCGCCGGGTCCAGAACAATAGGTGTCAACAGCGGACGGATCTGGCTTTCGAAATACGACTTGACCCACGCACGTTGTGCTTCTGTCCGATTATTGTGGCTGACGATATGAATACCGTTTTTTGCCAGTTTGGGCAGGATCTTGCGATTCAGAATGGCGTACTGGTAATCGACCAGTGAATGACACTGGACGCCGATTTTATTGAGCAGGCTGTTAGCGCTGACGGAAACAGGGCTGTCCGTTGTCTGGCGTGCATGCAGGCTGGAAACACGGATCTCGAAAAACTCGTCCAGGTTGCTGCTGCCGATACACAGATATCTTAACCTTTCCAGCAATGGAAGGCTTTCGTCTTCCGCCTGTGCCACGACTCTGCGGTTGAATTCCAGCAGGGACAGGTCACGGTTCAAATAAAGGTTCGGTTCAAGGGAACCTGTAGGCAGATTCTGAATGGGTTTTGTCACCGGTGATGCACTTTGAGAAGGCACGAGTTATCCTGATCTTGGTCGCTATTCTTTTATGATAACAAAAAAATATGACGTAATTATGACGAAAGTCGGTTTGAAGAGTATGAATTGAGGTATTGAAAGGCATGAATTTTCCCTAAGAGGAAGATTGAATGCCATTTTCAATAAAAAAGGCACCTGCATGAAACAGATGCCGTAAAAAGAGGAAAAAGAAGAGCTAATTCACTGTCAGCCGTGTTTTTGTCGAACCCGGTTTTTTGGGCAGTTTCAATTCCAGCACACCATTCTTATAGGTTGCCTCGGCTTTGGATTCATCCACTTCCTGTGCCAGCGCAAAGCTTCGTGATTGCATCCCGTAATAGCGTTCGTTACGTACAGTCTTGCCGTTTTCTTCCCGGTTTTCTTCTTTCTTCAGCTCGTATTCGATCGTAACAAAATTTCCCTCAACGGTTACCTTGATATCATCTTTTGGAACTCCGGGAGCATCGGCTTTGACAACATAAGCATCGTCGGTTTCGGAAACGTCGATTTTGATGCGTGGTTCCGGTTCCCAACTGCTCCATGGGGCGCTTAAACGGAAGTTATTGAAAAAGTCATCCATATTTCGCATGGGTTCAAAGCGTGAAATTTCACTGAATGGATGGATATTTGAAAGATTGTTTGCCATGGGTATCTCCTGACTTTAGGGCCTGTCACGCATTAAAAGGGCAATTCATGTAAGGGAATATTCCTTACTTAAAAGATAACGTTTCTGTTTTCATGGTTTTTGACCGTGCTCAAAAATGCAAATGTGAAAAAGCAAAAGAAAACCAGAGTTTTTTGCAAAAAAAAGGGACAAAGTTATTGTTGTTCCGGAACTTTGTGTTTAATATTGGGGACATAGTTGTAAAAAGTTGGTTTCATTTATCGGGAGAGATTTATGGCACGTTCCGCACGACTGGTTTTGCCCGGTCAGCCCCATCATATATATCAACAGGGAAATAACAGGCAGACTGTATTTTTCGACAAGGAAGATTTCGACACATTTTTGAACTGGGTTAAAGAATCGTCGAGGCAGTTCAAAGTCGATGTTCATGCATACGTCCTTTTGCACAATGCGTTTCACCTGCTGGCAACCCCGGCGGATGAAATCGGGCTGGCCCGCATGATGCAATGGATTGGACGTTATTATGTGCCTTATTTCAACAGGAAATACAAACGGTCGGGAACACTTTGGGAAGGGCGATTCAAGACATCGGTTGTCGATGCGGACAATTGTCTGCTTGAATGCAGCCGCTTTATCGAGCAGAAGCCAATACAGGAGGGACTGGTTGCCAGACCGGAAGAATATGAATGGTCAAGCTATGCCCATCATGTTGGTATCAAACCTGATCCGGTTATCCGGGATCATGCCGTTTACTGGAATCTGGGAAATACGCCATTTGCGAGGGAACTTGTCTACAAGGAATTCTTCGATCGTATTGACCATTGGGAAAACGGAAAACTGGAGCGGATTCTGATGTCGGGATGGCCGTTCGGCCTGGAAGATTTCAAAAAACAACTTGAAATTCAAACCGAGCGGCAATTCAGAATGGGAAAACGAGGGCGGCCGCAGAAAAATAATTCCAATTCATAGTCATTTTTTCATAATTTTCTTTTAATGCTTTGTTATTTAATAATATTTACTATGTCCCTATTATATATTGATATTTTTTGCTGATATATTTAAATGACTCTGACCCTTTTTATTTTTGTTGCCAGGATAAAAAAAGCGGTTTATTCTTTTTGTACAGGTTAATAAAAAAATTGCAAAAAGAGGTCATTATGTGTGCGCAAGGTTTATATCGCTCCTCATTTGAACACGATGCCTGCGGCGTCGGTTTTGTCGCTCATATCAAAGGGGTCAAGAGCCATTCGATTGTCGAACAGGGACTTCTTATCCTTAAAAATCTCGATCATCGCGGTGCTGTCGGTGCCGACAAGATGATGGGGGATGGCGCAGGTATCCTGATCCAGATACCTGACCAGTATTTTCGTGATGAGATGGCAAAGCAGGGTATCAGTCTGCCTCCTCCGGGAGAATACGGCGTGGGCATGATTTTCCTGCCGAAAGAACATGCCTCACGTCTGGCCTGCGAAAAGGAAATCGAACGAGCTGTGCGCGCTGAAAAGCAGGTGGTTCTTGGCTGGCGTGACGTTCCGGTCAATACTGAACTCCTGATGTCGGAAAAGGCAAGGGAAAAAGAGCCTGTCATCCGCCAGATTTTCATCGGACGCGGTCCTGACATCATGGTAACCGATGCACTGGAACGGAAACTGTTCGTCATTCGCAAGGCAGCGGGCCATGCGATTCAGGGGCTTGACCTGAAGCATTGCAAGGAATTTTTCGTACCTTCCATGTCGGCAAGAACAATCGTGTACAAAGGGCTTTTGCTGGCCGATCAGGTACAGGGCTATTATCTCGACTTGCAGGATGAACGCTGTGTGTCGGCTTTGGCGCTCGTTCACCAGCGCTTTTCGACAAATACATTTCCGGAGTGGCCACTCGCTCACCCGTACCGCCTGATTGCGCATAATGGCGAGATCAATACGGTCAAGGGAAATTTCAACTGGTTCCGTGCACGTGAAGGGCTGATGAATTCAGCTGTTCTGGGTGAAGACCTTCAAAAACTGTATCCGCTCATGTATGAAGACCAGTCTGATACGGCTTGTTTCGACAATGCGCTTGAGTTGCTTGTCATGTCCGGTTATCCGCTGGCACATGCCATGATGATGATGATTCCTGAGGCATGGGAAAACCACAAGCTCATGGAAGACAACCGGCGCGCTTTTTATGAATACCACGCCGCCATGATGGAACCATGGGATGGCCCTGCGGCGATTGCTTTTACAGACGGTCGCCAGATCGGTGGATTGCTGGACAGGAATGGTTTGCGTCCTGCCCGTTATGTCGTCACCGATGACGATCTGGTTGTCATGGCTTCTGAAACGGGCGTATTGCCGATTCCGGAATCGCACATTATCAAGAAATGGCGTTTACAGCCCGGGAAGATGTTTTTGATTGATCTGGACGCAGGACGGATTATTGACGATAGCGAAATCAAAAGCATTTACGCGAATGCAAGACCATATCGTGCATGGATCAATTCGGTCTGCATTCGTCTGCACGAGCTGAAAGAACACGCTCATGACCTCTTCCAGTCTTCAGTGCCCCTGCTGGATCGGCAACAGGCTTTCGGCTTTACACAGGAAGACCTGAAAATGCTTCTGTCTCCAATGGCAATGAACGGGGAAGAGGCAATCGGGTCAATGGGTAACGATGCCCCTCTGGCTGTTTTATCGCACCATTCAAAACCTTTATACAATTACTTTCGCCAGTCTTTTGCGCAGGTGACGAATCCGCCGGTTGATCCGATCCGTGAAGAAATCATCATGTCTCTGCTGTCATATATCGGTCCGAAACCGAACCTGCTGGATACGAATAACGTGAATCCTCCGATGAGGCTGGAAGTGACACAGCCGGTTCTGGGATTTGCCGAAATGGCGAGTATCCGGAATATCGATGCCTATACAAACGGCAAATTCCGTTCTTATGAACTGAATGTCTGTTACCCGGTTTCATGGGGGAAAATCGGTATCGAGGCCCATCTGGCATCCCTCTGTGCCGAAGCGGTCGATGCCGTGAAATCCGGTCATAATATCCTGATCGTCTCCGATCGCCTGATCGGGCCGGACAAGCTTGCCATTCCGGCGCTTCTGGCAACGTCGGCCATTCATCAGGATCTTGTCGCGAGGGGATTGCGCGCTTCTACGGGGCTGGTCGTTGAAACCGGATCGGCTAAGGAAACACATCATTTTGCCCTGCTGGCAGGATACGGTGCTGAAGCGGTTCATCCTTATCTGGCTCTGGAAACCGTTTCGGAGTTGGCACCGAAACTGTCGGCTGACCTGACGCAGGAAAAAGCACAAGCCAATTTCATCAAGGCGGTCGATAAAGGCCTGATGAAAATCATGTCGAAAATGGGGATTGCGACATATCGCTCTTACTGCGGCGCACAGATTTTCGAGGCTGTTGGCTTGTCCAGTACACTGGTCGACAAATATTTCAAGGGCACGGTTTCCAGTGTCGAGGGAATCGGCGTTTTTGAAGTCGCTGAAGAATCATTGCGCTTGCACCAGGAAGCATTCGGCCGCCATCAGCAGCCGGTGCGTTTTCTGGATGTCGGTGGCGAGTACGCTTTCCGCCATCAGGGGGAAGAGCATATGTTCACGCCGGATGCAATTGCCAAATTGCAGCATTCAACGAGATCGAACAATTATGCAACGTACAAGGAGTATGCCCAGATCATTAATGACCAGTCCCGTCGCCAGATGACTCTGCGTGGATTGTTCGAATTCAGAATCGATCCGGTACATGCCATTTCTATCGATGAAGTCGAACCAGCGAAAGAAATCGTCAGGCGGTTTGCGACAGGTGCGATGTCACTGGGATCGATCAGTACGGAAGCACACACTTCGCTTGCCATTGCAATGAACCGCATCGGCGGCAAATCCAATACCGGTGAAGGAGGCGAAGACCCGAGACGATATGAGAACGAACTGGCGGGCATTCCGATCAGAAACGGCGAAAAACTGTCGTCGATTCTGGGCAAGGATCGGGTCGTTTCCGATATTGAACTGAAAGAAGGCGATTCACTGCGTTCAAAAATCAAACAGGTCGCGTCAGGCCGTTTTGGCGTCACGGCGGAATATCTGAACTCTGCCGATGAAATCCAGATCAAGATGGCGCAGGGCGCAAAACCCGGTGAGGGCGGCCAGCTGCCAGGTGAAAAAGTCTCGGAATATATCGCCAGCATGCGCTTTTCCGTTCCGGGTGTCGGCCTTATTTCGCCTCCACCCCATCACGATATTTATTCTATCGAGGATCTGGCGCAGCTGATTCACGATCTGAAAAACGTCAATCCGCGTGCGACGATTTCGGTCAAGCTGGTTTCAGAAGTCGGAGTCGGTACTATTGCGGCGGGTGTCGCCAAGGCCAAGGCTGATCACATCGTTATTTCCGGTCACGATGGCGGGACAGGTGCGTCGCCGCTGTCGTCGATCAAGCATACCGGCTCACCCTGGGAAATCGGGCTGGCGGAAGCACAGCAGACACTGGTGCTGAACAATTTGCGTGGCCGGGTTCGCATTCAGGCCGACGGCCAGATGAAAACAGGTCGTGATGTCGTGATCGCGGCGATTCTGGGCGCGGATGAAGTCGGTTTTGCGACCGCTCCACTGGTTACGCAGGGTTGCATCATGATGCGCAAATGCCATCTGAATACCTGTCCTGTCGGTGTGGCAACACAAGACCCTGAATTGAGAAAGAAATTTTCCGGTAAACCGGAATATATCGTCAATTATCTTTTCTTTGTCGCTGAAGAAATGCGGCAGATCATGGCACAGTTGGGTATCCGGACATACGACGATCTGATCGGCCGCGTCGATTTGCTGGAAAAAGCGAAAGCGATTTCGAACTGGAAGGAAACAGGCCTTGATTTCAGCCGCCTCTTTTATGATCCGGTCGTTGATGGGAATGTCCATAAACGGCATTGTGAAACACAGGATCACGGTCTGGAAAAATCGATCGATAACCGTCTGATCGCCCAGTCAGCAATTGCCTTGGAAAACGGGGAAAAGATTTCTTTCATTTATCCGATCAAAAATGCCAACCGCAGTGTCGGTGCGATGCTATCGGGTGAAGTTGCCAGACGGTTCGGTCATGATGGCTTGCCGGACGATACGATTCACGTCCAGTTGCAAGGTACAGCAGGGCAGTCGGTCGGTGCTTTCCTGTCTCACGGTATTACACTGGATCTGGTCGGTGAAGCGAATGACTATGTCGGAAAAGGTCTGTCAGGCGGACGCATCATTATCCGGCCTCATGCCCGGTTCCGTGGCCAGCCCGATAAAAACATGATTGCAGGCAATACGGTTTTATACGGAGCCATTTCCGGCGAAGCCTACATTTACGGTATTGCCGGCGAACGTTTTGCCGTCCGTAATTCGGGGTCACTGGCGGTTGTTGAAGGATGTGGCGATCATGGTTGCGAATACATGACGGGCGGAACGGTCGTTGTGCTTGGGGAAACCGGCCGCAATTTTGCGGCAGGTATGTCAGGCGGCATAGCCTACGTTTACGATCCGGACAAAACCTTCGAGCGCAAGTGCAATCTATCCATGGTTTCACTCGAACCGGTTCTCTCCTGCTTCGATCAGGAAGCCAGTATTGAAAAAGCCATCTGGCACCGCCTTGGCCTGAATGGAGAAGCACAGACAGATGAAATGATTCTGAAACAGCTGATCGAAAACCATTTCACGCACACCGGCAGCATGACGGCCCGACATTTGCTGGAAAACTGGACAAATTGTCGCGAAGATTTCGTCAAGGTTTTCCCGATGGAATACAAGCGTGCCTTGAAGGAATTGTATTCAGGGAAAAATGACAGAACGGATGTGGCGGCAGCCTGAATCAGGCATGCTCAGGAAAAAGCGGATTGAGGTGAAAAAATGGGAAAAGTAACGGGGTTCATGGAATTTGACCGTATCGAGGAAATGCATCAGGCCCCTGGCCAGAGGATCAGGAATTACAGGGAATTCACGATGACGCTGGTAGACGATCAGGCACGTGAACAGGGTGCGCGCTGTATGGATTGCGGGATTCCCTTCTGTAACAATGCATGCCCGATTCATAACCTGATTCCGGACTGGAATGATCTGGTTTATCGGGGTGAGTACAAACAGGCACTCGACAAATTACAGGCGACAAACAATTTTCCGGAATTCACGGGCCGGATTTGTCCTGCGCCATGTGAACCGGCCTGTTGTCTGGGCGTAATCGAGGAACCGGTCGGCATTCGTTCAATCGAACGTTTCATTATAGAAAAGGGCTGGGAAGAAGGCTGGGTTATACCGCATCCTGCGAAGGTAAAGTCTGGCAGGAAAGTGGCGATTGTCGGTTCAGGTCCTGCCGGTCTGGCAGCAGCCCAGCAGCTCGCGCGTGCCGGACACGATGTCGTTGTTTTTGAAAAGAATGACAAAATCGGTGGCTTGTTGCGGTACGGCATTCCGGATTTCAAGCTGGAAAAGCAGATCGTCGATCGCAGGCTGGAGCAGATGAAAGCGGAAGGAGTCGTTTTCCGCACAGGCGTTATGATCGGCAACGTTTTGCCGTCACATATCCAGAATATGGCGACTGAAATCATCGATCCACAAACGCTTAAAGACAAATTCGATGCGATCATTCTGGCGTGCGGCGCAGAACAGCCCAGAATGCTGGATGTGCCTGGCGCGGATTTGCAGGGCGTCCATTATGCAATGGAATTTTTGTGTGCGCAGAACCGAAAGGATGCTGGAGAGAAGGGAAAGAATCGTCTCTCTGCGGAAGGAAAACGGGTCGTGATCATAGGGGGTGGCGACACGGGTTCGGATTGCGTCGGCATTGCAAACCGTCAGGGCGCAGCCAGCATTTTACAAATCGATCGCAATGCAAAATTGCCCGACACCATCGACAAGTCTCTGGTCTGGCCATACTGGCCGAAACAGTTCACGGTTTCCTCTTCGCAGGAAGAAGGCTGCGAAAGGGACTTCAGGATTCAGACAAAACGACTGGAAGGCAAACGCGGCAAGGTCGAGAGAATCGTTGCCTGCCGGGTCAATTCAGTTGGAGGTCGCTATGTGGATGAACCTGGCAGTGAATTTTCGATTGAAACCGATATGGTATTGCTGGCAATGGGTTTTT
This sequence comes from Oxalobacter formigenes, assembly GCA_019424645.1. Classification (GTDB taxonomy): domain Bacteria; phylum Pseudomonadota; class Gammaproteobacteria; order Burkholderiales; family Burkholderiaceae_D; genus Oxalobacter; species Oxalobacter formigenes_D. The sequence goes on from JAHYZB010000060.1 coordinate 9,999, forward strand.
CGGCACCTGCCGGTACAGTGCTTGATGCGTTCGGTGTGCAAAAGGATATCGCGGGCAATGCCATGGCCGCACTGGAAGGAGAAAACCGTTTTCAGACCTCGGCCGAAAAAGTATTTGCCGCAGGCGACACCCGTCGTGGACAGTCACTGGTTGTCTGGGCCTTGCATGAAGGCAGGGAATGTGCGGCAGTGGTCGATCGTTTTTTGATGGAAGGGGCAAATTAACAATCGGATACAAAAATCGCATCCAATGTCGTCAATTATTGATGGCGGTCTGTTATATTGTGCCCGTTAAGGTAGTATCATTGCTGGTAATTAAATAATGGTGTCATTGTGTCCGGCATCCGTTAAAATATTTCTTTTAATATTCAATTCATATCATCATGAAAATCCAGGGTAGCATAGTTGCACTAGTCACTCCAATGAATGCCGATGGCAGCGTCGATCTCGACAGCATGCGTCGCCTGATGGACTGGCAGATCGCAGAAGGTACAGACGCTTTCGTCATTGTCGGAACGACTGGCGAATCACCCACAGTCAATGTCGATGAACACGCCGAACTGATTCGGGTTGCAGTCGAACATTCCGGCAAACGGGTGCCTATTATCGCCGGTGCCGGTGGCAATTCGACGGCTGAAGCCATTGTCTTGACACGTTATTCCAAAATGGCTGGTGCGGATGCGACTTTGCAGGTTGTCCCTTACTATAACAAGCCGACTCAGGAAGGCATGTACCGGCATTTCAAAAGCATTGCCGAAGCGGTCGATTTGCCGGTCATTCTCTATAATGTCCCGGGCAGAACGGTTGCCGACATGTCCAACGAAACGATTGTAAGATTGTCGAAGGTGAAAAACATTATCGGCGCCAAGGACGCGACAGGCAATATTGCACGTGGCATCGATCTTCTGCGTCAGGTGCCTGATGACTTTTCCGTATATTCGGGAGACGATTCCACGGCAATGGCACTCATGTTGTGTGGCGCGAAAGGCAATATTTCGGTTGTCGCCAATGTCGCTCCGAAAAACATGCATCTGATGTGCGCTGCGGCAATCAAGGGCGATATTGAAACCGCCCGCAAGCTGAACAATCTGATGCTTCCATTGAGCCAGCAATTGTTTGTCGAACCCAATCCGATTCCTGTCAAATGGGCAATGATGGAAATGGGTATTATTCCATCAGGAATTCGCCTGCCTCTCGTGACATTGTCCGATATGTATCAGGATGGTGTTCGCAAGGCGTTGAAAGAAAGTGGCGCGCTTGCCTGATTTCAGGCAGCCAAATACATTGTAATGGATCAGGTTTCCAAATCTAACGGATGACGGGAAGTTAAGACTTATGGTTTTGAACAAAAAAGTTGGTTCTCTTTTATTGGGATCGTTGACAGTCATAAGCTTGACGTCCTGTAGTGCATTCGACACCCTGCTGGAAGCGGATCGTATCGATTACAAGAGCGAAACACCCAAAACTCCGGGACAGCGGCTGGAAATTCCGCCTGATCTGACCCAGATGCAGAGAGACAACCGGTATTCAATTCCTGAAACATCTTCTTCAGGAGTGGTAACAGCTTCAGGATATAACCAGAAACAGCAGGAAGCACGACCTGCTTTGGCAGGATCGCCCGGTGTCGTAGCGCCGAAAGAGGCGACGGATATCCGTATCGAGAAGCACGGCAGCCAGCGCTGGCTGGTCGTCAATCGGTCTCCTGAAGTGCTGTGGCCGCAAATCAAGGAATTCTGGCAGGATAGTGGTTTCCTGATCAATGTCGATTCCCCTGACACTGGCATTATGGAAACGGACTGGGCGGAAAATCGTGCCAAGATTCCACAGGATTTCATACGTCGGACCTTGGGCAAGGTACTTGATTCGCTGTATTCTACCGGTGAACGCGATAAATTCAGAACCCGTCTGGAACGCAATGCCGACGGCACTACCGAAATTTACATCAGCCATCGTGGCGCGCAGGAAGAACTCGTTGGCGTGAACCAGGATTCGACCGTATGGACAGCCCGACCTTCCGATCCTGAGCTGGAAGCGGAATTCCTGTCCCGCCTGATGGTTCAGCTAAGCGATATCAATCAGAAGGAGAAGGTCAAGGCCAAGGTGCTTGCAGAAAGCAAAACCGTTGTGCTGGCTCCAAAAGCCACACTGGTCAAGGAAGGTGATATTTCCAAGGTGGAAGTCCATGAACCTTTCGACCGTGTATGGCGTCGTGTCGGTCTGGCTCTGGATCGTGTCGGCTTTACTGTTGAAGACCGTGACCGATCGAAGGGGCTGTATTACGTCCGTTACGTCGATCAGGACAAGGATGCCAAGAATACTCCGGCGAAACAAAAAGGTTTCTTCGAGAAAATGTTCACTTTCTCTGAAAACGAAAAAGTTGCCCAGCGTTTCCAGATCGCTGTCAGGGAATTTGACGGCAAGTGCGATATCGTTGTCCTGAATGACAAGGGACAGCCGGAAGCGACTTCGACAGGCAAGAAAATTGTGAACCTGTTGTATGAGCAATTGCGCTAAAACTTTTTTGACTGACGATCCGGTTTGAGGTTTACAAGTCTGGGGAGTGGCAGCAAGGGCAATTCCTTGCTGGTATCAACTGAAGATGGTCTGACGTCCACGACTGTTATGGTGGATTGCGGCTTCGGGATACGGGAGATAACACGGCGGCTTAATCGGGCCGGTTGCGAGCCGGCGGCTCTGTCCGCCATCATTGTGACTCACGAGCATAGCGACCATGCGGGAAGCGCCCTGACTCTCGCAAAACGTTACCAGATCCCTCTCTGGATGAGTTATGGCACTTTTCAATCGCTTGGAAAAGATTTTTCCGGGGTCGAACTCAATTTTTGCCGCGATGGTGATACTTTTTCAGTGAATGACTTTCAGGTTGATGCATTCACTGTCTCTCACGATGCACGTGAACCCCTCCAGTTTTCCATTCGCGACGGTCATGTCAAGTTCGGGATGTTGACAGACACAGGGCAGGTGACGCCGCATATTTCAAATGCTCTTGCAGGATGTGATGCTCTCATGATTGAATGCAACTACGATGAGCAAATGCTGGAAAAATCGTCTTATCCTTATTACCTTAAAAAACGGATCAGCAGTATTTACGGACATTTATCCAATGACTGTGCAGCCGGTTTTTTGAGTGAATATGGCTTGTCACGTCTGAAAACCATTATAGGGGCGCATTTGAGCCAGAATAACAATTTGCCTGAACTGGCAAAAACAGCGATCGATGCCGTTGTAGGCAGCAATTCAATTGAGGTGGTGATTGCCACTCAGGAAGAGGGTTTTGACTGGATGACGCTAGCAGGAGTGTGACGTTACGGACAGGAGTTGCCGTTTTTTGGGCAAGAAAAAAGCCGATCCGAAGATCGGCTTTTTTTGCGGAGCAAGAATTATTTCTTGGCAGCGTCTTTAGCAGCAGCAGCGGCGTCTTTAGCAGCGCCAGCAGCGTCTTTAGCTGCGTCTTTAGCGGAAGCAGCTGCGTCTTTAGCAGCGTCTTTAGCAACAGCAGCGTCTTTAGCAGCTGGAGCAGCAGCGTCTTTAGCTGGAGCAGCAGGAGCAGCAGCTGGAGTTGCTTCAGCAGGTTTTTTTTCAGCTGGTTTTTCGCCAACTTTACATGCGGTCAGAGCCAGAGCCATCAGGCCTACGAGCAATAAAGACTTTTTCATTTGTAATCCTTAATTAAATATAGGTTATTACCGGTAATTAAAATACTACATGAATAGAGTGTTACCGAAAACTTGTGTTACGCAACGACAACTCTCTAATAGCGCAGATTATAGCCACTTTTTCCGGATGTAGTCGCTGCTTTTTGATGTTTTTGCATCTGTTTTGCAATCTCGCAACAGGTTTTGACCCAGGTTCAAATGGTTTAGGCTGGCTCAAACAAAAGATTGAGAAATATCATAATTGAATTTCATGACCCCAAGTTGCTCTAAAATAATGATTTGATCGTTTTTATATTTAGAAAACAGATATTTAATGCCTTTTTTATGTGAACAAATCATATGAAAAACTCCTTCTTTTTTGCTGAAAATGAAGTTTTGTTTCTATTGGGAAATAAACTGGTTCGATAAAATAAGCGTTTAGAGATCAGTTAAAAATAAAAAGTAACTCTAAAAATCTTTTTTTCTGTTTAAAAAAACAAATCGTTTGAGCAAGTTGATGTTGTATACGCCCGTGCTTGCGTTTTAAAACGGATGAAGAAGGTATAATTTTTCAACTGTATAACAAGGCCATCAGGAGAAAGTATGAAAATTGCCAAAAATACAGTAGTGACCGTTCACTACAAATTATCTGATGCACAAAACAATATGCTCGAAGACGGACAGGAACCGATTGTTTATCTCCATGGCGGTTACGACGATACCCTGCCTGCTCTCGAGACAGCCCTTGATGGCCAGGATATCGGCTACAAAACGATGATTCAGGTGGAGCCGGAGGATGCGTTCGGAGAATACGATTCGTCGCTCTTGAAAATTGAACAGAGGGAGCTTTTTCCGGAAACCCTTGAAATCGGGATGCAGTTCGAAGGTGTTCCTGACAATGCGGATCCTGATGACGAACCCGCTATTTACGTTGTGACGGATATTGCCGATGGAAAAGTAATACTTGACGGCAATCACCCGTTAGCGGGCATCGCCTTGCGTTTCGAATTGACAGTGACAGACGTTCGGACAGCCACTGAAAAGGAAATCGAACAGGGCCATATTAACGATATAGATGATCAGGATGACGATGAAAACGGAAACGACCATTTCAGAAGCATCGTTTTGCATTGACGTAAGTCATTGTTTCATTTCCCTGATTGACCAGTATTGCCCGGTCACGCTAAAATATCTGATTGCTTGAATTCTGGGAGCAGCATGCGACGTAAACTGATTGTCGGAAACTGGAAAATGAATGGCAGCCTGGCCATGAATGCCGAATTGTTAAGCGGCATCAGGGAAGGGCTGGCAGGCATTGACTGTGATCTGGCGATCTGTGTCCCGTTCCCGTATCTGTCGCAATGCCAGGCCGCACTTGAAGGAACCGATGTCGCATTGGGCTCACAGGATGTTTCTGCCCATGCGGTTGGCGCATATACAGGCCAGATTTCAACGCGTATGTTGCTGGACTTTGGTTGCAAGTATGTCATTGTCGGTCATTCGGAACGGCGTGAATACTGCAATGAGTCGGATGAACTGGTTGCCAACAAGGTTCAGCGGGCTTTGGCTGGCGGTCTGACTCCGATTGTCTGTGTCGGGGAATCCCTGTACGACAAGGAAGAAGGACTCACTGCCGAAGTGGTAGGCAGACAGATTAATACAGTGCTGTCTGTCCTTGAAGAAAGAGAAGTTTGCGATATCGTTGTGGCTTATGAGCCGGTTTGGGCAATTGGAACAGGCAAAACACCTTCTCCAATGGCAGTCGAAGAAGTTCATGCCATGTTGCGGGAACAGATGATACGCAAGAACCCGGATGCGATAGAATGTGTCCGGATTTTGTATGGCGGCAGTATGAAACCGGCTAATGCCGAAGAATTGTTGCACATGCCTGATATCGATGGCGGACTGATCGGCGGGGCTTCGCTAAAAGCTTCCGATTTTCTGGCTATTGCCCGTCAGGCATCCAAGTTGGACTAACCAGTCATTAAAGGAAAAGCAGGAAAATGCTGTATAACATTATTATTATCATTCAGGTCATTTCGGCACTGGTCATTATCGCCTTGGTTTTGATGCAGCAAGGTAAGGGTGCCGATATGGGCGCAGCTTTCGGCGCAGGCTCTTCCGGCAGCGGAAGTCTCTTCGGTGCTTCGGGCTCTTCCAATTTCCTCTCCAAATCGACATCCATTGCGGCGGTTGTCTTCTTTGTTTCGACTCTTGCCATGGCATATATGGGGCATAGTCGTGTATCGACACAGAGTGGCATTATCGAAAAACTGCAATCTGCACCGGTCGCTCCAGTGGAACAGCCGAAGGCTCCGGAACCAGCGATGAGCAAGGACGCTTCAGGCGCTGCTGCCATTCCTGGAGCAACCCAGCCAATGGAACAGGGTAAAAATACATCAAAATAAAAAATATTACCGTTGCTGAACGCATAAAAACTTGATGAAAAGGACGGTTGTTGAGATAATCTCACTCTTATGCCGACGTGGTGGAATTGGTAGACACGCTATCTTGAGGGGGTAGTGGCGAAAGTCGTGCGAGTTCAAGTCTCGCCGTCGGCACCAATCAGATTGAAGAAAGCCATATGAGCAAATCGCTTATATGGTTTTTTTTTAATTTGTTCATGACTGATTGTTCAAAAAGAGGCGAGACGTTACAAAAAACATTGAATTGTTTTAGGTTTTTTGTTTTTGAAAAGATACGTTTTGGCGATATTTATATGAGATTTTCATAATTATCCAAGTTTGGTTTTATTAACTGTGAAAATAGGATTCCAGGTAAGTACAATCTTCGTTTTTTACTTTTTATCGTGCTATCGTGAAAATAATACTTCTGTTGGTCTTTCGATTGCTAATAGGGTTTGTTTGCCTCTTTTGTGGATTTGTACTTGGTCTTGTATCAGGTTATGAACTGCTTCGCCTCAGTATGTGGTTGTTGCTGATGACATGTGGTATTTCGGGTCTGTTTCTGGTTTTCGGACGGCAGCGCCTGTCTTCATGGTCCATGATAGCTATCTGGGCGTATTTTTTCTGGATGTGTCCGCAAGAGGATTCAGCCGGCTTTATTTTGGTTTCAGGCCAAATCCGGCAGACCTCTTTACCACACTTGTGAATACGTCTCTGCAGGAAGCCTATAACTTTCTTTACGGGAACTGGCATTCCCTGATCGTTTCAGTCTTTTTTTATTGTATTTCACTGACATTGCTCATTTTTGCCGAACGAAAACTAGGGCAACGATTTGATATAAGCACATCGGATAGATCCGGTTTGCCACTGAAAATCATTTTCGGTTTTTTTTGTTTTTTATTTATCGTTTTACATGCTTTATCTGCCATGCGCCGAGAGAGTCCGATAACTTTTTGGTCGAATCAGTATAAGGAATACCAGAATCGTATGAGTGAACTGGTTCAACTGAGAAAGAACCGGACAGTTCATCAAAATGGTTTTCAAAGCCGTTATAACGGTAAGGAAACAAGCAGAACGGTTGTTTTGGTCATTGGGGAAAGTGCCAATCGCAACGATATGTCCGTTTACGGATATTCAAGGGATACCACGCCGGAAATGAACCGTCTTCGGAATCAGATCATGGTGTTCAAGGATGTCATCTCTGCCAGTTACATGACGGCTCCATCGCTTGCCATGGCGTTGACACCAGCAGATAAACAAAATAAAGATGGCTGGCAAAATCTTCCAGACATCATCACGATTGCCAGAAAAGCCGGATATAAAACCTTCTGGTTATCGAATCAGAATGCGACCGATGGTTTGCTGACACTGATAGCGGAAGGTGCAGATGTTCATCATTTTTACAATCATGGTGACATCATTTCTCAAAGCCCTTATGACGATATTTTATTGAAACCTTATCAGGAAGCTCTTCAAGATCCTGCACCTCTGAAGTTAATCATTGTTCATTTGTTGGGCAGCCATTTTCATTACAAGCTTCGCTATCCTGAAAAATATGCGCGCTTTGACAGCAATGACGATCAAATTGCCCGTGAGATGAAAAAAGCCGGACGACCAGACTGGATGGTCGCAAAACGTAATGAATACGACAATTCAATCTTATTTACAGATGTCATCTGGTCTCAAATGACACAGAATCTTTTTTCATCTGTCACTGGAAAAAATTCAGGAAAGGGCGCTGCGTTGCTTTACTTTTCCGATCATGGGCAAGAAGTAGGACATTACCGTGATCATGGGGGACCATCAAAATCGGATAAAAGCGGATGGGAAGTGCCGATGGTACTGATGACCAGCGATAAATTGACAATTCCGAAACCCCAACTTGAAAATCGGGCCTTTCAGACAGACAGGCTTGACTCGACCATATTGGGACTTCTGAAAATCACAACGCCGTTTTATCATAATTCAGATGATATCTTGAGCGAGAGTTACAAGGTTAGAGAACGGTCGATGGAATGAAATCCGTGTTTGCAGAAAAGTGTCTGAACCTGACAGCCCGGTTCCAGATGAGAGTAATGATGAGGCTTGCCATTGTTTATTACTATGGGTCAGAAAGATATATTCGAATGGTATTTTAAGTTGTCTGATAAAAAGAAGTTTTTCTCAGATCGCTAAAATCTCCGTGCCTTTTCGTAGCCAGAAGAAATGGTCTATGAAATGGATTGAGATTCAAAAATACGCAAAAATTTTATCCATCCTTAAAAAATACTTACTTGAGTTCGCAAGTGTTTGAAGGTTGCTGACGGAAATGCTCAGAATTTTTTTTCGAGGAAAGACATTGCCGATGGATTGCCCTGTTTGGCTGCTTTTAGCAGCCATTCATAAGCCTCGTTTTTATCAGTTTGAATTCCATACCCTGTAAAGTAGCGATAGCCAATCTGGAATTGGGCGTCAGGGATGCCGTTATAGGCTGCCTTGAGAAACCAGTCTGCCGCTTTATATGGATTTTGAGAGACGCCACATCCATTTGAGTAAAGCTGCCCAAGAGCATATTCAGCTGGTGCGTAATGTTTGCCTGCTGCTTTTTTATACCAGAAATAAGCCTGTCTGCAATTCTGTTGAATTCCCAAACCGTTTTTATAAATATTCCCAAGATTATATTGTGCTCCGGCATCTTCTTTTTCTGCTGCATGCATGAACCACTTCCTGGCTGCCTGATAATCCCTGTTTACCCCTTTTCCTTGCAGGTATATGCGTCCGAGATTGTACTGCGCATCCCGATCGCCATTTTCAGCATGAGACAGGAGTTTTTGATGAATCTGGGTATGTTGACTATCGTGATCAGACGTTTCGGTTGTCGTATGCGTTTGCGCGAACGACGAAGCTGAAATGGTCAAAAAAACAACATTGAAAATCACCCATTTTACTTTATAAAAAAAATGACTTTTCAAGCGATAAAAACGGCTTTTCATAGTATCTCTCAGGCAACCTTCTTCGGCAGGACATTTTTTCCTGAAAAATATCAACAGGAGTTTTGATCTTTATCTACGATACTACGATAAACGTAGTATCGTCTGCAAGCAAAAATTACGATGATCGTAGCCAACTGAAAGAGCTACGATGCACGAATCGCCTAAAAAATATATTCCACTTTTTTCGCGTCGTTTAAAAGACGCGAGAATAAAAGCGGGGTTCTCCCAGAAACGGCTTGGAATACAGGCCGGCATAGACGAGTTCGTAGCCAGTACGCGCATCAACCGTTATGAAAAGGGAGTTCATCAGGCTGATGAGGCCACGGCTGTTCTGTTGGCGCGTGTTCTGGATGTTCCACTAGCCTATTTTTATGCTGAAGACGACTGTCTTGCGGAAATGATACTGGGCTTTTGCCAGTTGAACCGGGCGGAAAAAAATGAAGTGCTTGATCTGGTGCAGAAGAAACTGAAACCGGAGTAAGAGTGAATTCTCTCTTGCTCACCTTCATGGTTTTTGAGGAAAATCCATTTTCGGTGTATCATAGAGCTTTAGTATGTTTGCTAAACGTTTCCTGAGTCGCTTCGGTTCGGTTTCATCTTTTTTCAACAAGATCCAGACTGAATTGTCCTTCGGAAATTCGCGCCATATGGGTGGGCCTGGCCTGTCTTTCAACATTTCCTGTGTTTAAGCCTGAACGTGAACCTAGAAAATTACTTCCCCGTTCTGCTTTTTCTTCTGGTTGCATTGTTTTTCGGTGTTTTTTCCCTGTTTCTCGGGAGAATTCTTGCGCCTCATCGTCCGGATGCGGAAAAGAATTCCCCATATGAATGCGGGATCGCGCCCTTCGACGATGCCCGGATGAAATTTGACGTTCGCTTTTACCTGATCGCCATTCTTTTCATTCTTTTCGATCTGGAAACAGCTTTCCTTTTTCCCTGGGCTTCTGCCATGAAGGATCTGGGTTGGGAAGCTTTTGTCGCGATCATGATTTTTCTGGCGGAACTGGTGGCAGGTTTCTGGTACATATGGAAAAAAGGAGCGCTGAATTGGGAATAAGCGCAAAGGGAGAAACCTGTGGCGATTGAAGGTTTGATGGACAAGGGATTTGTCACAACGACACTCGATACAGCCATCAACTGGCTGCGGACCGGGTCTGTATGGCCCGTGACGTTTGGCCTGGCCTGTTGCGCTATCGAGATGATGCACAGCAGTATGCCGCGCTACGATATGGACCGTTTCGGCACTTTCTTCCGTGCCAGCCCGCGCCAGTCCGATCTGATGATCGTGGCCGGTACGCTCTGTAACAAGATGGCTCCGGCTCTTCGCAAGGTGTATGACCAGATGGCTGAACCGCGTTGGGTCGTGTCGATGGGGTCCTGTGCCAATGGAGGCGGTTATTATCACGATTCCTATTCTGTCGTCAGGGGCTGCGACAAGATCGTTCCGGTCGATATTTACGTTCCCGGTTGTCCACCGACAGCCGAGGCTTTACTGTATGCGCTGATCCAGTTAAGAACGAAAATCAAGCGTACGAGCACGATTGCGCGTCAGTAGGATAAAAATATATGCGAAGAAATCCTGCACAATTGATCGAGATCCTGCGCGCCGTTTTCGGTGAGCGTATCAGCCATTTAAGTGAAGATTTCGGTGAAGTGACGCTTGTGATTGGCAAATCCGATTATCTCGAATTGATGAAAACGCTGAAAGACGCTCCGGAATTGCAATTTTCCGAACTGATCGATCTGTGCGGTATCGATTATGCCGGTTACAACAATGATCCGGACGGGATGAAAGGAAAACGTTTTGCTGTCGTCTCACATCTCCTTTCCCTGGAATTCAACTGTCGTCTGAGAGTACGTGTGTTCGCTGAAGATGAACAGATGCCATCGGTTCCCTCCATTGTCGATATCTGGCCTTCAGCCAACTGGTTCGAGCGGGAAGCGTTCGATCTGTACGGTATCCTGTTCGACGGACACCCTGATTTGCGTCGTATCCTGACCGATTATGGTTTTGTCGGTCATCCATTCCGGAAGGATTTCCCGATTCAGGGTTACGTCGAAATGCGTTACGACGAAGATCAGAAGAGGGTGGTTTACCAGCCCGTTACCATCGAACCTCGCGAAATCACGCCGCGCGTGATCCGTGATGATAAATTCGGGAGCCAATGATGGCCGAGATTCGCAATTACACCATCAATTTCGGGCCTCAACATCCATCCGCGCATGGCGTGCTGCGGTTGATCCTTGAACTCGATGGCGAAACGATCGTCCGCGCCGATCCACATATCGGCATGCTTCATCGTGCAACCGAAAAACTGGCAGAAGAGCGGACATATCTGCAGGCATTACCGTATATGGACAGGCTCGATTACGTCTCGATGATGTGCAGCGAACACGCGTACGTGATGGCGCTTGAGAAAATGCTGGGGCTTGAAGTGCCGATTCGCGCGCAATACATACGTGTCATGTTTGACGAAATCACCCGGCTGTTGAGCCACTTGCTCTGGCTGGGTTCGCAGGCTCTGGATATGGGCGCGATGGCGGTCATCCTGTATGCATTCCGGGAACGGGAAGATTTGATGGACTGCTATGAAGCGGCCAGTGGTGCACGTATGCATGCTGCCTATTACCGTCCGGGTGGCGTCAGCCAGGATCTGCCGGATTCGATGCCGAAATTCAAAAAGACGAAATTCCAGAGCGACAAGCGTATCAGGACCTTGAATGCCAACCGGGAAGGTTCCCTGCTCGATTTTATCGAGGATTTCACGAACCGTTTCCCGAAATGTGTGGATGAATATGAAACCCTGTTGACGGAAAACCGGATATGGAAACAACGGTTGGTCGGTGTCGGCGTCATTTCTCCGGAAGATGCGCTGGCAGCAGGTTTTACCGGCCCGATGCTTCGCGGTTCAGGTGTTGAATGGGATTTGAGGAAAAAGCAGCCTTATGCCGTTTATGACAAAATGGATTTTGCCATTCCTGTCGGCAGGGAAGGGGACTGTTACGACCGCTATCTGGTCAGGGTCGAGGAGATGCGCCAGTCCAACCGGATTATCCGGCAGTGCGTGGACTGGCTGAGACAGAATCCGGGGCCGATCAAATCGGACGATTACAGGGTTTCGACGCCACCACGGGCGAAAATGAAAGCTGGAATGGAAGAAATGATTCATCATTTCAAGCTGTTTACGGAAGGTTTTCATTTGCCGAAAGGGGAAATCTATTCGGCTGTTGAAGCGCCCAAAGGGGAGTTCGGGATTTATATGGTGTCAGATGGTGCCAACAAGCCATTCAGGATGAAAATACGCGCTCCGTCTTTCGTGCACTTGCAGGGGCTGGAACAGTTGGTCAAGGGGCATTTGATTGCCGATGCGGTTGCCGTGATCGGCAGTATTGATATTGTGTTCGGTGAAGTGGACCGCTAGAAAATATGACAGGTGAAACATGGGCTTGAGTGAGGAATCTTACCGGAAAATCGACAGGGAACTGGAAAAGTTCCCGGCGACCAAAAAACGGTCGGCAGCTATTGCCGCCCTGACGGTGGCACAGGATGAAAAAGGATGGCTCTCGCCTGAAGTCATCAGGGAAGTGGCCGATTATCTCGGTTTGCCTGCGATAGCGGTTGGCGAAGTCGCCAGCTTTTACAGCATGTTCAATACCAGTCCCGTCGGCAAGTACAAGATCGCTGTATGTTCGAACCTGCCTTGTGAAATGACGGGAAGCGATCAGGCTGCAGAGTATCTCAAGCAGAAGCTCGGGATCGAATTTGGTGAAACGACGCCGGACGGCCTCTTCACGCTTGTGGCAAGCGAATGCATGGGCGCATGCGGAGATGGCCCGGTCATTATGGTGAACAACAAGAATATGCGTATGCGCATGACGAACGACAAGATCGACAGACTTCTGGAGGAATTGAAGCAATGACCAGCCTGCATGGTCGTCATGCCGAACCTTTGCTTTTCAGGGGGCTGACGGGCGATAACTGGACACTGGCGGATTACGTTTCGCGTGGAGGATACGAACAATTCAAACGTATACTTGCCGAACGCATGCCGCGTGAACGGATTATTGCCGAAGTCAGGGCGTCCGGTTTGCGCGGTCGCGGGGGGGCAGGTTTTCCAACGGCGGTCAAATGGGGTTTCATGCCAAAAGATTATGCCGGACAGATGTACCTGATCTGCAATGCCGACGAAAGCGAACCAGGTACGTTCAAGGACAGGGACATTCTCCGTTACAACCCTCATGCGGTTATCGAAGGGATGCTGATTGCAGCGTATGCAATGGGAATTACAGCCGGATATATCTACATTCACGGTGAAATCTGGACAGTGTACGAACAGTTTGAGGAAGCGATCAGGCAAGCGCGTGAAGCAGGACTGATCGGCAAGGATCTGCAGGGTTCCGGTTTCGATTTCGAGTTGCACGCTTTTCACGGTTACGGTGCATACATCTGCGGCGAGGAAACGGCATTGCTGGAATCAATGGAAGGCAAGCGCGGACAACCCCGGTTCAAGCCGCCTTTCCCTGCGACGAACGGTTTGTATGGACAGCCGACGACGATCAATAACGTGGAGACGCTGGCTTATGTGCCTTTCATCATGGCGATGGGCGGCGATACATATGCAGCGCTGGGGCGAAACAATTGTCCCGGTACCAAGATTTTCTGTCTGTCCGGCGATGTGGCAAACCCGGGTAATTATGAAGTGCCTCTGGGCATTTCCTTTCCGGAATTGCTGGAACTTGCAGGGGGCATGAAGGACGGCAATGCCATGAAGGCGGTTATTCCGGGAGGATCGTCCTCACCGGTATTGCCTGCCAAAGCGATGATGCAGCTGAATATGGATTACGACTCGATTGCAAAAGCCGGTTCGATGCTGGGAACGGGGGGAGTGATCGTGCTGAATGAAACACGTTGTATGGTGAAAGCGCTGCTGAACCTGTCCCGTTTTTACTGGAACGAGTCGTGCGGGCAATGCACACCTTGCCGTGAAGGGACCGGCTGGCTCGTCAGGCTGATCGAGCGAATCGAAAACGGTCACGGAAGAACGGAAGATCTGGATTTGCTGGATAATGTCGCTGCCAATATCATGGGGAGGACGATTTGCGCGCTGGGTGACGCTGCCGCGATGCCGGTGCGCTCATTCATAAAACATTTCAGGTCGGAATTCGAATATCACATTGAACACAAACGGTGCCCTGAAGCATCCGGCGGACGGGATTAAGCGACTATGGTTGAAATCGAGATTGATGGCGAGAAAATAAAAGCGGAACCGGGCAGTTCACTGCTACAGGTCGCGCTTGACTCGGGCAAGCCGATTCCGCATTTTTGCTATCACAAGAAACTGTCGATCACGGCCAGTTGCCGCATGTGTCTCGTCGAAGTCGACAAAATGACGAAACTGGTGCCTGCCTGTGCAACACCGGTGACGGAAGGTATGGTTGTCCATACCGACAGTGAAAAGGTTATCGAGGCCAGAAAAGCGGTGATGGAATTTCTGCTCATCAATCATCCGCTTGATTGCCCTGTTTGCGATCAGGGCGGTGAGTGTCTCCTGCAGGATTTTTCAGTCGGATACGGTGCATCAAAAGCCCGTTTCGACGAAGAAAAACGTATTGTTTTCGTGAAAAATGCCGGACCGCTGATTTCCATGCAGGAAATGAGCCGCTGTATCCAGTGTACCCGTTGTGTCCGTTTCGGCGAAGAGATCGGCGGCGTGATGGAATTCGGCATGGTCAACCGGGGTGACCGAGAAGAGATCACAACTTTCCTGAATAAGAACGTCAATTCCGAATTGTCGGGCAACATGATTGACGTGTGTCCTGTCGGAGCGCTCACATCCAAACCGTTTCGCTTCAGGGCGCGTGGCTGGGAACTGGCTTCGTATCGAATGGTCAGTCCGCATGACGGCCTTGGTTCAAACATGAATGTCCAGACTCTGCGTGGGCAGGTGATGCGTGTCTTGCCGTTCGAGAATGAAACCGTAAACGAATGCTGGCTCTCCGACCGTGACCGTTTTTCTTATGAAGCCTTGAATAGTCCTGAGCGACTGACTGTGCCGATGGTCAAGCAGGATAACCGCTGGATCGAGACAGATTGGGAAACGGCTCTGAATTACGTCACGCATGGTTTGAAGAGTATCAGCCGGGATCATGGCGCCTCGTCGCTGGCCGCGCTGGCATCTCCGCAGGCAACGCTGGAAGAACTGTCTCTGCTGCAGAAACTGGTGCGCAAGATGGGATCGGAAAAAGTCGAATTCCGTTTGCGCCAGTCGGATTTCACGCTGGATGGAAAAATCCTGCCCTGGTTGGGCATGAAGGTGGAAGAAATCGACAGTCTGGATCAGGTTTTTGTTGTCGGATCGTTTTTGCGGTCTGAAGCGCCGCTTCTGACTGCCCGTTTCCGGAAAACCGCATCCAGCGGTGCGACGATCAGCATGTTGCATGCCATCGATGACGACTGGCTGATGCCCGTTGAAAACCGGTTTATCGGATCATCGGCAAAATGGCTGCCGATGCTGGGTGAAATCATTACTGGTGTGGCAATTAAAAAAGGAATGCCCATTCCCGACTGGCTGGGAAATCTGCACGTGACTGAAACGGCTGACCGTATTGCCGCATCGCTGATGGAAGAAGGGAACAAGGCGATCATTTTGGGAGCGGCTGCCTTGCAGCATGAACAGGCTTCGGCTTTGCATATGGCGGCCGAGTGGCTGGCGGGAAATACCGGGGCGAAATTCGGTGTATTGACTGAGGGAGCCAATTCGACAGGTGCTTATCTGGCAAATGCCTTTCCGACACCGGGTTCGGGTGAAACCCTGAACGGCATTGCATCGGATTCGACCAAGGCTTTCCTGTTGTTGCATACAGAACCGGAACTGGATGTCGCCAATCAGCCAAAGATGACGGCAGCTTTGCAACAGGCGGAAATGGTCGTGGCCCTGACGCCGTTCAAACAGAGTCTGGATGTGGCCGATGTCTTGCTACCGGTCGCACCATTTACCGAAACGTCGGGAACCTATATCAATTTCGAAGGACGGGTGCAGTCTTTTGAGGGAGCTGTTGCGCCGTTGGGTGAAACGCGACCCGCATGGAAGGTGCTTAGGGTGCTGGGCAATTTCCTTGATTTGCCTGAGTTTGACTATGATTCATCGGAACAGGTGCGGGATGAATGCCTGCATAACCGGAATATTGCCGGTGAACTGAATAATCTGTGCGGGCTTCTGCTGGAATTCGATGCATCCGAAACTGGTTCTGAAACAGGCCTTACGCGGATAGCCGATGTCCCTCTCTATTTTTCGGATATGCTCGTTCGTCGAGCATTTTCTCTACAACAGACGCAGGCTGCTGCAGAACCCCTTGTACACCTTCCTGTCGCGCTGTTCGATAAAATGGGATTGAACGACAATGACAAGGTCAGGGTCTGGCAGGAAATGGGTGAAACCGTTCTGCCTGCCGTAAAAGACGAAACACTGCCGGATAATGTCGTCAGACTGGCGACAGGACATCCTGCAACCGCAATGCTGGGGCCGATAAACGGCTGGATCGGAGTCGCTCGCGCATGATGACGGAATTGCTCAATCTGGCGCATCACTACGGCAATCTGTTCTTCGGATCGCTTTGGCCTGTCGTCTGGATCATGATCCGGATCGGCATCATTCTTGCACCGATTCTGGGTATCGTCACCTTCCTGACCCTCGGAGAGCGGAAGGTAATCGGCTGGATGCATGCCCGTCTGGGTCCGAACCGGGTAGGGCCACTTGGCCTGATCCAGCCAATTGCCGATGCAATCAAGCTGCTTCTGAAAGAAATCATTGTTCCGGAAAAAGCTGACAAGGTGCTGTTCTGGCTGGCTCCGGTACTCGCAATGGCGCCTGCGCTGTCAGCATGGGCCGTCATTCCCTTCGGTCCGGATATGGTACTGGCGAATGTCAATGCAGGCCTCCTGTTTATCATGGCGATCACGTCGATCAGCATTTACGGGATTATCATCGGCGGGTGGGCATCCAATTCAAAATATGCCCTGATGGGAGCGGTCCGTGCCGCGGCACTCATGATTTCTTTCGGAATCCCGCTGGGGTTTTCACTGGTGATTGTCCTTTTGGTTTCCGGTAGCCTGAACCTCTCGGATATCGTCATCGGACAAAGTCAGGGCTTTTTCGCCAGTTACGGATTTACTTTCCTGTCGTGGAACTGGATTCCGCTTTTTCCGATTTTCGTTGTTTATATCATTTGCTCGATAGCGGAAACCGGACGGCATCCGTTCGATACGACAGAAGGGGAATCCGAAATCGTCGCCGGTCATATGGTTGAATACTCCGGTATGGCGTTTGCCATGTTTTATCTGGCCGAGTATGCCAATATTGTCCTGTTCTCGACGATGGCTGCCATCATGTTTTTAGGTGGATGGCTCGCGCCGGTCAACTGGTCTGTTCTGGCATGGGTGCCGGGCTGGATCTGGCTGGCTTCCAAGACGTTTACTATTGTGTTTATATTCATCTGGGTGCGGGCGACATTTCCGCGTTACCGGTACGATCACGCGATGCGGCTTGGCTGGAAGGTTCTGATTCCGCTTACATTGGCTTACCTCGTTTTCATCGCTTGCTGGATGCAAACGCCTTTCAACATATGGCTATGAGGACAGGCAGATGAAAACGATAAAACATTTTTTCAAAACCTTTTCCCTGATTGAACTGGTTCAGGGAATGGCACTGACTCTCAGGGTCATGTTCAGGCGAAAAGCGACGGTGTGCTACCCCGAAGAGAAAACGCCCTTGTCTCCCCGTTTCCGGGGGATGCATGCCTTAATGCGTGACGAGAACGGTGAGGAAAAATGTATTGCGTGCAAATTGTGCGAGTCTGTCTGTCCTGCCAAGGCAATTCTGATCGAATCTGAAGAACGCGAGGACGGCACGAGAAGGACGACTCGTTACGATATCGACCAGAGCAAATGTATATTCTGTGGCCTGTGCGAGGAAGCGTGTCCTGTCGATGCGATTGTCGAGATACCGATGTTCGAATATAGTGCCGACGGGAAAAACGATTTGCTGTTTTCGAAGGAAGTCCTGCTGAAAGTAGGCGATACGTACAAGGAAGAAATCAGGGAAGCGAAGGATGCAGATGAACCCTACCGTTAAAGGCCTGATCGCTTTATGAATGCCATGCAACTGACAAACATTCTCTTTTATGTGTTCGGCACCATTATGGTACTGGCGGCGTTGCGCGTCATTACGTCGCGTAATCCTGTGCATGCCGTGCTGTATCTTGTCCTTTCTTTCTTCACCGGAGCGGCGATCTGGATTTTGCTTAAGGCGGAATTTCTTGCCCTGATCCTGCTTCTGGTTTACGTCGGGGCTGTCATGGTGCTCTTCCTTTTCGTTGTCATGATGATGGATCTGGATCTGACAGAATTGAAAAGGGCGGCAAGAAAGAACATGATTTCCGCCACGATTGTGGGCGTAGCGATCGTGCTTGAAATGTCGGCGGTTCTTTTTCGCGGTTTCTGGATGATCGATTCACACGTTCCGAAAAGTGCGTCGAAAATTGGACTGACGGCGGAGATCGGGAAAGCGCTGTTTACCGATTATCTGTTCAACGTTGAAATTGCGGCGATTATCCTGCTTGTCGCGCTGATCGCGGCAGTGACGCTGACTTTCCGGAAAAGAACGGACGCCAAATACACATCGGCGAACAAGGCCATTCACGTCCGGCCTGAAGACAGGATACGCATTGTCGAGATGAAGGCGGAAACGTTTGAGCAGGAAACCAAACGGGAGGATACGCCATGATGACCGTTTCACTGGTGCATTACCTTATTCTGGCTGCAATCCTGTTTTCGATTGGGGTGATGGGGATTTTCATCAACCGGCGCAATCTGATCATGTTGTTGATGTCGATTGAACTGATGCTGTTGGCGGTTAATCTGAATTTCATCGCGTTTTCCCATTATCTCGGGGATATCGCCGGTCAGATTTTCGTGTTTTTCATCCTGACGGTTGCCGCCTCTGAAACGGCGATCGGATTGGGAATACTGGTGGTTCTCTTCAGACGGATCAGTTCGGTCAAGACCGACGATATGGATAGCCTGAAAGGATAATGTGATTGTATGTATGTAATTATTTGCGGAACAGATCAAGGAAATAATGGGAATGCCTGATCAACTGAACGTCCATTTATTGCTGGCTGCGCTTTTCGCGCCGCTTGCGGGCGCATTGATCGCCGGCCTGATGGGTTCGATGTTCGGAGGCCATCTCATCCGCCGGAGAACATCCAAAGCCGTCACGGTATTGGGCGTGGCCATTTCGTTCGTTTGTTCCCTGATGATCCTGCTGGAAGTCATTTCCGGAGCGGAGTTCAACGGGTCGGTCTATACCTGGGCGACTATCGGGAATCTGAAACTGGAAATCGGTTTTCTGGTGGATAACCTGACCGCCATGATGATGGTGGTCGTCACCTTCATTTCCCTGCTCGTCCATATCTATTCGATGGGCTATATGGAAAACGACGATAACGTCAGCCGCTTTTTCTCGTATATATCCCTCTTTACCTTTTCCATGCTCGCTCTGGTGATGAGCAACAATTTCCTGCAGCTTTTCTTCGGATGGGAAGCGGTCGGGCTTGTTTCCTATCTTCTGATCGGATTCTGGCTGGAAAAACCCACGGCTGTTTCAGCTGGTTTGAAAGCTTTCCTCGTCAACCGTGTGGGCGATTTCGGCTTCATTGTCGGCATCGGGCTGGTCTTTGCGTTTGCCGGTTCACTGAACTATCAGGACGTTTTTGCCATACGTGAACAACTGGCGATGATGACTTTGCCGGGAACCGGCTGGCTCGTCATTACTGCAATTTGCCTGTTCCTTTTTGTCGGTGCAATGGGTAAATCGGCACAGTTCCCGTTCCATGTCTGGCTGCCGGATTCGATGGAAGGTCCGACACCGATCTCTGCGTTAATTCATGCTGCCACAATGGTGACGGCGGGTATTTTCATGGTTGCCCGGCTTTCCCCATTGTATGAATTGTCGGAAACGGCACTGTCCGTGATGGTCGTTGTCGGTGCGATTTCGGCCCTTTTTCTGGGACTGGTCGCGATGGTACAGACCGACATCAAGCGGATCATCGCCTATTCCACCTTGTCACAGCTCGGCTACATGGTCGTTGCCCTCGGGGTCTCGGCCTATTCTGTTGCCGTATTCCATCTGATGACTCACGCATTCTTTAAAGCACTTCTCTTTCTGGCGGCCGGTTCGGTCATTCTGGGTATGCATCACGATCAGGACATCCGGAAC
>JAHYZB010000060.1:30313-80106 GCA_019424645.1 Oxalobacter formigenes
ATGGGCGGCTTGCGCAAATACATGCCACTGACATGGATAACAGCACTGATCGGTTCATTAGCCCTGACTGGCGTGCCTTTCTTTTCCGGTTTCTATTCCAAGGAAACGATTATCGGCGCGGTCAGGGCTTCCTCCGTGACAGGTTCGACCCTCGCTCTGGTCGCCGTCATTGCCGGTCTTTTCGTCACCGGTTTTTATACGTTCCGGCTGTTCTTTTACGTCTTCCACGGAAAGGAGCGCTTCCAGCGCCAACAGCTCGTCAATCTGAAAACGGCTGAGAAGGAAAAAATCCCGCAGGGCAACCTGATCGGCCTGCTTCCCGGCGAAAAACCGCAGGAATCGCACTGGATCATCCGCCTGCCATTGATTCTGCTGGCTATCCCGTCGGTGATTGCCGGTTATTTCATGATCGCGCCGATGGTGTTCGGGGATTTTTTCGAAGACGTGATTTTTGTCGATAACGAACGGCATGCCGGTATGCAGGCGCTGGCGCTTCATTTCGATAATGCCCTGTCGATGACGTTTCATGAAATCATGACACCGACTTTCTGGCTGGCAATTGCCGGTATCGCGATGGCATGGTACTTCTACATGATCAATCCGGTTGCACCGATCCGCTTGCGACGCCGGTTCCGTTTCCTTCACCGGCTGCTTGTTGAACAGTATTATCTCGACAGCCTGTATGAAAAGGTTTTTGTGAACAGCACCCTGTGGCTGGGCAATGTACTGTGGAAGAAAATTGACGAGAAACTGATCGACGACTGGATTATCAGCCGTTTCTTCGTGAAAGGAACGAAGAAACTCGGTCGTGTCGTGTTCAAGGCGGTCGATGTCGTCATGATCGATGGTTTGCTGGTGAACGGGGGATCGAGAATGGTGGGCTGGATCGCCTCTATCGTCCGGCATTTTCAGTCGGGCTATCTGTACCATTACGTTTTTGCCATGATTATCGGCTTGTTGTGCCTGCTGTTCTGGTTTGTTCCCATCAGTTTGAGATAAAAGTTTGATCGGATAAATATGCCTAATCTGTCGTATTCAGCTTTTCCAGTCCTGTCGCTCGCGATCTGGTGCCCGGTGTTTTTCGGCTTGCTGGTACTCGTGACCGGGAAAGATGAAAGAGCCTCATTCGTTCGCTGGCTGTCGCTTCTTGGAGCAGTGGTCAGTTTTGCCGTCACATTGCCGCTGGCGATTAATTTCGACAGAAGCGCACACGGCATGCAATTCGTCGAACGGCATTCATGGATCAAACTCTTTCATGTTGAATACGCGCTGGGTGTGGATGGCATTTCCATGTGGTTTGTCCTGCTGTCGGCCCTGATTACCCTGATCGTCGTAATTGCAGGATGGAACGTCATCCAGAAACAGATTGCGCAATACATGGGGGCTTTCCTTATCCTGTCCGGCCTGATGATCGGTGTTTTTTCGACGTTTGACGGCCTCCTGTTTTATGTTTTCTTCGAGGCGACACTGATCCCGATGTTCGTCATTATTGGCGTCTGGGGCGGCGAACGGCGTGTCTATGCCGCATTCAAGTTTTTCCTGTATACCTTCTTCGGTTCGCTCCCGATGCTGATCGGTATTTTGTACCTTTATCTCCAAACGAACAGTTTCAATATCTTTACCTGGTATAACGCGCCGATTCCGCTGAATGTACAGATATGGCTTTTCATTGCCTTTTTGACGGCATTTGCCGTCAAGGTGCCGATGTGGCCGGTGCATACCTGGCTGCCCGATGCCCACGTCGAGGCACCGACAGGAGGGTCCGTCATTCTGGCTGCACTGATGCTGAAACTTGGCGCGTACGGTTTTATCCGGTTTTCCTTGCCGATCCTGCCGGACGCCAGCCGGTCGCTGGCATGGCTCATGATCACGCTGTCGCTGATCGCCGTGATCTATATCGGGCTGGTCGCGCTCGTCCAGAAAGACATGAAGAAGCTGATCGCCTATTCATCCATTGCGCACATGGGTTTTGTGACGCTCGGTTTCTTCCTCTTTGAAAACATCACCGTCGATGGCGCGCTGGTGCAGATGATTTCGCACGGTTTTGTCTCGGCCGCCATGTTCCTGTGTGTCGGCGTGCTTTACGACCGGATGCACACCCGCCAGATTGCCGATTATGGTGGGGTCGCCTTTGTCATGCCCCGTTTTGCAGCGTTCTTCGTTTTGTTCGCACTGGCCAATTGCGGCTTGCCGGGAACGTCCGGTTTCGTGGGTGAAGTGATGGTCATTCTGGGAGCGGTGAAGGTCAATGTCTGGATCGGTGCCGCCGGTGCGCTGGCCCTGATTCTGGGCGCGGCCTATACGCTCTGGATGATCAAGCGCGTGTTGTACGGACCAGTTGAAAATGAGCGGGTCGCCGCATTGAAAGACATCAGTGCACGGGAATTTTTCATGCTGGCCGTTCTGGGCGCTTTCGTTCTTGCAATCGGGCTTTATCCGGCATGGGTGACCGACGTCATGCAGACCTCCGTTGCCGATCTGCTGGTACATGTTTCGCAGTCCAAACTGTAAAGGATGGATAAAACGAAATGAACTCGATGAACCTGCTTCCCGCCCTGCCAGAACTGATACTGATTGCGTCGGTACCGGCGATACTGCTCATAGACCTGTTTTTGCCACAGAACAGGCGGGATGTCACGTTCGGTTTGTCGATACTCGCTATTATTGGCTGTATCGCCGTCACGTTCATTTTTCCCCAGGAAAAAAATATCGTCTACAGCTTCGGAGGCGCTTTCATTTCCGATGCCGTATCGGTTCTTTTGAAGCTTTGTACCTATGTCGCCATGCTGTTCACGCTGGTGTATTCCCGTCGCTACATCAATGAGCGGAGTCTGACCTCAGGTCATCTGGGTGGCGAGTTTTACAGCCTGTCTCTTTTCGCCATGCTCGGCATGATGGTCGTCATTTCAGCCGCGGATTTTTTGACGATGTATCTGGGCATTGAACTGATGTCATTTCCCCTCTATGCACTGGTGGCTTTAAAGCGCAATGACAACAAGGCTGTCGAGGCAGCAACCAAGTTTTTCATTCTGGGGGCGCTGGGTTCCGGTCTTCTCCTTTACGGGATTTCCATGCTCTACGGGGCAACAGGGACGCTGGATTTTCTCGAGGTCGCAAGAATATCGGCTTACAGCGGCATCAGCCACACGATTCTGGTTTTCGGCATCGTTTTCGTCGTGGCCGGTATCGCCTTCAAGCTGGGAGCTGTGCCATTCCATATGTGGGTTCCGGATGTATTCGAGGGAGCACCTACAGCAGTTACCCTTCTGATTGCCGGTGCGCCGAAACTGGCCGGGTTTGCGATCTGCCTGCGCATTCTGGTCGAGGCATTGTTGCCACTGGCGTTCGACTGGCAGCAGATGCTCATGATCATTGCCATCCTGTCGATGGCGCTTGGCAATGTCGCGGCCATCATGCAGAAAAACATCAAGCGCATGCTGGCTTATTCAACGATTGCCCAGATGGGGTACATGCTGCTCGGTATGCTGGCCGGAGTCAGGGAAGGGACCCGTGTCATCGCTTCCACTTTTGCGTACAGTTCGGCCATGTATTACACCATTGTCTATGTTCTGGCCACGCTCGGCGCGTTTGGCGTGATCCTGATGATGTCGAACAAGGGACTGGAAGCGGACAGGCTGGATGATCTTCGAGGCCTGAACCGCCGCAATCCCTGGTATGCCCTGATCATGCTTGTCTGCATGTTTTCCTTTGCTGGTGTTCCGCCGCTGGTGGGGTTTTTCGGGAAATTCGCCGTGTTTCAGGCGCTGGTCGATGCAGGACTGATCTGGCTGGCAGTCGTCGGGATTGTCTTTGCCGTGATCGGCGCGTTTTATTACCTTCGGGTTGTCAAATTCATGTATTTCGACGAGCCTGCTGATGAGCGGAAAATCAGCGTCCCGCTTGACATGTCGGTTGCGCTTGGCATTAACGGGCTGCTGATCGTCGTGCTGGGTATTTTGCCGGGGTCACTTCTGGACTGGTGTGTGTTTGCCATCAACAGCGCTTTCCTTCTTTAATCGGACGCTGTGTCTGCCTGAAAGTAAACCGGCATTTATCATGGCGCGTTTACAAACCGGGGATGTTAAAATCCGTACTTCAGGTTAATTCAAATTCTTTACGGATCAAGCTATGGCTGGCAATACTTTCGGAAAACTGTTTTCGGTAACGACGTTCGGCGAATCGCATGGCGCAGCTATCGGCTGTATTGTCGATGGTTGCCCTCCGGGTATGGACTTGTCGGAAGACGATATCCAGCCCGAACTGGATCGCCGTAAACCCGGCACATCCCGTTTCGTCACGCAACGCCGTGAACCGGATGCCGTCAAAATCCTGTCAGGCGTTTATCAGGGAAAAACCACTGGCACGCCGATTGCACTTCTGATCGAAAATCAGGACCAGCGCAGCAAGGATTACAGCAATATCGCCGACGTTTTCCGTCCGGGCCATGCCGATTATCCCTATTTTCTGAAGTATGGCGTGCGCGACCCGAGAGGGGGTGGCCGTTCGTCAGCCCGTTTGACGGCAGTGACCGTTGCTGCAGCGGCGATTGCCAGAAAATGGCTCAAAAAACGTTACGGTGTCGAAATCAAAGGCTGTCTTTCCCAGCTTGGCGACACGCCGATTCCATTTCAGTCATGGAATTTCACCTCCCATAATTTATTCTTTGCTGCGACGGATTCCGGCGCTCTGTTGAGTGCGCTTGAGGAAAAGATGGATGCATTGAGGAAAGCGGGCGATTCCATCGGCGCGAAAGTCGACGTCATTGCAAGCAAAGTGCCGGTCGGCCTTGGTAACCCGCTTTTTGAAAAACTCGATGCCGAAATCGCCGCTGCGATGATGGGTATCAATGCGGTCAAGGGTGTTGAGATCGGCGACGGCTTTGCCTCGGTTTCGCAAAGAGGCTCCGAACACGGGGATGAAATCACCCCTGACGGTTTCAGGACAAATCATGCTGGTGGTGTCCTGGGTGGCATTTCAACCGGTCAGGATATCCGTGTGTCCATCGCCATCAAGCCGACACCTTCCATTCGTCTGCCTCGCCAGTCTATCGACGGTCAGGCTGAAGCGGTCACTGTTGAAACGACAGGCCGTCACGATCCATGTGTCGGCATACGTGCCGTTCCCGTCGCGGAAGCGATGCTGGCGCTGGTATTGATGGACGCCGTCTTGCAGCATCGTGCGCAATGCGCCGATGTGCTTCCCCCTTTTCCTCCTGTAGAAGGAGATTTGCCGCAGTCCATCGACGGCGAATAAGGATGTTTACCGGATCGAGTCGTGTCAGACAATTCATGGCCTAAACAGTCGCTCGGTTTCGGCGCGTTCTATTTCAGCTATTACAGTTTCGTCGGCGTTTTTCCGACCTTCGTTTCCCTTTATCTCGCATTCAGGGGCATCAGTGCGTTTGAAATCGGCATCCTGATGTCACTGATGCAGGCCATGCGTATTGTCGGGCCGAATCTGTGGGGATGGATGGCGGACCGGACAGGGCAGCGTGCCCGGGTGCTCCAGTTTACGGCAGGCTCGGCGCTGATCGCATTTACGGGTTTCTTTTTCGGCGGGAGCTTCTGGTACTTCGCTTTTTTCATGATCGCCGTGAATCTGTTCACCAGCGCACAAGGTCCCTTGTCGGACGCCCTGATCCTCTCGGAAATGCAGGGCAATATGTCCCGTTACGGACAATTGCGTCTGTGGGGATCGGTCGGCTATGTCTTCATGACGGCGGCTTCCGGTTTTGTGCTGGACTGGACAGGGATTGGACTGATGCCCTGGGTTGGGGCTGCGATCCTCGGAGCCGTTCTCGTCGTCAGCCTGTGCCTTTACCAGACGCCGCAAGCGCTTGTCGCCAAAAAAATGGTATCGGTCTGGCAAGTCATGAGCCAGCGTGAAGTAATCGCATTCATGGTTTCCGGCTGTTTTATGCTGGCGGCGCACTCGGCCCTGTATGCGTTTTATTCGCTTTACCTGTCTGTGCTCGGTTACAGCAGCGTCACGATCGGTATCATGTGGGCGATCGGTGCATCCGCTGAAATCATTTTCTTCATCTATCAGGCGCCGATCATGAAGCGCTTCGGCATCAAGGTGATTCTGCTGACAAGTCTTTTTCTGGCGGTCGTGCGTTTTGCCCTGATCGGGTTCGGGGCAGAATCCTTCATCATTTTGCTGATCGCCCAGATTTTGCATGCCGCGACTTTCGGTTCGCATCATGTCGCCTCCATTTTAAGCATCCAGAAGTGGTTTGCAGGCCCCTTGCAGGCACGGGGGCAGGCGCTTTTCATCAGCGCTTCCTACGGTGTCGGCGGCACGCTCGGCGGATTCTTCCTGTCCTGGGTGTGGCGGGATTTCACACCAGAAGCCGTTTACTGGGTTGCATCCGGTTTTGCACTCATCGCATTTCTTGCAGCATGGCAATCATTTCGCTGGCAAGTGCCAAAATAAAACGCAATAACCCTTTGCCCTGTCAGGTTTGCCGTTGAATGTGGCATAATATTTTATTAGTCAATAAAGTATAAGAATGGCATCATGGCAAAAACTCTCTACGACAAACTCTGGGAATCCCATGTAGTGGATACGGAAAAAGACGGTACGACGATTTTGTATATCGATCGTCACCTTCTGCATGAAGTCACCAGCCCGCAGGCGTTTGAAGGCCTGCGAATCGCTGGGCGCAAGCCATGGAGGGATTCTGCCAATCTGCTGGTAGCCGATCACAATGTCTCGACGCAGAACCGTCAGGGTCCGATTGCCGATCCGATTTCACGTTTGCAGGTCGAAACGCTGGACATGAACGCGAAAGCGTTCAATCTGACCTATTTCAACATGGCCGACAATCGTCAGGGCATCGTGCACGTCATCGGGCCTGAACAGGGAGCCACCCTGCCGGGCATGACTGTTGTCTGCGGCGATTCGCATACCTCGACTCATGGTGCTTTCGGCTGTCTGGCTCATGGTATCGGGACTTCCGAGGTCGAACACGTTCTGGCAACCCAGACGCTTCTGGCGAAAAAATCGAAATCCATGCTCGTTGAAGTCGAAGGGAAACTGGGCGAAGGCGTTACCGCGAAAGACATCGTACTGGCGATCATTGGCAAGATCGGAACGGCCGGCGGTACCGGCTATGCCATCGAGTTCGCCGGTTCGGCCATCCGTGGTCTGTCCATGGATGGCCGTATGACCCTGTGCAATATGGCGATCGAAGCGGGTGCCCGTGCCGGTATGGTCGCCGTAGACGATACGACAATCGAATACGTCAAGGGTCGTCCATTCTCGCCGAAAGGCGACCAGTGGGAAAAAGCGGTCGCATACTGGAAGACCCTGCATTCCGATGAAGGTGCAAAATTCGACGCGGTCGTCAAACTGGATGCTTCCGGAATCCAGCCTCAGGTCACATGGGGAACGTCTCCGGAAATGGTGACGTCGGTTGATGGAAAAGTGCCTGATCCGGCCAATGAAGCCGATCCGATCCGCCGTGACGCGATCGTTCGTGCCTTGAAATACATGGATTTGCAGCCGAATATGCCGATCACGTCGATTGCCATCGACAAGGTTTTTATCGGTTCCTGCACCAATTCACGTATCGAGGATTTGAGAGCAGCTGCCGAAGTGGTTAAAGGCAAAAAACGTGCCCCGAATGTGACGCTGGCGATGGTCGTACCCGGTTCCGGTCTCGTGAAGGAACAGGCGGAAAAAGAAGGTCTGGACAAGATCTTTATCGAAGCCGGTTTCGAATGGCGCGAACCGGGCTGCTCCATGTGTCTGGCGATGAACGACGACCGGCTCGCTCCGGGCGAACGTTGTGCATCCACGTCGAACCGGAACTTTGAAGGACGACAAGGACAGGGCGGAAGAACCCATTTAGTATCACCTGCAATGGCAGCAGCAGCTGGCATTGCCGGACATTTTGTGGACGTGCGTGAAAACTGTTAAAACAAGGAGAATAATATGAAAGCTTTGATCGCTGTTTTGGCCGCAGTGGCTTTTCTGGCGGGTTGCAATACCGTGCAGGGTGTAGGCAAGGACGTGCAAAAAGCAGGTAATGCCGTAGAAAACGCTGCAAAATAATCGTTAAACAATAGCGATTATTCCGGAAGTGATTTTGTTTTGTTTTCGGCTTCCCGACAGACTGGACAGGGAAGCCGGCTCTTTTGTTTTCGAACGAAAGACACTCGGATTGATTTGAATCATGGAAAAATTTACCGTACATACCGGATTGGTAGTGCCACTCGATCGCGTCAATGTGGACACGGATGCCATTATCCCGAAACAGTTTCTGAAATCGATCAAACGGACGGGTTTTGGCCCGAACCTGTTTGACGAATGGCGCTATCTCGATCATGGCGAACCGGGTATGGATAATTCTACTCGACAGGTCAATCCGGATTTCGTGCTGAACCAGCCACGTTATCAGGGCGCTTCCATTTTGCTGGCCCGCAAGAATTTCGGTTGCGGCTCTTCCCGCGAACACGCTCCATGGGCGTTGCAGCAGTATGGTTTCAAGGCAGTCATCGCGCCGAGCTTTGCCGATATTTTCTTCAACAACTGTTTCAAGAACGGCTTTTTGCCGATCGCCCTGTCTGAAGAACAGGTCGACCAGCTGTTCAAGGCTGTTGAAGCGAATCCGGGTTATCAGTTGACAGTGGATCTGGAAAAAATGGTCGTCAGGAACGATGACGCCTCCATCGCGTTCACTTTCGCTATCGATCCGTTCCGTCAATATTGCCTGATGAACGGGCTGGACGATATCGGCCTGACATTGCAAAAAGCGGACAAGATCCAGCAATACGAAAAACGCCATGTCAGTGAACAACCATGGCTGGCCAATACGATTTGATTATTATTTTATAAAAACATAAAAATGGTTCTTCCCGACGAAGGCAGAACCACTGACGAGAGGAAAGACGTGAAGATTGCAATGTTGCCGGGTGACGGTATCGGCCCGGAAATTCTGGAACAGGCCGTTCGCGTGTTGAATGCGCTTGATGAAAAATTTGAAATGGAATGGGCTGACGTCGGTGGCGCAGGCTATGCTGCCCACGGTCATCCATTGCCGGAAAGCACGCTGAAACTGGCCAAGGAAGCCGATGCGATCCTCTTCGGTGCCGTAGGCGATTTCAAATATGACACGCTGGAACGTTCCCTGCGTCCGGAACAGGCTATTTTAGGTCTCCGCAAAAACCTGAAACTGTTTGCCAATCTGCGTCCGGCCATCCTCTATCCTGAACTGGCAGGCGCGTCCACGCTGAAGCCTGAAGTGGTTTCCGGACTGGATCTGTTGATCGTCCGCGAATTGACGGGTGATATTTACTTCGGGCAGCCACGTGGACACCGGGAAGCTCCGGACGGCGCATTTCAGGGTGCCCGTGAAGGTTTCGACACGATGCGTTATGCTGAACCGGAAATCCGCCGGATCGCCCACGTCGCTTTCCAGACGGCTCAAAAACGTGGCAAACGCCTGACTTCGGTTGACAAGGCCAACGTGCTGGAAACCTCGCAGCTCTGGCGCGAAATCATGATTGACGTTTCAAAAGAATATCCTGACGTCAAACTCGATCACATGTATGTCGACAATGCCGCCATGCAACTGGTACGTGCACCGAAAGAACTGGACGTTATCGTGACCGGTAACATGTTCGGCGACATCCTGTCCGACGCGGCCGCAATGCTGACCGGTTCGATCGGTATGCTGCCATCCGCTTCGCTGGACGAAAACAACAAGGGCCTGTACGAACCGTCTCACGGTTCTGCTCCGGACATCGCCGGGAAGGGTATTGCCAATCCGCTGGCACAGATATTGTCCGCTGCGATGATGTTGCGCTATTCCCTGAACATGGGCGAACAGGCTGACCGTATCGAAAAAGCCGTCAAGAAAGTGCTGGCTGATGGTTTGCGTACGGGTGATATTTATGAAGAAGGCACCAAACGTGTCGGTACGAAGGAAATGGGTGACGCTGTCGTTGCCGCTCTGTAAAACACGTTTGAATGACTGAATCGGGTGACAAGATGAAACTGGTAGGATTGATTGGCTGGCGCGGAATGGTGGGTTCCGTTCTGATGCAGCGGATGCAGGAAGAAAACGATTTCGATTTGTTCGAACCCGTTTTCTTCACGACGTCGAACGTTGGGGGCAAAGCGCCTGCAATGGCGAAAAATGAAACTGTCCTGAAAGACGCTTTCAATATCGACGAACTGAAGAAATGCGACATCCTCATTTCCTGCCAGGGCGGTGACTATACAGTTGACGTTTTTCCGAAGCTGCGCGCTGCAGGATGGGATGGTTACTGGATCGATGCCGCTTCCAAGCTACGCATGAGCGACGATGCGCTGATCATTCTCGACCCGGTCAATCGCAAGGTCATTGAAGATGGCCTGTCCAAAGGCATCAAGAACTACATCGGGGGCAACTGTACGGTTTCGTGCATGCTGATGGGGCTCGGTGGTCTTTTCGAACAGGATCTTGGTGAATGGATGACGTCGATGACGTATCAGGCGGCGTCCGGCGGTGGTGCGCAACACATGCGTGAACTGCTGACCCAGTTCGGTTCCATCCACACTGAAGTCAGGATGAATCTGGAAAACCCGGCTTCGGCCATTCTTGAAATCGACCGTCAGGTGCTGGCTCGCCAGCGTGGCATGTCGGGAGATGAAACGAAACAGTTCGGTGTGCCTCTGGCTGGCAATCTGATCCCGTGGATCGACAGCGATCTGGGTAACGGCATGTCACGCGAGGAATGGAAAGGCGGCGCCGAAACCAACAAGATTCTGGGCAAAGACGATAGCAATAGAATCATCGTTGATGGCCTCTGCGTCCGCATCGGCGCGATGCGCTGCCATTCACAGGCACTGACGATCAAGCTGAAAAAAGACGTGCCGGTGGACGAAATCACCGATATTCTGAAGAACCACAACCAGTGGGCGAAGGTCGTGCCGAATACAAAAGAGGATTCCGTGCGTGACCTGACGCCTGCCGCCGTATCCGGCAGCCTGACGATTCCGGTCGGCCGCTTGCGCAAGCTGGAAATGGGTAATGATTACCTCTCCGCATTTACTGTCGGCGACCAGTTGCTTTGGGGGGCTGCCGAACCGTTGCGTCGCATGCTGCGAATCATCCTGGAATGACGAGATGGTTTGTTTTCGGAATGATTGCCTGATTTGAACGTTCCAGGCAGGAAAGGCTTTTCACCATTCTTCAACTGTAAGAGCAGGGCCGCCATTATTGCCTTGACATGAATGGAGCAGGCTATAGAGAGTTTAAAAAGGGTAAATCGCGCCATGCCGATTTACCCTTTTGTTTTTATTG
Source organism: Oxalobacter formigenes (assembly GCA_019424645.1). Lineage (GTDB taxonomy): Bacteria > Pseudomonadota > Gammaproteobacteria > Burkholderiales > Burkholderiaceae_D > Oxalobacter > Oxalobacter formigenes_D. Next base: position 41,607 of record JAHYZB010000060.1, read on the forward strand.
CGTTACCAGTTCCTTGCCATGTTGCGTTTTCCTTTCGATGGAAATGACATTTAGTACGAGATTGGTGTAGCCTTCAGGTGTTCGTGTCAGTTCAGGTGTTCCGGTTACACGAATCCAGTCTTTTTCCTGTGGGAGTTGTCCTGCATATTTCAGCAGAAAACCGCCCCAGCCATCGTTGTCGCAGCAACCCGGGCCGTAACGATAAATAACCGGAACCTTCAGGCTGCCGTCACGGGTCGTGAACGAGGCGTACATCCCTTCCACAATAATGGTTTTGTCTTTGTATTCATCAAAATTGAAATAAATGTCGTTGATTTGCGTCAGGAACATTTTTTCACTGATTTCAAGAATATCCGAATCGGGATCAGGGTTATATGGTTCGGGCACCTCTTCTTCATCAGCATCTTCTTCATCTGAGGCACTTGCACGGGAATCGGAATAAGTCGTGCGGGTGTCGTCCATTCCTGGCGGTTTTGCATCGAATCCCCTTCGGCCAACCGGATTGCCGCAGCCTGAAACAAGAAGACACAACACCATTGTTATGATGAATTTTTTCATGTTAGTTGCTTATGGAAAAATGTTTTTTTGATTGTCTGGATCAGCCAATAAAGCAAAAACGCCACAATATTGCATATCACGATGCTGGCACCGGTTGGAGTCGCATACTGGTAGGAAATCACGATGCCGATCCACAGGCATATGACGGATATAAGCGCCGAGTTGATGATGACAGTCCTGAATTTCCTGCACAGACGCATTGACGTCAGGGCAGGAAAGACGATCAGGCTGGAGATCAGCAAGGCTCCCATCATCCGCATCCCGAGAACGATAATCAGGGCGGACATCAGCGCAATCAGCATGTTATAAAATCCGGAACGGTTTCCCGTTGCACTGGCAAACGATTCATCAAAAGTGATGGCAAAGATCCGGTTGTAAAACAGGATGAACATCAGCAGAATGGCAATGGAAATAGCGAGGCTCAGGTAAACGTCATTACGGGACATGCCGAGAATGCTGCCGAAAAGATAGTTGCAAACATCGGTATTCATCCCCGTGGTCATTGAAAGAATCATGACGCCTGTTGCCAGCGCTCCGGTTGAAATGAGTGCAATAGCCGCGTCGCCCTTGATTTTGCTGTTTTCGCTGATTCTGAGCAACACGAAGGAGGCAGCCACGACAACGGGAATCGCAACGGAAAGCGGAGCGGCGTTCAGTGCAGTTGCCAGTGCCAGGGCGCCGAACCCGACATGTGAAAGACCATCTCCGATCATGGAATAACGTTTCAATACCAGGCTGACGCCCAGCAATGACGAACACAATGCGACAAGAGTACCGACCAGAATGGCCCGTACCATGAAAGGATAGGAAAATATTTCAAGCATCAGGCTGAACATATGTCTCCTTTCCAATGAATCTCCGGCCAATATCGCAGTTCTGGTATTCCCTGGCAGTCCCGAAAAAAAGCTGGGTATGGTGAAGATGCAAGATGTGTTTCGCATATTTCATGGTAGAGGGAATGTCGTGCGAAACCATAATGACCGTAATGCCTTGTCCGTTTATTGTTTGAATCAGCTCGTACATTTCCTGTGAAACGACGGGGTCCAGTCCCGCCACCGGCTCATCCAGCAATATCGCTTTTTTTGTCGCACACAAGGCGCGGGCAAGCAGGACCCGTTGCTGCTGTCCACCCGACAGTTCGCGGTAACATTTGTTTTTCAAATGGCTGATTCCCAACCGTTCCATATTGTGTTCTGCGACATTTTTTTCATTTTTTGAATAAAATGGCCTGAAACCCAGCCTGTTCAGGCATCCTGATAAAACGACTTCATAAACGCTGGCAGGAAAATCTTTCTGGATACTTGTCTGTTGGGGTAAATAGCCGATATCGGCGGGTGCAAGCTGGTTATGCATTTCAATAATCCCGGCGAATGGCTTTTTCAGGTGAAGAAGTCCTTTGAGCAGGGTGCTTTTTCCCGAGCCGTTTTTTCCGACAATACAAAAATAATCGCCATCCTCTATGCTGAAATTGAGATCTTTAACGGTAACGACATTGTCGTAAGCGAAAGAAACGTTTTTGCAGGAAATCATGTTCATTAGCTGACCGATTTTTTTATTAAAATATTCCCGTCACGTCAGGGCGGTGATTTGAAAATTACCGCCCCGGGTATCGTCAATTCAACGCAGCCTTCAGGCTTTCAACATTTTTATTCATCATGGAAAGAAAGTTTTCGCCGGCTTTCAACTGGTCACGAGTGATGTTGTGATTGGAAAACAGGGTCATTTTCCGTGCACCGGTGGCGTCACTGATAGCGTCCGCAATTTTGCCGTTTGAAAATTCAATGGTGAAAACGACGGGAAGATGTTCCCGTTTTACCCGATCAATCAGGAATGCCATCGTTGCGGCGCTGGCCTCGGTTTCGGTGGAGCAACCTGAAAAGGCCGCATAGTATTTCAGTCCATATTCATCGGCAAAATAACGGAATGGAAAACGGTCGCCGAAAAGTATCGTTTTGCGTTTGGCGTTCTTTACAACATTTCGGAAAGAGTCATCCAGCGATTTCAGTTGAAGAATATAGTTTTCGCGGTTTGTTTCATAAGCTTTTGCGTTTTCCGGATTTTTTTCACTCATCTTCGCGGCGATGCTGTTTACAATCGCCATGGCGTTTTTGGGGGAAGTCCAGACATGCTCGTCCAGTTCATCTTCGCCGTCGTCATGATCGTGTTCCATTCCCTTGACGACTTCTTCCTTGACGGTTGGAACAATATCGAGCAATTTCAGGGTTGCCGGTTTTTTGTCACCCATTGAACTCAGGATTTCTTCAATCCATACGTCGTTTTCGCCTCCTGTATAAATGAACAGGTCGGAATTCTGGATCAGCTTGATATCCTGTGGAGTAGGTTCATAAGTATGGCTTTCCATGCCGGGTTTGAGCAACATGGTAACTTCTGCCTTGTCACCGGCCAGCTGCCGTGCGAAATCGTACTGCGGAAAAATCGTCGTAACAACTTTCAGTTTGTGCGGGATGGGCTTGTCTTCCTGAGTACGCGACTGGCAGGCAACCAGAAAGGAAAGAGACAATACCGCCATGATCAGAATAGAAAAAAAACGTTTCATTTGTTTAAAACCTTCCAGGACAGTCAAACACAGGCAAAAACAGGCAGATGCCTGAGTTGGCCAGTAAAAAATGTGTTGTAACACCAGAGGAAAGTCTCAATTATTCATTCTGGTTTTCTGGCTGATTGGCGTGGCATGGGATAAAAGGGGAATTCGGCCAGCGCACAGAGGTATTAATTGGAAGATTGCTCCCGAAATCAAACTGAACGGAAGGATTTCCATGAATCCGGCCGGTTCAATGGGGTGGTCAGCAAGTTTGAGAGATGTGCAGACAGGGCAGGGAACACCAAAACCTTCATCGCCGGTGTCGTGATGAAAGTGGCATGTTGAGAAAATGGCAATATAAACCAGAGCGATACATAAAAAGATCGTCAGGGTTCTATTTTGTCGAAAAATTCTCATGAAATGCCTTGAATCTGGATAATCTGCACGCTCAACGATGAGACGAATTCATGCACTGGGTGCAACTTCCGTATAAAACCGTTCGCTGGGAATTGATATCGAGCCCATGCTTTTTCAAAAGATGATCTTGTATCAGTCCCAGTTCATCACAATGCAAATGAATCAGTTTTCCGCATGACTCGCATTTGAAATGGAAGCATGAGGTCTTTTCATCTTCCTGATGGGAACCCACATACTCAAAACAGGTAGCGTCGGTCTTGTCCAAAAGGTATTGATTGACAAGGCCTTCATCGACCATTCTTTCCAGATGCCGGTATATGGTGGACATACCGATGGATATGCCCATTTGCTGGAAATGGTGATGAATATCGCTTGCCGTCACGTGTTTTCCCGATAACGATTCCAGATACGAAAACAGCATTTTCCGATGTCTGGTCTGATATTGTGATGACCTGTTCAAAAGAGATCCTTTTTCTGAATTTGAAAATCGTTCTCATATTGTAGTCTTGTTGTTCCGGTATATCAATGTGAGAATGAGAATCATTTTCACATTGATGATATTTCTTTTGACAGACTGCCGTTTGCAAGGGCGAAGCGTTTTAATGCGAATCTTTTCGATGACGCCGGTTACCGATTATCCATTTTTAAAAAATCAATATTATGAAAATCATATTTTTGCTTGATAAATCGTTTCCGGAGATGATGAATATAATTTGCGCAGGTAAAATAGAGGACAGGTGAAACAATAAAACCGACAAATGAAACGTATCGTACTGGGCATTGAATATGACGGGACAAACTGGCGGGGCTGGCAAACCCAGCCGGATGGCATGACCGTTCAGGACCAGTTGCAGGAAGCGATTTTCCGGTTTACCCGGACCCGTATCTCGACCATGTGTGCCGGGCGTACCGATGCGGGCGTCCATGCAAGCGAACAGGTCGTGCATCTGGATACGGAACTCGACCGCCTGCCCGTTTCATGGGTGAGGGGAGTCAATGCCTATCTGCCATCATCCATTGCCGTGCGCTGGGCATGCGAAGTGCCGGGAGGAAAGGATGGTTTTCATGCCCGTTCGAGTGCAACGGCGCGGCGTTACCGCTACCTGATCTATAACAGCACAGTGCGTTCCCCGTTATGGAAAAACCGTGCCGGATGGGTTTTCAAGCCACTGGATATTGAATCGATGCAAAAAGGGGCTGATTTGCTGTTGGGTGAGCACGATTTTTCCGCATTCCGTGCCGCGGAATGCCAGTCGATCACACCGGTCAAAACCGTCAAACGCATCGATGTTGAAAAACAGGGCAACCTGATCGTGTTCACGTTCGAGGCCAATGCATTTTTGCATCACATGGTGCGCAATATCGTCGGTTCGCTGGTGTATGTCGGCAAGGGCAATCATCCGCATGAATGGATGAGGCAATTACTGGATGCGAAAGACCGTTCCCTGGCAGCTCCGACTTTCATGCCGGACGGCCTTTACCTGTCGCGCGTCCATTACGATGCAAAATGGGGCTTGCCGCAACGGGAAGATGTTTTTCCTTAATGCGGGACAGAATCAGTCAGTTTACAATCCGCTTTTAAAATGGCGAAATCATGAACCGAACCCGAATAAAAATTTGCGGACTGACCCGCAGGGAAGATGTACAGGCGGCAGTTGACGCTGGCGCTGACGCGCTGGGCTTCGTTTTTTATCCGCCCAGCCCGCGATACGTGTCGGCTCACAAAGCGTCTGAACTGATGGCCGAAATGCCTCCCTTCGTCACCTCGGTCGGACTTTTCGTCAATGCCGATATCGACGACATTGCGGCTGTTGTCGAAACGACACATTTATCCATTTTGCAGTTTCATGGCGACGAGTCACCAGAGTGGTGCGCCGAGGCGGCTGCGGTGGCAAACAGGCCTTTTATCCGCGTTTTTCGTGTCAAACCGGATACAACAGCCGATGATTTGCTACAATATGAACGGATATATCGCAATGCCAGTCCGTATTTCAAGGGTATGCTTCTGGATACCTGGACGGACGCCTATGGCGGAGCAGGAAAGGTTTTCAATTGGTCTCTCGTATCAAAAGAAACAGGGCCTCGGGTCGTTTTGAGTGGTGGCTTGAGTGCGCAAAATGTCGCTGGTGCAGTTTCTGAACTGCGCCCGTTTGCCGTTGACGTCAGCAGTGGCGTAGAGGCAGAAAAGGGCATCAAGGATGCCGAAAAAATCCGGGCTTTCATAGCAGCCGTCCGTCAGGCGGACGATACCATTTGAACCGGATTTATGGCATGTTCCGTTTTCACCGGGTTGAAAACGACATTGCACAATCGAGAGAATTTCCATGAAAGACAAAGACTGTTGTTGCAGCGTATCCAATGCGCTGTTCGAAACATCCGACTATTATTTGCCGGATGCCAAAGGCCATTTCGGCATTTACGGGGGACGTTTCGTTTCCGAAACCCTGATTCACGCACTGGACGAACTGAACGAGGCGTATGCCCGTTACAAGGACGATCCGGAATTTCTGGCCGAGTTCCGTCATGAACTGAAACATTACGTTGGCCGTCCCTCTCCCGTTTATCACGCTTCCCGCTGGTCCGACATGCTGGGTGGAGCCCAGATTTACCTGAAACGCGAAGACCTGAACCATACAGGAGCACACAAGGTCAACAACGTGATCGGGCAGGCACTTCTGGCAAGACGCATGGGCAAGAAGCGTATCATCGCCGAGACCGGTGCAGGCCAGCACGGTGTGGCGACAGCCACGATCTGTGCCCGTTTCGGCCTCGAATGCCATGTTTACATGGGCAGTGAAGACGTTGAACGTCAGGCTCAGAACGTTTACCGGATGAAGCTTCTGGGTGCGAACGTGATTCCGGTCGAATCCGGTTCCAGGACCCTGAAAGATGCCTTGAACGAAGCCATGCGCGACTGGGTCGCCAACGTCGAGACGACTTTTTACATTATCGGCACTGTCGCAGGCCCACATCCTTATCCGATGATGGTGCGGGATTTCCAGTCGGTCATCGGCGAGGAATGTCTGGTGCAGATGCCGGAACTGACCGGTCGCCAGCCTGACGTGGTCGTCGCCTGTGTCGGCGGCGGTTCCAATGCCATGGGTATTTTCTATCCGTATATCAACCACAAGGACGTGAAACTGGTCGGTGCGGAAGCGGCCGGTGACGGGATTGAAACCGGACGTCACGCCGCATCCCTGAGCGGAGGAATACCAGGCGTTCTGCACGGCAACCGTACCTATCTTTTGCAGGATGGGGATGGCCAGATAATCGATACCCATTCTGTTTCGGCGGGTCTGGATTATCCGGGTGTCGGCCCTGAACATGCATGGCTGAAAGATATCGGCCGTGCCGAATATGTGGGCATCAATGACGAAGAAGCACTGGCCGCTTTCCACGACTGTTGCCGGATCGAAGGCATCATTCCCGCTCTGGAATCGAGCCATGCACTGGCTTATGCCGTCAAACTCGCGCCAACGCTGCCCAAAGACAAATTAATTCTGGTCAATCTGTCCGGCCGGGGTGACAAGGATATGCATACTGTCGCCCAGAGAGCCGGCATTCAATGGTGAGGTCGTTTTTGACGACGAACAGATGAACCATTAACCGAATTTAAAGAACAGGATTGATTATGTCTCGCATACAACAAACATTGAATCGTCTGCAAAAGCAGAACAGAAAGGGACTTGTCCCATTCGTCACGACCGGTTTTCCCGCTCCGGAACTGACTGTACCCATCATGCACGCCATGGTTGAAGGTGGTGCCGATATCATCGAGCTCGGTGTCCCGTTTTCCGATCCGATGGCTGATGGTCCGGTTATCCAGCACGCCTCCGAAGTGGCATTGCAAAAGGGTATGACTCTGGAAAAGGTACTGGATACCGTTGAGGAATTCCGGATCAGGGATGAAAACACACCAGTCGTTCTGATGGGTTATGCCAATCCGATTGAACGCATGGGAGTGGACGTTTTCATTAAAAAAGCCGCTGAAAAAGGTGTTGATGGCGTTCTCGTCGTCGATTATCCTCCGGAAGAAAGTGAAGAATTCGCCGCGAAGCTGAAGGCAAACGACATTGATATGATTTTCCTGCTGGCGCCGACGTCAACTGATGAACGCATTCTGGAAATCGGAAGGCTTGCAAGTGGCTATATTTACTATGTTTCATTGAAAGGTGTCACAGGTTCAGGAAATTTGAACGTAAATGAGGTAACATCCCGGATTGAAAAAATCAAAAAACACGTTACCATTCCGGTGGGTGTCGGTTTCGGAATCCGTGATGCGGCTACTGCCAGAGCGCTGGGTGCCTCTGCCGATGCTGTTGTCATCGGCAGCCGGATTATCCAGGAGCTGGAAAGTGTGAAACCGGATGAAGCGGCATCTGCCGTGAAATCTTTTTTGAAAGAGATACGCAAAGCACTGGACGAATGATTTTATACAGGTTATAAAAGCGTCCTGTGATCCGGTGTTTGCCGGAATGAATTTTTTAATACAATAAAAAGTGCAGAAAACAGGCCATCGGATCAATCCGATGGCCTGTTTGATCAGGAGATTTTATGAGTTGGCTTGACAAGTTGCTTCCACCACGAATCCAGCATCAGACGACACCACGTCGGGTGGTGCCTGAAGGCTTGTGGGTGAAATGTCCATCCTGCGAAGCGGTGTTATACCGGACCGATCTGGAGTCGAATTCCCACGTTTGTCCACAATGCAGCCATCACATGCGCATTCGTGCCCGCGACAGGCTTGATGCACTGCTTGATGCCGAAGGTCGCTATCAGCTCGCCGAGTCCGTGACTCCATTCGATTCTCTTAAATTCAAGGACAGCAAGAAATATCCTGACCGTCTGAAGTCCGCAGTTGAAGGTACAGGTGAAACCGATGCGTTGATTGTTGTCGGCGGGTCGATCAAAGCCGTTCCTGTGGTCGTTGCCTGTTTTGAATTCGAATTCATGGGCGGCTCGATGGGTTCCGTCGTCGGTGAACGTTTTGTTCGCGGGGTGAAAGAAGCGATTGAACGAAAAGTACCGTTCATATGCATTACTGCCAGCGGTGGCGCACGTATGCAGGAAGGTCTGCTTTCCCTGATGCAGATGGCCAAAACCAATACCATTCTGACTCGCCTGTCAGAAAAAGGCCTGCCTTTCATTTCCGTTCTGACCGATCCGACGATGGGTGGTGTTTCCGCTTCATTCGCTTTCATGGGCGACGTCGTTCTGGCTGAACCTAAAGCGCTGGTCGGTTTTGCCGGTCCCCGTGTTATCGAACAGACGGTGCGTGAAAAGTTGCCGGAAGGGTTCCAGCGTTCGGAATTCCTGATGAAAAAAGGCGCTGTCGACCGGATTGTCGATCGTCGCGAATTGCGCAATGAATTGTCCCATATGCTGGCGATGATGCAAAACAGGCCGATTGAATCTATTTCATAAGCCATTTATGTTTTAATAGTTCAAACGCCTGTTCCAAAAGAATAAGGCGTTTGCGTTTTTAATGACTTGAATACAACCGTTTTTCATGAAGATGTCCAGGCAATCAGCCGCAAATAAACCGGAGCGAAACCATCGTTCCCTCTCTGAATGGGTTCAGATTGTGGAAGGTTTGCACCCCAAGAATATCGAAATGGGGCTGGATCGGATTAGGGTGGTGAAAGAACGGATGGGTATCCGGTTCGACTGTCCTGTCATCACGGTTGGCGGGACGAACGGCAAGGGGTCGACCTCTGCCATGCTCCAGACGATTTATCGTGAAGCGGGCTACAAGACCGGACTGTATTCCTCGCCCCATATTCATTTCTTCAATGAGCGTATGAAGATCGACGGCAAGATGGTCGACGATGCAACGCTCGTGCATTATTTTGAAGTGATCGAGGAAGTCCGGGGCGATGTTCCGCTGACCTTTTTCGAATTCACGACCCTGGTTGCCATGAAACTCTTTGCCGATTCGCATCTGGACGTGCTTGTTCTGGAAGTTGGCCTTGGTGGGCGGCTCGATGCAGTGAATCTGATCGATGCGGATGTTGCCATTGTCACGAATGTCGCGATTGACCATGTCGAATATCTGGGCGATACCCGCGAAAAAATCGGATTTGAAAAGGCAGGCATTTATCGTCAGGGACAGTCAGCATTTTATGGTGATATCGACCCGCCGGAATCCCTTTTGAAACATGCCGGCTCAATTGGTGCAAACCTGAAGGTTTTCGGCAGGGACTACCGTTTTAAAACTGAAGGTGGTCACTGGGATTATCTGGGTGAAAAATCGTCTCATACGGGACTTGTTCCTCCTTCCCTGAAGGGGGATACGCAGATTCACAATGCCGCGACGGTTGTGGCTGCTGTGGAAGCCTTGCAACAGCGTTTGCCGGTCGATATTGATGCTATCGAGCGCGGGATCGTCAGGACTGAACTGCCCGGTCGTTTCCAGATTCTTCAGAATGAACCATCGGTCATTCTCGACGTTGCCCACAATCCCCATGCCGCCGCTGTGCTCGCGAAAAATCTGAAAGATATGGGGACATTCCATGCCACTCATGCCGTTTTTGGTGCCATGTCCGACAAGGATATTGACGGTGTTATCGAGCTGATGAAAGGGTGCGTCGATCGCTGGTATGTGACGGATTTGCCCTTGCCAAGAGCGGCCACGGCAGAAGCACTGAAAGACAAACTCATTTCCGCAGGCGTCACACGCGGCAAAACCAATCAGTGCGTATCCGTATATCACAATGCTGTCGATGCCATGACAAGCGCCAAGAACAATGCCCAGAAAAATGATAGAATAGTCGCATTCGGATCATTTTGGGTCGTTACAGGGGTCACTGAAGAAGGTGACCTGAAACCAACCAACCATTGTTGATTGCATGAGCCGTTTTTCTCTTTTTCGCTGGGGCAAATCGAAATCTGATTCAGAAGGAAAGTCGCGCGCCACAGGTGCGGACAGATTTGTCGCGGACGATATCGATCGCAAAAAAAATCCCGGCCAGAAAAACAGCGCGGACGATCCACAGCTGCCACAAAAGAAACGGGCTCGCCGGCGTCTTGTTGGTTCCATTACACTGGTTCTGGCAGCCATCATTGTCTTGCCAATGATTTTCGAATCGGAACCCAGGCCGGTTTCACCCAATTTACTGATCGATATCCCTTCCAAAGACAACAAACCGGTTCAGGTGGCGGCGGCCGAACAGACTCCGCCATCTGCTCCGACAGCTGAAACGGCGATTACCCCTCCAGCCGATCAGGCACAACAAGCCCAACAGGCACAAGTTGCTACCGTCCCGACAGAGGGCGTTGCACCGGCCGCACAGCCTTCCACTCCTCCGCTCCAACAGGCTGCGCCGGTACAGAGCGCTACCGAACAGCATCTGACTGCACCAAAAGAAAAAGCGGCGACAACAAGCGATGCCGACATTCAGAAAAAACAGGCTGAGGCACAACAAAAAGCCGAAAAAGCCAGACAGGAAAAACTGAAAGCAGAAAAGGCAAAACAGGAGAAGGCCAGGGCTGACAAGCTTAAAGCTGAAAAAACGAAAGCAGCTTCCGGTTCCGATCCTATCGGCCAGATGATCGCTGACAAAAATACCAAAACATCGACATCCGGCAAACAGGTCATTCAGGTCGCTGCACTGACGTCGCAGCAAAAGGTCAGTGAATTGCAGGCGAAACTTTCCAAAGCGGGAATCCATTCCCATACCCAGAAAGTTAAAGCCAGAAATGGAGAAGAGCGCATCCGCGTCCGTGTCGGGCCTTTGAACAAGAGCGATGCCGACAAGACGTGTTCAAAACTTAAAAGCATGGGATTGTCCTGTACCCTGTTGCCGAACTGATGTGACGACTGACTGGATCGCATTTTGACTGCTTTCGATTACGTATTGCTGTTTCTGCTGGTCGGTTTCATGCTGATCAGCATGACGAAAGGTCTGGTGCGTGAGGTCATTTCGCTGGTTAGCTGGGTTGTCGCTTTTTATGTGGCGACCCATTATGGGGATATCCTGATACCCTGGTTGCCCAATGCGGTATCCGGGGATGTCATGAGAATGATCGTGGCGTTCATTGTGCTGTTTATTGGCACCCGGATTGTCATGGCGATATTGGCAAGACTGGTCAATGTCGTACTGCATGCAACGGGGTTGACGCTACTGGATCGATTTCTCGGCGCGCTGTTCGGGCTTGCAAAAGGGGCGCTGGTCGCTCTGGCACTGGTACTGGTTTGCGGAATGACGAAAATACCGCAGCAGCCGTTCTGGAAAAATGCAATGTTCAGTCCGATGGCGGTACAGGTCGCGAAAATGACCATGCCGTATTTGCCGGATTATTTTGTGGAATACATACATTTCTGATTCAGGGTATCCTATCGGTTTCGATGTATTCCTGTGGTTTTGTTTTCTTAATTTTTGATTGAGGAGTCCACCATGTGTGGCATCGTTGGTATTGTTTCCCAGACACCTGTCAACCAGCTGATCTATGATGCATTGCAGCTTTTGCAGCATCGCGGTCAGGACGCTGCCGGTATTGCCACCAGCAGTAACGGCAAGTTCGCGATGTTCAAGGCAAACGGTCTGGTCAGAGACGTTTTCCGTACTCGCAATATGCGTGCCTTGCCCGGAAACTGCGGTATCGGCCATGTCCGTTACCCGACAGCCGGTTCTGCCAAGAATGAAGAAGAAGCACAGCCATTCTATGTCAATGCGCCTTTCGGCATCACGTTTGCCCACAACGGCAATCTGACCAATTGCGAACAGTTGAAAGGCGAAATGTTCAAGAACGATCGCCGCCACATCAATACGAACTCGGATTCCGAAGTCCTGTTAAACGTGCTCGCGCATGAAATTCAGGAAGCGACCAGTGGTTATTCGCTCGATCCGGCAGCGCTCTTCAAGGCCGTTTCCATATTGCATAAACGGGTTCGCGGCGCTTATGCTGCTGTCGCCCATATCACCGATGCCGGTATCCTCGCTTTCCGTGATCCGTACGGCATTCGTCCACTGTGTATCGGTTTTGCCGAAACGGACAATGGTACGGAATACATGGTTGCCAGTGAATCCGTTGCACTTGAAGGTCTGGGCTTCCGTTTCCTGCGCGATGTCATGCCGGGCGAAGCGATTTTCATCGATATCGAAGGCAATCTGTACAACCAGCAATGCGCTGAAAATCCGAGTTTGAATCCCTGCATTTTCGAATACGTGTATCTGGCCCGTCCTGATTCGCTGATTGATGGCGCCTCGGTTTATGCCACTCGCCTGAAAATGGGTGAGCATCTTGCTGAAAAGATCAAACGCCAGATTTCGACAGGTGATATTGACGTTGTCATGCCTATTCCGGACTCTTCACGTCCTGCTGCCATTCAGCTTGCCCTGAAACTGGGCATTGAATATCGTGAAGGCCTGATCAAGAACCGCTATATCGGCCGTACCTTTATCATGCCGGGGCAGTCTGTGCGCAAGCGTTCCGTCCGCCAGAAACTGAATACCATCGGTTCCGAATTCAAGGGCAAGAATGTGCTGCTGGTCGATGATTCCATCGTCCGTGGTACGACCTGCAAGGAAATCGTCCAGATGGTGCGTGAAGCCGGTGCCAACAAAGTGGTTTTCGCATCCGCTGCACCTCCTGTGCTATACCCTAACGTATATGGTATCGACATGCCGACTCGTGACGAACTCATCGCTTACGGTCGTACTGACGAGGAAGTACGTCGCGAAATGACGGCTGATGCGCTGGTCTATCAGGATCTGTCTGCCTTGAAACAGTCGATAACCGACGTCAATCCGGCATTGAGAAGCTTCGAGGCTTCCTGTTTCGACGGTTTGTACATTACCGGCGACGTTTCGGCCGATTATCTGAACCGTCTGGAATACGAACGCAAGCATCTGGCTCCGACTCCGGAAGATCCGGTGAAAAACCAGTTGAATCTTTCTCTGGCAACGGCCGAGTAAAACAGGATGTCTGAAGGGTCTGACGCCGTGAAAGCGGCTTCAGGCCTTTTTGTTCAAATAGAGGTAGCGATGCCGGTTGGCGGTTGACCGTTTTCATAATGCTTGTTTGTCCTGAAAACTTTATTATTCGATTGAGTCAAAAACATTATGAATAAAGCATTTACCAAAGAATCGGATAACGACGACGAACTGGAACCTAATGTTCCCGTACTTCCGGTAGGGTTCAAGAATTACATCACCCCTGCAGGCCTTAAGAGCCTGAAAGACGAGTTGTTATCTCTCATCGACAAGGAACGGCCGCAAGTTGTCCAGATTGTGTCATGGGCGGCGTCCAATGGTGACCGTTCGGAAAACGGCGATTATATTTATGGCAAACGTCGCCTTCGTGAAATCGACCGGCGTATCCGTTTTCTGATCAAACGGATCGAGGCGGCAGAAGAATTCGATCCCAGCATTCACTACGGCAATGACCAGATTTTCTTCGGCGCGACAGTGACTTATGAACGCGAAGATGGCGAGGAAAATACGATCACGATTGTCGGCATCGATGAATTTGATCCGCTGGAAGGCAGGATCAGCTGGATATCGCCGATGGCCAGAACGCTGATCAAGGCGCGTGAAGGCGATACCGTGACGCTGCATACACCGGTCGGTGTCGAGGAACTGGTGATTCTGGAAGTGAATTACCCGAAACCCGAATAAGGGTTTTATGATCCTTTTTTTAATTGACTGGTTTCGCCGAATGTTTTTCCGGCGAAATTTTTGTATTCAGGCAGTTCCCACTTATACTGGCTGAAATTTTTACTCTTTTCTTCAAACCCGATATGACGGTCGTCCCGAAAAATATATTCTCGTACGTTTCCCGTAAAGTGAAACGCGCTGGCGCAGCTCCTTTTTTGCCGATGTCAAAGAAGGAAATGGATGCGCTCGGCTGGGATGCGTGCGACATCATTCTGGTTTCCGGAGATGCTTATATTGACCATCCCAGTTTCGGGATTGCCCTGATCGGACGAGTGCTCGAGGCTCAGGGGTTCAGGGTCGGGATCATTGCCCAGCCTGACTGGAAATCGGCTCAGCCTTTCCGGGTGCTGGGGAAACCGAAACTCTATTTCGGCGTGACATCGGGCAATATGGATTCGATGGTTAACCGCTATACGGCAGAACGGAAAATCCGTTCCGATGACGCATACACACCCGGAGGAAAAGCCGGAAAACGTCCCGACCGTGCTCTGGTGGTTTATGCACAGCGAGCCAAGGAAGCTTATCCGGGCATACCGGTCGTTGTCGGTTCGATTGAAGCGAGTCTTCGACGGGTGGCGCATTATGATTACTGGTCAGACAAGGTCCGGCGTTCTGTATTGCCTGACTCGAAGGCCGACATCCTTGTATACGGGAATGCCGAGCGGGCGATTATAGAATTGTCTCATCGTCTTGCCACTGGTGAAAAAATCGAGTCGATCCGCGATTTGCGCGGTACGGCATTCATGGTGCCGAAAGGCTGGAAACCTGGTGAGGACTGGCAGGAAATCGATTCGTCTCGTCTTGACAAGCCGGGCCCGGTCAAAAAACATGCCAATCCCTATTTTCCCGAACAGGAAGTGTGCGGTGCGAAAATCCAACAGGACAAGGCTGCCGGAGAATCGATCAGGGAAAACAAAATCAGTTTGCGTCTGAAAGCGAACAGCCAGTCCGTCGTTCGCCTGCCGTCGTATGAACAAGTCGTGGACGATCCCGTTTTGTATGCGCATGCGTCTCGCGTCATGCATCTGGAATCCAATCCGGGAAATGCACGTGCACTCGTTCAGGCGCATGGCGAGCGCGATGTCTGGCTGAATCCTCCACCCTTGCCGCTGGCGATGGAAGAGATGGATGGCGTATTCGGATTGCCTTATGCCAGAGGCCCGCATCCTGCATATAAGGGTGAGGCTATCCCGGCATGGGACATGATCCGCTTTTCCGTCAATATCATGCGGGGCTGTTTCGGCGGCTGTTCGTTTTGTTCGATTACCGAACATGAAGGGCGTATTATCCAGAGCCGGTCAGAACCGTCTGTCTTGCGCGAAATCGAGGAAATCCGCGATAACGTGGACGGGTTCACCGGCGTCATTTCCGATCTGGGCGGGCCGACGGCGAATATGTACCGGCTCGGCTGCCGGGATGAAAAAATCCAGAGCGTCTGCCGCCGGCTTTCCTGTGTCTATCCGCAAATCTGCAAGAACCTGAATACCGACCACAGCAAACTTATCTCTCTGTATCGCAAGGCGCGGGCATTGCCGGGGGTGAAAAAAATCCTGATCGGTTCGGGTGTCCGTTACGATATCGCCGTCAAATCGCCTGAATACATCCGCGAACTGGTCACGCACCATGTCGGCGGCTTGTTGAAGATTGCACCGGAACATACGGAACAGAATGTCCTGTCCAAGATGATGAAGCCCGGTATCGGAACGTATGATGAATTCAAGCGCCTGTTCGACCGTTATTCGAAAGAGGCGGGCAAGGAACAGTATCTGGTGCCGTATTTCATTGCCGCACATCCTGGCGCAACCGATGAAGACATGCTGAATCTGGCATTGTGGCTGAAACGGAACCGCTTCCGGCCGGATCAGGTGCAAACCTTCATGCCGACGCCGCTGGCACTGGCGACGACAATGTATCACTCCGAACGTAATCCGCTGGAGCCTGTTTCTTACGATTCGGAAAAAGTGGAAACCGCCCGAAAAGGGCAGGTACGTCGTTTGCACAAGGCTTTTTTGCGTTATCACGATCCTGAAAACTGGCAACTTTTGCGTGAGTGGCTCCGCAGGAATGGTCGTGAGGATCTGATCGGAAACGGGCCGAACCAGCTCGTGCCAGCATGGAAATCGGCACCAGCCAGTGCCAAAGGCCGCTTTGCCGCTCCCGTTAACCCGGGACATCAGGCCAAGGCAGGATCTTCCGGGCAAATGAAAAACAGGACAGGTAATAAAACATCCCGTCCACAGCAGGGTGATAGCAAAAAAGGACAGTTCGCTGCGGGGAATCGTCATCGCAAGGGAGTGCCGACCCGATCAGGCAGATAAACCGGAGATGATATGAACGAAACAACGCATAAAAGTAAAAATATCTCGCTGGTTTCCTTGTCTCTTCTTTGTTTTGCATTGGCTGATGTCCGGGACGGCCTGGGTCCATTTCTGGGAGTTTTTCTTCAGGGAAATAACTGGACGCCGGATGAAATCGGCTATGTCATGACAGCAGGTGGACTGGCTGGCATGTTTTTTACTACTCCTTTGGGCGCACTGGCTGATACGACAAGAAGAAAAAGACTGATGCTGGCTGTGACGACCATTATGATTGTCTTGTCCGTAGTGGCGGTTTTTTACTGGCAATCCTTTTTTTCCGTCATGGGTTCGCAAATCTTGCAAGGAATCATGGCTGCAGCCGTTCTCCCGCTCCTGACCAGCATTACGCTGGGGCTGGTTGGACAGAATGGTCTGGCGCATCAGATGGGGCGAAATGAGGCATGGAACCATTTCGGCAATTTTTCAACAGCCGTTCTGGGCGGAGTGACCGGTTATTTTTACGGAATACAGGGCGTGTTCGTCGTCATGCTGGCAATGGGACTGTTGTCCATTCTCTTTATCCGGTTCATCAATCCGGGATTGATCGATTACGACACGGCACGCGGTCTTGAAAAAGATGGCGAGGCAAAACCTTCCTCTATTCGGCAATTACTGACGAACGGGCCGGTTTTCATTATCGGACTCGTGCTTTTTCTTTTTCATCTGGGCAATGCAGCATTGTTGCCCTTGCTGGGTCAGTCGGCGGTCGCGACTTTCGGTGTCAATCCTGCTGTCTACACGGCAGCTACTGTTGTTATCGCCCAATTGACAATGGTGCCAATGGCATTGTGGGCAGCACACATGGCAGAAAAAAAAGGATACGGAACAGTCATTCTGCTGGCACTTTTGGCGTTGCCCATCAGGGGAATGATCGCCGGTTTCTGGCATAGCCCATGGAGCATCATTCCCGTACAGGTTCTGGACGGAGTCGGTGCGGGACTGATCGGTGTGGCAACACCTGGCATCGTTGCAAAAATCCTGCGCGGTACGGGTCATGTCAATATGGGGCTCGGTTACGTGATGACGTTGCAAGGTATCGGCGCAGCCCTGAGCACGACACTGGGGGGTATATTTGCTTATCATGCCGGCTATCGCGTGGCTTTTATTGCACTGACCGTTTGCGCCTGTCTGGCGATCGTTCTTTTTCTGTCGGCGAAAAAATGGATGTTGCCGTTCAGGAGAAAACTGGCAAATTGATCCGACTTAATCGCAACGTCTTGCCAGATATCAAAGCGGTCAAGTGAATGATTAAGCGAGTTTTTTATTGAAATTTAGTAAAATGGTGCTTTTAACCGGTATTTCTGGTTTATAGTGTCTCGTTTTCCGTCTGATTCATCAGCCTTTTTTCTGCAAGCGAATGAAGAACATCCGTAATTTTTCCATTATTGCTCATATTGACCACGGCAAATCCACGCTGGCCGACCGGATTATCCAGCTTTGCGGCGGATTGTCGGATCGGGAAATGGAAGCTCAGGTGCTCGATTCCATGGATCTCGAAAGGGAACGTGGCATTACGATCAAGGCACAGACCGCTGCCTTAAATTACAAGGCACGGGACGGGCAAATTTATAACCTGAACCTGATCGATACGCCGGGACACGTCGATTTCAGCTATGAAGTCAGCCGTTCGCTTTCAGCGTGTGAAGGTGCGTTGCTGGTAGTAGACGCATCGCAGGGTGTGGAGGCACAGACGGTTGCGAACTGCTACACGGCACTCGATCTGAACGTTGAGGTCGTTCCGGTACTGAACAAGATTGATTTGCCATCGGCCGACCCGGACAGTGCCAAATCCGAAATCGAGGACGTAATTGGTATTGATTCGTCGGATGCAGTACTGGCATCCGCCAAGACAGGGCTCGGGGTCGAGGATATTCTTGAATCGATCATTGCCAAAATTCCGCCACCGGCTGGCGATCCTGATGCACCGTTGCAGGCATTGATCATCGACTCATGGTTTGATAATTACGTCGGTGTCGTCATGCTGGTACGGATCAAGAACGGCACCCTTAAACCGAAAGACAAAATTCGCCTGATGGCGACGGGTTCGGAATATCTGGCTGAAAACATTGGTGTCTTTTCGCCGCGTTCGGTATCGAAAGATTCCCTGTCGGCAGGGCAGGTCGGTTTCATTATTGCCGGTATCAAGGAACTGACCGCCGCCAAGGTCGGCGATACGATCACCTTGGCCTCTCGTCCTGCCACTGAACCGCTGCCGGGTTTCAAGGAAGTGCAGCCGCAGGTGTTTGCCGGTCTTTTCCCGGTTGAAGCCAACCAGTACGATGCCTTGCGCGATTCGCTGGAAAAACTGAAGCTGAACGACGCGTCCCTGCAATACGAACCTGAAGTGTCACAGGCGCTGGGATTCGGTTTCCGTTGCGGTTTTCTCGGCCTTTTGCACATGGAGATCGTGCAGGAACGGCTGGAACGCGAATTCGGCATGGACCTGATCACGACAGCTCCGACAGTTGTTTATGAAGTGATTCTCAAGAACGGCGAAACGCTGATGGTGGACAATCCGTCCAAGATGCCTGACCCCGCCAGAATCGAGGAAGTCCGCGAGCCGATTGTGACGGTTAACCTTTACATGCCGCAGGAATATGTCGGTTCGATTATGACACTGTGCAACCAGAAGCGTGGCATCCAGATGGATATGCATTACCACGGCAAGCAGGTTCGTCTGGTCTATGAATTACCGATGGCTGAAATCGTGCTCGACTTCTTCGACAAGATGAAATCCATCTCGCGTGGATACGCATCGATGGAATATGAATTCAAGGAGTACCGTTCTTCTGACGTCGTAAAGGTCGACATGATGATCAACGGCGACAAGGTCGACGCGCTGGCGATTATCGTACATCGGGCGAATAGCCAGTACCGTGGCCGTGCGGTTGCGGCAAAAATGCGCGAACTGATCCCGCGCCAGATGTTCGACGTTGCCATTCAGGCGGCGATCGGATCGACGATCATTTCGCGTGAAAACGTAAAGGCGTTGCGCAAAAACGTACTGGCAAAATGTTATGGCGGTGATATTTCCCGTAAACGCAAATTGCTCGAAAAACAAAAAGCAGGTAAAAAACGGATGAAACAGGTTGGATCGGTGGAAGTTCCACAAGAAGCTTTCCTGGCAATCTTACAAGTGGATGAAAAATGAACGTGCAGTCTTTGCTGGGTAACTTCGCCCTGATCCTATTCATATTAATGGTGATTTCGGGTGTCGTCTGGTTTTACGACAAACTGGTATTGGTCAAAAAACGGAAAGCCGCCGCTGACATCGCACTGGCGGCTTTTGACGAGCGCAATGCAAAACTGAAATCAGAAGGTATCAAGGTTGATGACTCCGGCAGGGAGACACTGAAAGAAAAACTGATGAAGCGGCCGATGTGGGTTGAATATTCCGGCAGCTTTTTCCCTGTGATCGCCGCCGTTTTCGTCATCCGTTCTTTTCTATGGGAACCGTTCAGGATTCCATCGAGCTCGATGGTCCCGACGCTGGAAGTTGGTGACATGATTCTGGTCAGCAAGTACAGTTACGGTATCCGCCTGCCGGTCATCAACAAGAAAGTGATCGGTCTTTCCGATCCGGAAAAAGGCGATGTCGTCGTTTTCAAATTCCCGAAAGACACCTCACTCGACTACATCAAGCGGGTGGTCGGGGTTGGCGGCGACAAAATCGAATACAAAAACAAGAAACTGACTGTCAACGGCGTCGAGGCGAAATACCAGCCGATGTCCGACTATCTCGATGCTGAAACCTTGACTTATTCCAAACAGTTCGAGGAAGATTTGTCCGGTGCGGGAGTCAAACACCGTATCCTGAATGACGATCGTGCCCCAACATATGTGCCGCATCCTGACCGTTTCAAGAACCGCCAGATGTGCACATATAACGTTGAAGGATTTTCATGTACGGTGCCAGAGGGGTATTATTTCATGATGGGCGACAATCGTGATAACAGCCTGGATAGCCGATACTGGGGGTTTGTGCCCGATGAATATGTTGTCGGCAAGGCGTTTCTGGTATGGATGAACCTGAATGATATGACACGTATAGGTGGCATCCATTAATCGCCAAATGGCGCAAATTTGATTTTTGATTGAACAGGGAGACTCTCAGGCTGCGATGATGAACGTGAATGTGTTGCAGGAAAGGATCGGATATTCTTTCCGACAAATCGACTTGCTCCAGACTGCACTGACTCATCGGAGCTTTTCCAGCCATCATAATGAACGGCTGGAGTTTCTGGGTGACTCGCTGTTGAATTGCGTCACGGCCATCAATCTGTATGAACGGTATGTCGATCTGAATGAAGGCAATCTGTCACGACTGAGATCATCTCTGGTCAGGCAGCAGGCACTCCATGAGATTGCGCAGCAACTGGATATGTCCAGTTTTTTGCGTCTGGGTGAAGGTGAACTGAAAGCTGGCGGTTTCAAGCGTCCATCGATCCTTGCCGATGCGATGGAAGCACTGTTCGGTGCCATTTTCCTCGATTCCGATTTTGAAACTGTCAGAAAGGTCATTACGCAACTGTTCACCGATATGATGAAGGGGCTCGATCCCGAAACGTTCGGGAAAGACGCGAAAACGCAGTTGCAGGAATATTTGCAGGGACACAAGCTGGCGTTGCCTGAATATCGGGTGGCTGCTACACATGGTGCAGCACACAATCAGGAATTCGAAGTCGAATGCACAATCGGCAAATTCGGCATTCATGTTTTCGGAACGGGCTCCAGCCGCCGGGCCGGAGAACAGGAAGCGGCACAGAAAGCGTTGCTTGCCGTGGAGGAAGCCATGAAGAACAAAAAGCAGGTTTCATCCGGGAAAAAAGGCCGTAAGGAAACACAGATGAAATTGATCGGTATCGCTACACCACAAAGAGAACTGCCTGTCGAAGACGAGGCGGTGCCACCTTCAAAAAAATGAGTGAGGTTGACATCATGACAGATCAGGAAAACAGTCATTTCCGATGCGGTTATATCGCGATTGTCGGGCGTCCCAACGTCGGCAAATCCACCCTGATGAATGAATTGATCGGTGCGAAAGTCAGTATCACATCGCGCAAGGCACAGACGACTCGCCACCGGATCATGGGCATCCAGACGGATGAGGACACCCAGTTCATTTATATCGATACGCCGGGCTTTCAGACGCGCTACAACAATGCACTGAACAAGACTCTGAACAAGACGGTGACGAACACGCTGACTTCGGCCGACGTCATCCTTTTCGTCGTCGATGCGGATGTATTCGGACAGGCCGACCAGCAGGTACTCGATCTGATCCCGAAAAAGGTTCCAACAATTCTGGTTGTCAACAAAACGGACAAAGTCAAAGATAAAAAAGACCTGATTCCTTTTGCGGAAAAAGTTTCGGCATTGCGCGATTTTGCTGCCATCGTGCCCGTTTCGGCGCGGCAGCGTTTCCAGCTGGACAGGCTGGAAAATGAAATCCGGCAGTTCCTGCCGGAAAATCCGCCAATGTTCGACCCTGAAGATGTGACCGACCGGAGCGAACGCTTCATGGCGGCGGAAATTATCCGTGAAAAAATCTTCCGATATACCGGTGATGAACTGCCATATACCAGCACTGTCGTGATCGAACAGTTTGAACGCAAGGAAAAAATCTGCCGCGTGTTCGCTGCCGTGCTCGTCGAACGCGATATGCACAAGGCCATGATCATCGGCCATAAAGGCGAGAAACTGAAAGAAATTTCCACAGAAGCGCGACTGGATATGGAAAAAATGTTCGGAGTTCCGGTTTATCTGGAAATCTGGGTCAAGGTGAAATCAGGCTGGGCCGACAATGAAGCGGGACTTCGCGCTTACGGCTACGATTGATATCTCTCGCGGCCTGGAGAATGAAAATTTCTGTGAGTCTGGACAGGAGAAGATACAGGTGAATACCGAAACGGAAAAAACGGCAAAAACCGGTTCCGTGAAAGTTCCTGAACGCTCACCATCCGGCAAAAGCGGTTCTGAACACAGGATTGTAGAACAGCCCGGGTTTGTCCTGCATAGCTATGTTTACAAGGAAAGCAGTCTCGTCGTCGATGTGTTTACCCGCGATTACGGCAGGGTCGCTCTTGTCGCCAAGGGCGCGAAAAGGCCCAACTCGCGGCTGAGAGGCGTCTTGCAGACTTTTCAGCCACTGTCTATCGGATGGACGGGAAAATCCGAACTCCGGACATTGACGACGGCCGAATGGATAGGTGGCATGATCCCGCTGGAAAATTCAGCTCTGCTTTACGGGTTTTATCTGAACGAATTGCTGTTGAAACTGACAGCACGGGAAGACCCGCATCATCTTCTGTTCGATCATTACGTCAAGGCCCTGAATCGCCTGGCGACGTCCGAATCCGCCCAGACGGTCTTGCGGATTTTCGAGTTGGCTCTCCTGAAAGAAACAGGGGTGGCAGCTGATCTGTCGGTCGATACGACAACCCGGCAGAAAGTCGATCCGGAAGAAGTGTATGTCGTTGATCCGGAAAATGGGCCGCGACCCGCACGTATGGGGGACGAAGCGCCGAGAATGTCCGGAAGGACACTTCTGGACATGGCCGGAGAGAATTATTCCGATCAGCAGACACAGCTGCAAAGCAAGCTGCTGATGCGTTATCTGCTGGCACATCACCTGAATGGTGTGCCTCTCCAGACACGAAAGATATTATTAGACCTGCGCCAGTTGTAACATCAGGGTAAACTAACTCCATTAACTATCCTTTTTTCTGCGAGCCATGAGTTTTCTTCATCCAAGTGGTCCTGTTATTGAACTGGGCGTGAATATCGATCATATCGCCACTCTGCGTAATGCACGGGGAACGACATATCCCGATCCCGTGAAAGCCGCTGTCATGGCCGAGCAGGCTGGTGCCGATGCGATTACCCTTCATCTGCGCGAAGATCGCCGGCATATCAGGGATGCCGACGTCAGGGCGATCCGGCCCTTGCTGGTAACGCGTATGAATCTGGAATCGGCGATTACGCCTGAGATGATCGACTTTGCCTGCGAAATCAAACCACATGACGTTTGCCTCGTGCCTGAACGGCGCGAGGAACTGACGACGGAAGGTGGTCTGGATGTCGTGCGTTCTTATGATATCGTCGCCTCAGCCGTCGAACGACTGACTGACGCAGGCATTCGTGTCAGTCTTTTCATCGACCCTGAAGAAGAGCAGATTATCGCCGCACACGAAACGGGAGCGCCGGTGATCGAATTGCACACAGGACGTTATGCGAATGCCTTTGATGAATCTTCCCTGCGCCATGAACTGGAACGGGTGAAAGCTGGCGTGAAAGAAGGCATCAAAAACGGATTGAAAGTGAATGCCGGACATGGTTTGCACTATGCCAACGTATTGCCGATTGCAGCTATTGATGG
Organism: Oxalobacter formigenes; assembly: GCA_019424645.1. Taxonomy (GTDB): domain Bacteria; phylum Pseudomonadota; class Gammaproteobacteria; order Burkholderiales; family Burkholderiaceae_D; genus Oxalobacter; species Oxalobacter formigenes_D. Next base: position 65,517 of record JAHYZB010000060.1, read on the forward strand.
CATAGCCGAATTGAACATCGGCCATGCGATTGTTGCGCAAGCAGTATTCGATGGCTGGGAAAAAGCCATCAGGGACATGAAAGCACTGCTGGTGCAGGCTCGTGCGCCAAAAACAAACTAAAGACGGAACAGAGTTGAAAATATGATTTACGGTATCGGAACCGATATGATGCTGATCACGCGTCTCAAGGCTGCACTGGAAAGACGTGGCGACCGGTTTGCGGAAAAAATTCTGGGGCCTGATGAAATGAAACGTTATATTCATCGAAAGTCCAAGGTTGAGTTAAGAGGCCTGCGTTATCTGGCAACCCGTTTCGCCGCGAAGGAAGCATTTTCAAAAGCGCTTGGGCTCGGCATGAGAATGCCGATGACATGGCGTTCCATGCAATTGTTAAATGCAGCCAGTGGCAAACCGGAAGCGGTTTGCAGCGGCAAGCTGAAGGCGCATATGGAAGAATTGGGCTTAAAAGCACAGGTATCGGTAACGGATGAAGCGGAATATGCCCTGGCTTTTGTCGTTATCGAACAGATGGAAAAAGTCGCGGAAACCATAAGAGACTGACAGGTGAACCATGAAAAAAACAAGCTCGTTGTTAAGCGGTAAAAGAAACAGTTACGGCCCTGTCATGCTGGATGTGATCGGTTTGCGTCTACTGGATGAAGATATCAGAAGAATCCGCCATCCCATGACAGGCGGCGTCATTCTTTTTGCACGCAATTACCAGAACAGGGAACAATTGACGGCGTTGACGGCAGCCATTCGCAAGGAACGTGCGGATATTCTCATTGCTGTCGATCATGAAGGCGGTCGCGTGCAGCGTTTCCGTTTCGACGGTTTCACACGTTTGCCGCCCATGCGTTCATTGGGGCAGATGTGGGAAAACGACCAGGTCGCTGCCAGTCGTGCAGCAACAGCGGTCGGTTACGTGCTGGCTTCCGAATTGCGGGCATGTGGTATCGATTTTTCATTTACCCCGGTTCTGGATCTGGATTATGGCGTTTCTGCCGTTATCGGCAACCGTTCTTTCAGCCGCAATCCGAACATTGTCACTTTTCTGGCAAAAAGCCTCAATTACGGACTGGCACTCGCAGGCATGGCCAATTGCGGAAAACATTTCCCTGGACACGGCTATGCCACAGGTGACTCCCATACGGAAATTCCGGTTGATGACCGGTCGCTGGAAGCGATTTTGCTGGAAGATGCTGCACCCTACAAAAATCTGGGTATGAGTCTGGCGAGTGTGATGCCGGCACATGTCATCTATCCGAAAGTTGATTCCCTGCCCGCTGGCTTTTCACCAAAATGGCTGTCGATCCTGAAAAATGAACTCGGGTTCGACGGTGTCGTTTTCAGCGATGACCTGAGTATGGAAGGCGCCAGTGTGGCTGGCAGTATCGTTGAACGGGCGAATGCGGCTTTGGGTGCCGGTTGCGATATGGTGCTGGTCTGCAATACGCCGGAGAAGGCCGATGAACTGCTGGCAGGATTGCCGGCTCGTTCTGAAGAAGAAATGCGCGATTGCACAGCGAAAATCGGCAGCCTGATGCCAGCCGTTACTGCATTGGACTGGGAAAGCCTGCAACAGGAAAAACGGTATCAGCGTGCCCGTGCGATAGTCGAGCAGATTCCGCAGGATTAAAGAAAGGTATGTCGGAAAAAGAAATAGACATTTCAGCTGACGGGAACGGCCAAAACCCGCAAGAGGATTCTGCCGAAAAACGGAAAGAACTGCTGAAAGCGGTCAAACAGCTGCCTCATTTGCCGGGGGTTTATCGTTACTTCGACAGGAACGACAAGCTCCTTTATGTGGGAAAAGCGCGTGACCTGATCAAACGGGTCAGCACCTATTTCCAGAAAGCCTCGCCGTCGCCACGGATCGCCATGATGGTCGAGCGGATTGCCCGCATGGAGACGACCGTGACGCGAAGCGAAGTTGAAGCGTTGATTCTGGAAAGCAACCTGATCAAGACGCTTCACCCTCATTACAATATTATTTTCAGGGATGACAAGTCTTATCCCTATCTGAAAATCACCGGCCAGAAATATCCGCGTATGGTCTATTACCGCGGAAATGTAGATCGTCACAACCAGTTTTTCGGGCCTTTTCCAAATTCATGGGCTGTCCGTGAGACGATCCAGATTCTCCAGCGGGTATTTCGCCTGCGTACTTGTGAAGACAGTGTTTTCAAAAACCGGACACGTCCCTGCCTGCTTTATCAGATCAACCGGTGTAGTGGCCCCTGTGTCGGGCTGATCAGCGATGCGGATTACAGGAAGGACACGGAAAATGCAGTCCGTTTCCTGAGGGGCGATCATTCAGCCATTCTGGGAGAACTACAGGAAAAAATGGAGCGGCATGCCGAACAGCTGGAATTCGAGGAAGCCGCTTTCGTGCGTAACCAGATCGCGTCGCTCTCGCAGGTACTTCAGCAACAGAGTATGGAGTCGGACAAGGTGGCTGACGTCGATATCATCGCCGTTGTCGTCCGTGAGGGACGAGCGTGTGTCAATCTGGCGATGGTCCGTGGTGGTCGGCATCTCGGAGACAGGGCGGTTTTCCCGGGTAATCTGGGCAGTGGTGTGGATGAAAATGAGAAACTGGAAACACAGGTATTGAAAGCGTTTCTGGCGCAGCATTATATCAATGGACAGATTCCGGGAACGATTGTCGTCAATATGGATTTCGATGAACCGGCATTGCTGATGGCCTTGTCGGAACAATGCGGTCACCGGATTCACGTCGTTACGCAGCCGCAGGGGCAGAGACGGCTCTGGCTGGAGATGGCGCAGAAAAATGCCGAGATTGCTCTGTCGCGTGTCCTTTCACAGTCCGATACACAACTCTCACGGGTCAAATACCTGATTGAATTGATGAATCTGGATATCGAAGATCCGAACGATTTGCGGATAGAGGCGTTCGATATCAGTCATACGCAGGGAGAAGCCGTTCAGGCTTCATGTGTAATATTTCATCATTGCGCAATGCAAAATAGTGAGTATAGGCGTTACAATATCGCCGGAATTACACCTGGTGACGATTATGCCGCCATGAAACAGGTTTTAACGCGTCGATATGAAAAACTGGTCGGGCATGAAGACCTGATGCCGGACATCGTTCTGGTCGATGGTGGAAAAGGCCAGGTTTCAATGGCGACACAAGTCTTTGCTGAACTGGGGCACGACCTGTCCTTAATCGTCGGGGTTGCCAAGGGAGAAGGGCGGAAAGTCGGTCTGGAGACGCTGGTTTATGCAGATGGGCGCCTGCCGCAGGAATTGGGAAAAGATTCAAAAGTCCTGATGCTGATAGCCCGGATCAGGGATGAAGCGCATCGTTTTGCCATTACCGGCATGCGTGCGAAAAGAGACAAGAAAAGACAAGCCTCCCGTCTGGAGGAAATTGAAGGAGTCGGTGCAAAAAGAAGACAGAAATTGCTGGCCCGTTTCGGGAGCGTTCGCCAGATTGCGGATGCCTCGGTTGACGATCTGGCGACTGTGGAAGGTATTTCACGTCGTCTGGCACAGCAAATTTATGACCAGTTGCACTAGAATAACGCCTTGTATTTTTATTTGGAAAAATAAAAAATGCAGTCAATCAGTGAAAGTTGCAAGAATCAGTCTATGCCGTTTAATTTACCTATTTTCCTGACCTGGGTAAGGGTGGCACTCGTGCCCTTGCTTGTCGGTATTTTTTACCTGCCCCAAAGCTGGATGTCCCTGTATGCCCAGAGTCTGACCGCAGGTATTATTTTCATCGTTGCCGCCATCACCGACTGGATAGACGGGTATCTGGCACGGAAATGGAACCAGACCTCTGCCTTCGGCGCTTTTCTCGACCCGGTTGCAGACAAGCTGATCGTGGCGGGTTCTCTTCTGGTTCTGGTCCAGCTGGGTCGCGTCAGCGCGATTCTGGCGTTCATTATCATTGGCCGCGAAATCGCCATTTCAGCCTTGCGCGAATGGATGGCGAAGATCGGGGAATCGAATTCCGTCGCCGTCAACTCACTGGGCAAAGTGAAAACGATTGCCCAGATGATCGCCATCCCGATGCTTTTGTATTACGATAATCTTTTTTACGTCATCGATACGCGTTTCATAGGAACTTATCTTCTGATCATCGCGGCGTTTTTGACGGTCGTTTCCATGCTGTATTATTTGCGCAAAGCATTGCCACGGATTAAGTAAATTGTCATTGGGGTATTGACAATACAGAGGCAAATGCTACAATGCTCATCTTTCAAAGCGGGAGTAGCTCAGTTGGTAGAGCGCAACCTTGCCAAGGTTGAGGTCGAGAGTTCGAGACTCTTCTCCCGCTCCAGATCTTCATGGCATTCTGAAGAAATGGAACCGGCGGTATCTGGTGAAAGCAGTCAGTTCACCGGAATTTGTAGCGATGAATACGATGCGGGAGTAGCTCAGTTGGTAGAGCGCAACCTTGCCAAGGTTGAGGTCGAGAGTTCGAGACTCTTCTCCCGCTCCATCTTTTCATTATCTTCCCGGGTTCATGCTTTTTCAGGCTGGTTTGGCCATCTCACGATGGCAGGATAGCAAAGTGGTTATGCAGCGGCCTGCAAAGCCGTAGACGTCGGTTCGATTCCGTCTCCTGCCTCCAATACATCATTTCAAACAAAATTCTTCTTCGTCACGGTCTTTCGTCTGACGGTTCTCAGTTTCGTTCGTTTACATCCCCCCCAGGTGGCTGGTACATTTGCCGATATCATTGTCTTTCAGGAAACCTGTTATCTGAAAACAGATTCTCACATCGGGAGGAATAATGTGATGATTCGATTTGCCCAAGCTGCTGACAGTACTGCAATACTCAAAATTTATGCCAGTTACATAGAAACGCCGATTACGTTCGAATGCAGCCTTCCGACTGAAAAGGCGTTTTCGAAGAGAATGGCCGACATATCGGCGTTTTATCCTGCTCTGGTATGTGAGGAAGAAGGCAATATAGTTGGATATGCCTACGCACACCGTCATATGGAGCGACAGGCGTATCAATGGAATGCAGAATTGTCTGTCTATCTCGATCCATCATCCACATCGAAAGGACAGGGTAAAAAACTCTATTCCATTTTGATCAGGATTCTGAAATTGCAGGGAATCAGGACAGTATATGGGGGCGTAACTGTTCCGAATAAAAAAAGCGAAGCCCTTCACAGGACAATGGGCTTTTCGGCGGTGGGTACCTACCATCATGCCGGTTTTAAAAACGGCACATGGCATGACGTTACCTGGTTTGAAAAGGCCATTGCACCGTATGATTATTTTCCTGAACCTATTGTTTCTATTGACAAAATTCCGGTACAGGAACTCCGTAAAATCATCTCTTCATTCCCGTAAGCAGGTTATGGGCTATTTCTGGCGAGATCATTTGATCATACCGTTTTACAGTGGATTTTCGTGAACCAGCGATATTGACAATCCACTTTCAATCCCCGAGACTTCATATTCTCCGAAAACAATCAAACATTTCGCTTACTCAATAAAGCATTCATGAAATCACTGACATCCAAAGACAACCCGCAATACCGTGAGTTGAAGCAACTGGCTTCCAGTTCAGCCGCAAGGCGAAAAAGCGGACAATCTGTCCTGGATGGCATTCATCTTTGCCAATCCTATCTGGAGCATATCGATGTGCCTATCCTGTGTGTCGTGAGCGAAACATCAAGGCAACATCCGGAAGTAGCTGCCATTATTGCAGAGTGCGAAAAAAGAAGCGGAAAGTGCCTGCTGTTGACTGACAGTCTTTTTCGCCCGTTAAGTCAGGTTGAAAATGGCATCGACATATTTTTTCTGATTGTTACGCCATTTCATGAGGATTGTCCTGAACTGACACAAACTGCAGTCTTGCTGGACAGGATTCAGGATCCGGGCAATCTGGGATCGATCATGAGGAGTGCCGCAGCCGCCGGAATCCGACAGGTATTTTGCAGTCCGGGTACGGCGGCAGTCTGGTCACCCCGTGTTTTGCGAGCAGGAATGGGCGCGCATTTTCTTATCGATGTATTTGAAGACGTTTCCCTCGAAAAACTGATTGAAACATCGAAAATCCCCGTGATCGCCACGACGCCTTACACGAAAAAAACGATATACGATTTTGACCTCAACCGTTCAGTAGCATGGTTATTGGGACATGAAGGCCAGGGTGTGGATGAAAACCTGATGGCCATGGCTACCGACAAACTGGTCATTCCACATATGGGGCTGATGGAGTCCTTGAATGTGGCAGCCTGTGCCGCCGTCTGTTTTTTTGAGCAAGTTCGGCAATGCCGGTAGTTAAAGAACGGGTTTTTGCAGACTGAAGCTAGTAAAGCCTGTCGTGAAAAGCAGGCTTTATTGTTTTAGAGGAGAAAAGTTTCCTTTCTGTGATGTTTCCGTGAATTTTCCAAAATCATCAGGGTAGAATAAATAAAAAGGGTCTGCTATTTTCTTTCGAATATATTTTTGACAGGTGATTTATGAACAAGACAATGAAAGCAGCAGTAGTACATGAATTCGGTAAACCGCTCGTAATTGAAGAAGTGCCGGTGCCGGTTCCGGGGAATGGACAGATACTGGTGAAAGTCGAGGCATGCGGCGTATGTCATACCGATTTGCACGCTGCCAATGGCGACTGGCCTGTCAAACCCAATCCTCCATTCATTCCCGGCCACGAAGGTGTTGGCTATGTTGTTGCCGTCGGTCCCAATGTCAAACATATCAAGGAAGGTGACAGGGTAGGTGTCCCCTGGCTGTATTCGGCTTGCGGGCATTGTGAGTATTGTCTGGATGCATGGGAAACACTCTGCATGAAACAGCAGAATACAGGTTATTCCGTAAACGGCAGTTTTGCCGAATACGTTGTTGCTGATGCGGATTACGTTGGCATCCTGCCTGACAATATCGGATTTGTTGAAATCGCGCCGGTTCTTTGTGCAGGGGTGACGGTCTATAAGGGCCTCAAGATGACAGATACCAAACCGGGTGACTGGGTAGTCATTTCCGGGATTGGCGGGCTGGGGCATATGGCGGTGCAGTATGCCAAGGCGATGGGGTTGAATGTGGCAGCTGTCGATATTGATGATGCCAAACTCGATCTGGCAAAACGTCTTGGTGCTTCCGTTACAGTCAATGCGATGAAGACTGATCCGGCAGCGGCCTTGCAAAAAGAAATCGGGGGCGCGCACGGCGCTCTGGTAACGGCTGTTTCACCCAGGGCGTTTGAGCAGGCTCTCGGAATGGTTCGCCGCAAAGGCACCGTTTCACTTGTCGGATTGCCGCCGGGCGATTTCCCTTTGCCCATCTTCAATCAGGTATTGAACGGTATCACCGTTCGTGGTTCGATTGTCGGTACACGGCTGGATCTGCAGGAATCACTTCAGTTTGCCAAAGAAGGAAAGGTTCATGCCACTGTTGCCACGGACAAGCTGGAAAACATTAACGATATCTTCACGCGAATGAAAAATAACGAAATAGAAGGACGCATTGTCCTTGATTTCAGTAAATAAAAAACAAACTTTCCAGATAGGGAGCCGTCTGATATTTGATTGTCATCTCGGCATTACAGAGACCGCCATGACATGGAACAGATGTCATGGCGGTCTTGTTTGCAGAGCAAAAAAATTCCTGGCCGGATTTTTATATGAGTCTTTTTCCTATGAATTTTTCAGTGCGCTAGAATGTGACAAATAAATACATAAATTGATCAATAATAATATTTATGTGACTCATAGTAAAAAAATAGTTGACAGCGGTAATGCGATTTGGTTTAATGTTTTCAAGGGCGGGAATGGCCGGAAGTAAAAAGCAAAAAATTCCTTTCCTGAGCTGATGAAGCTGATTAGCTGATGAAGCTGATACCAAGATGTACCAACTTTACCAACTTAACCAACTTTACCGACGTAAGGAGAGAGTCATGGAAACCGCTGGAGTTATGTTCTGTTTTGCACTGATGGCTTTGGGCGTAATTGGCGCAGTTATGCAAAAAGCAAAAGGCACATGGTAAGTTTTAACCATACTGATTGCAAAATGCCAGATCGGAAGATCTGGCATTTTTTATTGTACGGGATTGGAAAAAAGAGACGAGAAAGGCACTCTGGTCAAAATCAGGATCTTTTCCGGGAATGATGAAGTCTGAAGATTACCGTTTCAGATTCTAGTGGTTTTGTTCGTTTGCCGGAGCGCTGAGCAAAACAAGCGTGCTTTTGGCCAGTTCTGCTTCCAGTTCCTTGCTCATTTCGCCGAATTCGTCATGAGACGTTCCAAGAAACAGAAGTATCCCGATAGGCACGTGCAATGCATGGCAAATTTTCTGCAAGGTCGAGAGGGTAATATCACGCTGGTTATGTTCGATTAACGAGAGATAGGAAACGGAGCATTCCGCCAGTTCGGCCAGCTTCGTTTGAGAATATCCTCTTCTTATACGGCATGTTTTGATAGCATTGCCTATATCCATTTGATCCCCTTGTTAACATATTATCCCGACTCGATGGAGGGCCTTGTGCGCCTGGATAAGCATTGATGCAAACCGGATGTTTGCCAGTTTTTTTATACGCGTTGTCAGACAAGCCCGCGAAAAAATGACTATTTTAATTCAAAATATGAGCTGATATCAAATCCTGAGGCCTGGCGTCAGTCGGCAATTGCGGAAAACTGATGTTTTCCAGTGTCAAACGACAGTTGATGGTTTATGCAGGTATTTTAATAAATAAGGACTCTTTTTGAAACAATCCGTTCGGTTTGTTAAACTTGCATAGAATCCATTTCTTCTGTTCCGTAAAAACTGAAAATAACAGAAAAGACTGATTTTTCATATATTTAACGGACAAGGAGAAATTATACGATGAAAAGGAGATGGACATGGATACCCTCCGCCTGTATCTGGGATCCGGTCAGCTGATTATTAATCGGAGTGTTATAAATTCTTCTGTTATCTCCGAATATCAAAAGTCGTTTGATACAGGTCAGATTTCTTTTTGTTCAATTCCTTATGCTTTAACATGATACGCTGAAGAAAGTATTTCCTGAGTCTGGGAAAAATGAGCATGCTCAGCAGTAATTTCAACTTGCCCTTATAATTAATCATTGTCATTCTCAAATTGCCCTTTCGAAAGGACTTGTCATGGAACACAAATTATCGCCTTTGCCTTATCCTCTGGATGCATTGCAACCGTACATTTCGCAGGAAACGCTTGAATACCATTATGGCAAGCACCATCAGACGTATGTAAACAATCTGAACAATCAGATCAAGAATACCGAATTCGAGAATATGCCTCTTGAAGAAATCGTCAGGAAATCGTCTGGCGGTATTTTCAACAATGCAGCTCAGGACTGGAATCATACTTTCTACTGGAATTGCATGAAGCCGAACGGTGGGGGAAAACCGGCAGGTAAATTGCTGGATGCAATCGTGGCAAAGTGGGGGACTTTTGAAGATTTCCAGAAAGCATACGGTCAGGCATGCGCCTCAAATTTCGGTTCAGGCTGGACATGGCTGGTCAAGAAGCCGGATGGCTCGGTCGATATCGTTAACACATCCAATGCCGCAACGCCATTGACCGGTTCGGACAAGCCTCTTTTGACTTGCGATGTGTGGGAACATGCCTATTACATTGACTACCGTAATGCCCGCGTCAAATACGTAGACGAATTCTGGAATGTCGTGAACTGGGATTTTGCTGTTTCCAATTATGGCTGATTACAGGAATGAGCCAAAAAAATGCCGATGCGAAATCGGCTTTTTTTTTGGCAGTTCGGGACGCAAACGAGCATTAAAAGTGTTTCAGAGGCATCGTATGTTTTATAATGAACTTTACTCTTCGCCCTGTTTGTTCGTTTTTGAAAAGCGCCCTCATCTGGAGATCCCATGAATAATACCGTTATTCTTTCTTCCGACGCATGTCTCGGCCACGATCCGGGACCTCACCATCCTGAAAGTCCTGAACGTCTTCTTGCTGTCAGAGAGGCACTTTCCACGCCGGAATTCAAAGGGGTTCCATGGCGACATGCTCCTTTGGGAACGAAAGAACAATTGTTGCTCGTTCATACACCGGCGTATGTCAATCGTATTGCAACGATCAAACCGAAAGCCGGATATGTACCACTGGACGGAGGCGATACGGTCATGTCACCAGGAACATGGGATTGTGTGATGACTTGTGTCGGTGCAGCCTGTATGGGTGTTGATCTCGTCATGAAAGGCGAAGCCGACAACGTTTATTGCGCAACCCGTCCTTGCGGGCATCATGCAGAACCGGACAGGGCAATGGGATTTTGTGTTTTCAATCATGCTGCTGTTGCCACGGCATATGCATACGATAAATACAAACTCGATCGTGTGGCACTTGTCGATTTCGATGTCCATCATGGCAATGGCTCTCAGGACGCTTTTTATCACCGGCCTGAAATTTTTTATGCTTCCTGCCATCAATCACCTTTTTATCCGGGAAGTGGTGCCCGCTACGAAACGGGCATTGATCATAACATTCTGAACGTGCCCCTCTCGCGCGGCGCCGGATCGGATAAACTCCGCAATTGCATGTCGTTTGAAATACTTCCGGCGCTTAAAAAATTCAATCCTTCATTTCTGGTCATTTCAGCCGGTTTCGATGCGCATAAAAAAGATCCGCTTGGTGGCCTGTCATTTACGGATGATGATTATTACTGGGTAACCAAAGAGCTGATGAAGGTTGCAGACGAATGTTGCGATGGCAGGATCGTTTCCATTCTGGAAGGGGGCTACAGTCTTGAAGGGCTGGCGAGTGGCTCTGCCGCTCATGTCCGGGCGTTGATGGGCAAATGACGAATATCCCGTACAGTTGTAGCCGTTGTACATTTGCACAACATTGAAAGAAGAAATGAAACCGCGCTACTTCCCTCTATTTAAATAAGCTGTTAAAATCTTAATCTTTCCATATTGGCTTTAACACTGTAATTATTCATGACCACTATTCGCCTTAAAGAAAACGAACCATTCGAAGTCGCGATGCGACGTTTCAAACGCACCATCGAAAAAACCGGTCTGCTGACCGAGCTGCGTGCGCGCGAGTTTTATGAAAAACCAACTGCTGAACGCAAGAGAAAACTGGCTGCCGCCGTTAAACGTCACTACAAACGTATTCGTAGTCAGCAGTTGCCGAAAAAAATGTATTGATTTGATCTGCCGGTTTCGGCAGGTTTCGGATAGCTGATAAAGGCCCGCTCCGGTTGAACCGTGGCGGGTTTTGGTGTTTCAAACAACAAAAATACTGGAGTTCGACGTGAGCCTGAAAGAACAAATCGTCAGTGACATGAAAGACGCCATGCGTGCCAAGGACGCAAAGCGTCTGGGAACGATCCGCATGTTGACTGCTGCCATGAAGCAAAAGGAAGTCGATGAACGGATCGAATTGAACGATCAGCAAGTGCAGTCGATCATTGAGAAAATGATCAAACAACGCAAGGATTCCATTACGCAATACGAAGCAGGTGGGCGTCCAGATCTGGCTGACAATGAAAAGGCTGAAGTCGAGGTATTGTCCGCTTACATGCCTGCGGCCTTGTCGATGGAAGAAATTGAAAAGGAAATAGCCGATGCTGTTGCCGGTTCCGGGGCTTTTGGTCCGCAGGATATGGGCAAGGTCATGGGTGTTCTGAAAGGGCGTCTGGCGGGACGTGCTGATATGTCCGCTGTTTCCGCACTGGTCAAGAAGACGCTGACCAAAGCTTGAGCTGTTCGTCGTCAATACGCGAAACGTTTCGCGAATGAAAAAGGTTTTTTGATTTCGTGATCCCTCAGTCATTCATACAGGATTTGCTTAACCGCGTTGATATCGTCGAAGTGGTTGGCAATCATGTGCAATTGAAGAAAGCGGGTGCCAACCTTCTCGGTTTGTGCCCGTTTCATACTGAAAAATCGCCCAGTTTCACCGTCAGTCCCGTGAAACAGTTTTATCACTGTTTCGGATGCGGACGCAATGGTTCTGCCATCACTTTCCTAATGGAACATTCCGGCCTTTCCTTTGTCGAAGCAGTGGAAGAACTGGCCGGCAGTGTCGGCATGACGGTTCCGGAGGATGAAATGCGCATTCCTCCCGGAGAACGAGCGAGAAAACAGGCTAAAACGCTGGCATTGACAGAAGTGATGACGCAGGCAAGCCATTTTTACCGGCAACAATTGAAAAAGGCGCCTCAAGCGATCGATTATCTGAAAAAGAGGGGGGTCACCGGAGAAATCGCCTTGCGTTTCGGTCTGGGTTATGCGCCCGAGATGCGGGATAGCCTCAAGAATGGTTTTGAGGATTATCGTGCCGGTGAACTGGAAGAGGCTGGTCTTGTGATTGAAAAGCAGGGCGATGAGGCATTCCATATTTCGTCGAAACGGTATGACCGTTTTCGGGACAGGATCATGTTCCCGATCAGAAACACAAGAGGACAAGTTATCGGATTCGGCGGCCGGATTCTGGATAAAGGTGAACCCAAATACTTGAATTCGCCGGAAACACCCTTATTTCAAAAGGGAAATGAATTATATGGGTTATTCGAGGCCCGGCAGGCTATACGGGAATCGGGTTACGTTCTGGTCGTTGAAGGATATATGGATGTCGTTGCGCTGGCGCAGCTTGGATTTCCCCAGGCCGTTGCGACCCTGGGAACGGCTTGTACGCCGGTTCAGGTGCAAAAACTGATGCGCCAGACGGACAGCATTATTTTTTCTTTTGATGGCGATACGGCGGGTCGGGGTGCGGCACGGCGTGCGCTTGAGGCCAGTCTGCCACTGGTGTCAGATACGAAGGGTGTCGGTTTTCTTTTTTTGCCGCCCGAACACGATCCGGACAGTTATATCCGGGAATTCGGGTCCGAAGCCTTTGAGGCACTCGTGAAAAAAGCGACGCCTTTATCGGAGTTTTTACTGGAAGAAATTGTCGGCGAGAATAATCTGAATACACTGGAAGGACGCGCGCGGGCGCAACATACAGCAAAATCCCTGTGCACTTCCCTGACGCCTTCAGCATTGCGTTTGCAGATATTGAGACGGCTGGCACAGATAACGCAAACGCCGGATGATGAACTGGAAGCGTTTCTCGGGTTTGCCAAACCAGCTGTCCGGGCAAGACGCATTCAGGCGCGTGCGCCGCGTCCTCCGGTGGTGGGACTTGAACGGCAGGTTTTAAGGTTACTGATGATGTTTCCACGCTTTGGTGAAGATTTGAGTCCCGATGATATCGATATCATTAAGGGGTTTTCGCCGGATCAGGGTGAACTTCTCATGGCGATTTTGAATGCTGCCGGTGTTTTGGGTGAACAGGCCAGTCTGGCTGCACTTGTCGAGCATCTTCGTTACGGCGGAGTGGAGTGCGAACAGCTGGTACAGGAAACGGTTGGGCAGGAATTTGATGCAGAGCCGGCCTTGCAGGAGTTGAAGGGGGCTGTGCGCCAGATAAAACTGCGTGTTTTGTCGTCTGAAATGGAAAAACTGTTTTCGTCCAGTTTGACGACAGAAGAAAAAAATCGTCGTTATTACGAATTGAAGCAGCAGCAGGAAGCTTTGCAGAAGGAAATGAATGCTGAAAATTTGCGGCAGTAAATCTTTCTGAGCGAAAATTAGGCAAGAAAAGAAATGTGAAAAGTGTTATAATATAAGACTTTACGTACGAGATGGGTGTGTACATTATTGCTTCAAGGCGCACTCACTGTATCGTCTGACAATACGCCGGTTTGTGCCGGCATGAATGGATTCTCGAGCGGACAACGGACGACATGAATAAATCAGATAAATCCCTATCAGTAACTGATGAAACCAACAACACGACTGTCGTTGTAAAAAAACGCGGTCGCAAGAAGCTGGATGAAAGTGCTGTGGCGGCGCAGGAATTGCCGGTTACGCCTGAAAATGCGGTTTCTGCCAAACGGGGCAGAAAAAAGGCCATGCCTGACGAAAACGAGGCTTCTGACATTGCATCCGAAATAAAGATCAAAAGTACGCGTGGAAGAAAACCGAAAAATGCGGTTCCTGCCGAGCCTGAAGTCGTGCTTTCTGAAAACAGTAATGTATCCAGTACAGTCGTAACGACAGATGCCGCCAAACTGGCCGCAATCGATACGTCCGGTTACGTCCTGCCAAGCGTCAAGGTTCCCGGAAGAAGAGGTCGCAAGCCCAAGGATTTTCAGCCAGAAAATGAAGAAGTCGCCGCCCTGAATGCGGTTGAACGCGCTGAAATGAAAGCCGTTGACAAGGCTCGTGCCAAGGATCGCAAGGCCAAGGAAAAAGCATTGTTGAAAGATGCTTTGTCGGGTGATTCCGAAGCTTCGATGGAAGAACTGGAACGCCGCCGTGAACGCCTGATGATCCTGATCAAGCTGGGTAAGGAACGTTCTTTCCTGACGTACGCGGAAATCAACGACCATCTGCCGGATAACGTCATTGATCCTGATGCGATTGAAGGGATTATCAGTACCTTCAACGATATGGGCATTTCGGTCTACGAACAGGCTCCTGATGCGGAAGAACTGCTGTTGACCGACAATGTCGTGACGGTTACCAGTGATGAAGAAGCTGAAGCGGCTGCGGAAGCAGCCCTGTCGACAGTGGATTCCGACTTCGGCCGGACGACTGACCCCGTTCGC